>PNMH01000084.1 GCA_013823505.1 Polaromonas sp. | reverse complement strand
GACCCCGGGACTGCATCTCGACCAGTTGAACCTGTTCGAGGGCAGACCCGTGCCGACGGGGCTGGCATTGCTGGTACCTGTCGACCAGTTGGACGAAGACCCGGACAACCCGCGCAAGGAATTTCCACCGGAGGCCATCGAGGAACTGGCGCAGGACATCGCCCAGCGCGGCATGCTGCAGCCCATCGTGGTCAGTGACCGGGACGACAAGGGACGCTACCTGATCCGCTTTGGCAGCCGGCGCTGGCGCGCCGCCATCCAGGCTGGGCTGACCACAGTGCCCGTCATCTACGCGGTCGAAGCGCGCAATGCCTACGACCAGGTGGCCGAGAACCTGAAGCGGCAGAACCTGTCCCCGCTCGAACTGGCGCAGTTCATCCGGCGCCGGGTGGATGCCGGGGAATCCAATGCCGAGGTGGGCCGCCAGCTGGGCATGGACCTGAGTACGGTGGCGCACCACCTGGCCCTGCTCAGCCTTCCACCCGTGCTGGACCAGGCATTCAAAGACGGGCGTTGCGAGTCCCCGCGTACGCTCCACGAACTGAGCCGCCTGCATGAAGAGCAGCCCGAGCAGGTGGCAGCGCTTGTCGCTGGCACAGAACCCATCACCCGTGAGGCCGTGGCCAGCCTCCGTGATGCGGCTCGCGTGGTTGCTCCCGCTTCTGACAAGCCGGCACAGACGCCCCCGCGACCAGACAAGATGGCGCAGGCACTGGCCCGGGCCACCGGCCTCTGTGAGCGGTTGGACGCAGCGTTGCAGAGATTGAACCGGTCGGGGGGGCATCGTTGCCCTCCCCCACGATCAGGTACAGGCCTTGCGCCAGCGTGTCGCCGAGCTGGCCGCGCGGCTGACGCCCGAAACCACACCCGTCAGTGCCGAGGCAGGCCATGGGAAAGCCTCAGCGTGACCGGGTGACCATTGACTTGCGCGGCCTGCGCGAGCCGTTGCAGATGCGCGCAGTTGTGAACCAGATGACCCCTGCTGCCCTGGTGCGCCAGGCCGTGCTGGCCTACCTGGCCCCAAAGTCTGGTGATCAGAAGCCAGATCCGAAACCCTTGAAATATGTGCGCGAGGAGCAGCTCGTCAAGGTCACGCTGCGCCTGCCTGCCGGACATGCCGCATTGATGAACTACCAGGCCCGCATCGCGAATGTCTCGAAGAGCATCTATGTGGCCGCGCTCATTGAAGGGGCTCCGCCGCCGAGGAACCACGCCCAGACCGTGGCCGCGCTGCAGGCCTCCACCAACAGGCTGGCCGTCATCAGCACCGACCTCAGCGCCTACCTGCGCATCTTGCACATGGTCAAGCCCGGTGCGTCGCAGGAGCTGGACCGCTATCAGGCCGGCATCGATACGCTGAACAAAGACATCCGGCGCCACCTGGACACGGCAGCAGAACTGGTGGCCGAACTGCGGGCAACCAGGCGCCCCCAATGACGACCGGCCCCTCCATCGACGGCGTGCTGGTGGAATGGGGCGAGCGGCTGTTCTACCCGGCCAGCCGCATCGTCAAGCCGGACGCCACACCGCGTCTGAACACCCCGAACCGGCCCAATGCGGCCATGATCCGCCAGCGCATTGCCGCCACCGTGATGCGGCGGTCACCGCAGGTGATGGTGAAGGTCACCGGGGGTGGACGGGGCATGGGCGCCATCGCGGCGCACTTTCGCTACATCTGCAAGAACGGCCGGTTGCGCATCGAGGACGACCGGGGCGTCGTGCGCGAGGGCAAGGAGGCCATGCACGACCTGGTCGATCAATGGCGCGTCAGCGGATCGCTGATCCCGGAGACCAGCCACCGGCGCGAAGCCTTCAACATCATGCTGTCGATGCCGCAGGGCACCGAAGCGCAAACCGTGTTGAAGGCCGCACGCGGGTTCGCGAGAAGAGAGCTGAGGGATCACCACTACGTGATGGTGCTGCACGAGCACCAGGCCAACCCGCACGTGCACCTGAGTGTGAAGGCCGAGTCGATCGACGGCGGACGACTGAACCCGCGCAAGACGGACCTGCACCGCTGGCGAGAAACCTTTGCCGAGAAGCTGCGTGAACTGGGTGTGGAGGCTGAGGCGACGCGGCAAGCCTCACGCGGGGCGAACCGCAGGGATGAACGCATCTGGCAGGTGAAGGCACGGCAGCAAGGGCGGTTGAGCCAGCATGACGAGCAGCTGGTCAAGTCAGGCGCAGACTACGAGCGCAGCCGCTCCGGAGCATTCCAGGCCTGGGCGCGCATCAAGAAGGCGCTGCAGGCATCCGATGTCCCGGAGGACCAGGAGCTTGCAAAGCACATTGTGCGGTTCGTGAGCGAATCGGCGTACTTCAAGGAAGTCGCGCCGCGACTGCAACGCGAGGCAGCGCGTCAGGACAAGCAACAAACTCCCGCTGTACAACCGCGAGAGGTTGTGAAAACCAGGCCCTCTATCGACATGGAGCGTTGAAGGGCTACGCTCGATCCTCGTCCCTGAAGTGGCTGCATTCCAGCTGAGCGACTGCTGTGCGGCAGCCGTCTTTCCCTTCAGAAACTAGCCGTAGATCGCTGGGTCAAATCCTGGTGCATCGAGGTCAAAGCCGTGCTGCTTGCAGATGACCTTCATTTGTTCGCGGTCGTCATCCATTAGGCTCAACTCGTCGTAGCTGCGGTAATACAAGGCCTTGGCGACCGCCAGCACAATATCTCGGCGGCTGTGAGGACGTTCATGGACGTAGATCGGGTACGCACTGTCAGGAAATGTGGCCGCATGGAAGACATTGAACGCGCCGCCATCGCGGTTGTTCAAGTAGAGCTCTCCACGCCCCTGAAGAAATCGCCACTGCGGGTTTTCATAGGACGGGTCAACGCCCACCACAGGGCATCCTTGATACACCACATTGGCAATCTTCTTGGCGATGGTGTTCGGGTCTTCAGTACTCCGCAACGCAACGATCCCCGAAAGACCGGGATTCCAGCTGTCCAGTTGCGCTTTGTCTATGCCATGCCAGATGGGCAGCAGCTTCTTGTCCTCCTCAATGTGCTGACGGTGCAGCACATCCAACTCGTAGCTCGTCCACTTTTTGGATATGTACGTCGGGGATAGGAGCAACAGGCCGAATTGCGAGGCCATCAGGCCCGCGTTAATCGAATCCAGCAACTTGCCACCAATCTCTAACGCAATGGGCGCGAACCAAACCGACAAGCCAAGCCATTGCAGCGAGCGGGCCAACTCGTCGGCATACGCCTCGTCCTCCGTGGCATAAGAAATGAACACGTGATATGGCTTGGTCATGCTGGGCCTCCATGGATTCGAGCAGTCTAGCCAATCGAACACAGTTGGCCGACGCTCGACCTCAGGAGTCGAACAGCGCCCCTGGGCCTGCAACCGCTTTCGCCCTGCACATCTGTCATTGCCGCGAGGACTTCGTGCAGTCGCAGTGGGGCTGGAGGCTTCAGTTCGGCTCCCCTGGAAGCTCTCGCTGATTTGAGTTGTCAAGCTGCTTGACAACTCAGGGCGGATCGCCGGGAACGTTACTTGGGCGCTCCCACTTGCATGTGCCTGGTGGTTCTTACCCTTTCATTTCAGTCAGCGGGGCAAGGGGTCGGACGGTCCGACCCTGTTGTGTAGGAGTGAAGAGGGGTAGGGCAGGATAGGCTACGCGCCAGCAAATGGATGCCACTCGGGCTGCGCCGGGACGACTATGCCGTGCGACCCGAGAAACGAGTGGCATCGGTGACCAGGTTGCGCCACTCCGCCGTGGATGTGAGGAATCTATACTGCACACTATTCTGTAACTTGATAGGAGGCGTGTCATGGGCATTTTTGCCAGCGATGTGGTGCCGTTCACCCAGGCACGCGCCAACCTCTCCGAGCTGGCCGAGCAAGCCAAGGCTGGCGCCGAAAAGATCATAACCAAGAACGGGGAGAGCTACGTCGCTCTGATCGATGCCGATCGGCTGGACTACTACCACCGCCTGGAGCGCGAGCGCATCCATCTGCTGCTGCTTGACGACGCCCGTCGTGGCCTGGCCGACATTGCTTCAGGCCGCACCTTCGAAGCCGACGGCGCCATTGGACAACTGCAACACCGGCGCGCGGCGTCTGCCAAGGTCTCCACCAAGGCGAAGCCCGACAAACCCGTTTCCAAGAAGCGTGGCTGACCAGCTATATCGGGTCGAGCTGACCGCGAGTTTCCTGGAGCGGCTGGATGCCATCGAGGCATTCCTGATGGAAGCCGATGCAGGCTTTGCCTTCGACGCCCTGCTGGCCGAACTGCGCTCCACGGTCATCCCCAACCTGCGTCGCTTTCCTCGCATTGGTCGGCGCTACCTGGCCAATCCTCCACAATCTACCGAGTCGCTGGCTCAGCTGGCAGCATTGGCAGCAGGTGCGCCTGACGCACTGCGGGAGTACCTGCACGGTGACTACCTGATCCTGTACACCGTGAGGGATGCTGCCAAGGGGATCGACGCCACGGTGTACCTACTGTCTGTGCGTCACCACCGACAGCTGTCATTTGACTTCACTCGGCTATGGCCGGGCGCGCACGAATAAAAAGGGGGAGGATGCATGTCGAGGGAGCCAGAACACAAGCATGTGCTGACGGAAGCAGACACCTGCCGCGAGTTTGTGACACCGAAGCTCGTGGAAGCAGGTTGGGCCGCTGCACCTTGCTTCATCGGCGAGCAGCACAGCTTCACCAATGGCCGCATCATCGTGACCGGTGGCAAGGTGAGGCGGGGGCGGCAGAAGCGCGCCGACTATCTGTTGTACTTGCGCCGCGACTACCCGTTGGCCGTGGTCGAGGCCAAGGAACAGAGCCTGCCGGCCGAAAGCGGTGTACAGCAAGCGCGCGACTATGCCGAAATCCTCGGGCTCCAGTTCGCCTACGCCACCAACGGCCGGCGCATCATTGAAATCGACTACACGGCAGGTACTGAGCGCGAGGTGGACCGCTACGCCACGCCAGATGAACTATTTGCCCGCCTGACGGCCGCGACCGGCCTGCCAGATGGCGCCACGGCGCACCTCCTGGAACCCTTCAACCTGGTCTCTGGCAAGGTACCGCGCTACTACCAGCAGATCGCCATCCAGCGGGTCATTGAAGCCATCCTGCTCGGCCAGAAGCGTATTCTCGCGACCCTGGCCACAGGCACAGGCAAAACCTGTGTTGCCTTTCAAATTTGCTGGAAGCTCTGGAGCAGCCGCTGGAACCGCAGTGGTGAGCATCGACGTCCCAAGATCCTGTTTCTGGCAGACCGCAACATCCTGGTGGACGATCCCATGGCCAAGATGTTTGCGCCCTTCGGCGACGCCCGGCACAAGATCGCCGGCGGCGATGTGAGCCAGAGTCGCGACATGTATTTCGGTATCTACCAGTCGCTGACCACCGCGAACGAAGAGGTGTTTCGGCAGTACCGGCCCGATTTCTTTGACCTCATCGTCATCGACGAATGCCACCGTGGCTCCAGTCGAGACGAAAGCGCTTGGCGCGCAGTACTCAACTATTTTGAGCCCGCTGTTCAGTTTGGTATGACGGCCACCCCCTTGCGCGAAGAGTCGCGCGACAGCTATGCCTATTTCGGCAACCCGGTCACCACCTACAGCTTGCGCCAAGGTATCGACGATGGATTCCTGGCGCCGTACCGCGTGCACCGGGTCATCACCTCGGTCGATGCCGCTGGCTGGCGGCCCAGCAAGGACGAGCTGGATCGGTTCGGACGTGAGGTGCCGGATGACGAGTATCAGACCAAGGATTTTGAACGCGTCGTCGCCCTGCGATCGCGGACCCGGGCCATGGCCAGGCACCTGACCGATCTGCTCAAAGGCACAGATCGCTTCGCCAAGACCCTGGTGTTTTGCGTTGATCAGGAACACGCCGCCGAGATGCGGCAGGAACTGCTCAATCTGAACAGCGACCTGGTTCAGCAATATCCCGACTACGTCTGCCGGGTTACCGCCGACGAAGGCGCTATCGGCCTGACCCATCTCTCACACTTCCAGGACGTGGACAAGCCAACCCCCGTCATCCTCACCACTTCACAACTGCTGACCACGGGCGTCGATGCCGAAATGGTCAAGAACGTGGTGCTGGCCCGCGTCGTTGGTTCCCGTTCCGAGTTCAAACAGATCGTCGGTCGCGGCACACGGCTCAAGGTGGACTATGGCAAGGAGTACTTCAACATCATCGACTTCACCGGGACGGCCACCCGCCACTTTGCCGATCCGGACTTTGACGGAGAGCCGGCCTGCATAGAGGAAGTCACCATCGACGAGGCGGGGGAAGTGCTGGAGGCCGCGGTAGAAGAAGTGCGTGCCTTCACCGAACCCGAAGCCAATTACACCGTCGAGCCAGAGTTGGGTGAGGCGACAGGCCCGGCCGAGATCCTCGGTGATCCTCCTCTGGAACCCCGCAAGTTCTACATCGATGGCGGAGAGGTGGAGGTCATCGGGCACCTCGTGTACGACCTGGACCCCAGCGGCAAAAAACTGCAAGTCGTCAAGTACACCGAGTACTCTGGTCGCGCCGTGCGCACGCTGTACCCCACGCGCGAAGCGCTGCAATCGGCCTGGGCCAACCCCGAAACCCGAAACGAAGTGCTGCGCGAGTTGACAGAACGCGGCATCAGTTTCGAGGAGCTGGCCAGCAGCGCGGAGCAGCCCGACGCCGATCCTTTCGACCTGTTGTGTCATCTGGCGTGGAACGCACCTTTGCTGACCCGGCGCCAACGAGCTGAGCGGGCGCGGCGGCAAGCAGAAGACCTGTTCAGCCAGTATGGCGACACGGCCCGCGAGGTGCTGGCGCTGCTGCTCGACAAATACATCGAGCGCGGCATCATCCAGTTCAACACGCTGTCTGAGCTGATGAAAGTCCAGCCCTTCGATCGCTTCGGCTCTCCCTCCGAAATCGCCACGCGTCACTTTGGTGGCGTCCTGGGCCTGAAGGATGCCGTGTCGCGGCTTCAGACCGCGCTTTACCAATAACCAAGCCTTCGCCAGAGTGCGAAAGAAGACAACGAGATTCCAGTTCCCATGGTCACCTCCAAGAAGTCGGCAGCCGCAAGCACGCCTTCCGACAAAAAACCGCGCACCACCCGCAAAGCCAAGGCGCCCCTCACCACCCGGGAAAACCTGTCGGCGCTGATCGGCAGCGCCCGTAAAATTCTGCGCAAAGACAAGGGACTCAACGGCGATGTGGACCGCCTGCCGCTGCTCACCTGGGTGATGTTTCTCAAGTTCCTTGACGACCTGGAAATCGTCCACGAGGAAGAGGCCGAGCTCGATGGGAAACGTTACCGGCCCATCATCGAATCGCCTTACCGTTGGCGAGACTGGGCCGCTCGCGATGACGGCATATCGGGTGATGAGCTGCTGGCCTTCATCAACCAGGAGTTCGCTGTGCGAACCGACGGCAGCGCCGGCAAAGGCCTGTTTGCTTACTTGCGAAGTCTGGGTAGCGAAGGCGAAAAGGGCAGCCAGCGAGAGGTCATCGCCAACGTGTTCAAGGGCGTGCAGAACCGCATGGTCAGCGGTTACCTGCTGCGCGACATCGTCAACAAGATCAACGCCATCCACTTCAGCGCCAGCGAAGAAATCCACACGCTGTCGCACCTTTACGAATCCATGCTGCGCGAAATGCGCGACGCTGCCGGTGATTCGGGCGAGTTCTATACCCCGCGCCCCGTGGTGCGCTTCATGGTGCAGGTGAGCGACCCTCGCCTGGGTGAGACCGTGCTCGATCCGGCCTGTGGCACAGGCGGCTTTTTGGTAGAGGCTTACGACCACCTGGCGCCACAGGTGGCCACGCCCCAGCAGCGCCGTGCCTTGCAACAAGACAGCTTGCAAGGGCAGGAAGCCAAGCCGCTGCCCTACATGCTGGTGCAGATGAACCTGCTGCTGCACGGCCTGGAGGCGCCACAGATCGCCTATGGCAATACGCTGGAGCGACGCGTCAACGAAATTGGCCACAGCGAGCGGGTGGATGTGATCCTGACCAATCCACCCTTTGGGGGCGAGGAAGAGGTGGGCATCAAGGCCAACTTCCCGCCCAACATGCAGACGGCGGAAACTGCGTTGCTGTTCCTGCAATACATCATGCGCAAGCTGCGGGTGGCTGGCGCTCCCGTGAAGGGCGGAAAACCGGCAACGCGTGGTGGCCGCGCGGCCGTGGTGGTGCCCAACGGTACGCTTTTTGGTGACGGCATCAGCGCTGTCATCAAGGAAGAGCTGCTCAAAGAGTTTCGCCTGCACACCATCGTGCGCCTGCCGCAGGGCGTGTTTTCACCGTACACCGACATTCCGGCCAATCTGCTGTTTTTCGAGCGCGGCGGCCCCACCGACACCATCTGGTACTACGAGCTGCCCCTGCCCGAGGGACGCAAGAAATACAGCAAGACAGCCCCGCTGCAGTTTGAAGAGTTCGCCCCAGCCCAAGCCTGGTGGAACGACCGAAAGGAAGGCCCGCAGGCATGGCCCGTGGACTTTGCGGGCAAACGTGCTGCGGCGGTTGAAGCGGCTTCGCCGCACTGGCAGCGGGCCGAAGCCGAACGGGCTGCGGCCATGGCGCTGGGCAAGCCCCTGCGCAAGCTGGAACAAGACGTGGCCGCCGCAGCCAGCCCGGGCGAGAAGGCCAAGCTGCAGGACCGTCTGCGCGCATGCAAGGCCGAGCAGCAGGCCCATGAGCAGGCCGCCAAGGCCGCCCAGGCCGAAGGCGATGCACTCTACTGGCCCATCTACAACCTGGACCTGAAGAACCCCAACGCCAAGACCGGGCTGGAACATGCGGACCCCAAAGACCTGATCGCCACCATGCGCGGTCACGAAGCCGAGGTGATGCGTCTGCTGGGCGAAATCGAAGCCCTGGTGAACGAGGTGCAGGCATGAGTGAACTCATACCCGGCAGCGCCGGCGAGGCGCCGGACTACAGCAATATCCATGGCGACATCGTCGCCCTGCTGGAGGCCGCGCGCCGCGCCGCAGCCCGGAGCGTCAATGCGCTGATGACAGCCAGCTACTGGGAGATCGGCCGACGCATCGTGGAGTTCGAGCAAGGCGGGCAAGAGCGAGCCGACTACGGGCAAGCCCTGCTCAAGCGCTTGTCGATTGACCTGTCGGCCCGCTTCGGGCGAGGTTTTGGTGTGGTCAACCTGCAGCAAATGCGCAACTTCTACCGTTGCTGGCCACCGGAGCGGATTTATCAGACAGCGTCTGACAAATCGCCGACCGTAGAACCATCCGAGACAGCGTCTCGGAATTTCATCGACCTGCCCGCGCTGGCCCAGGCTTTCCCCCTGCCATGGTCGGCCTATGTGCGCCTGCTGTCGGTCAAGTCCGAAGGGGCCCGCGCCTTCTACGAAACCGAAGCCCTGCGCTGCGGCTGGAGCGTGAGGCAGTTGGATCGGCAGGTCAACAGTCAGTTCTACGAACGCATAGCCTTGTCTCGCAACAAGGCCGCCATGTTGCAAAAGGCCGAGTCGGCCGAGCCCGGCGACGCCATCACGCCCGAGCAGGCGCTGAAAGACCCCTTCGTGCTGGAGTTCCTCAACCTCAAGGACGAATACTCCGAGTCGGACCTGGAAGAAGCGCTGATACAGCACCTGGCCGACTTTCTGCTGGAACTTGGCGACGACTTCGCCTTTATCGGGCGTCAACGCCGCCTGCGGCTGGACGACACGTGGTTCCGCGTGGATCTGCTGTTCTTCCACCGCCAGCTCAAGTGCCTGTTGGTCATCGACTTGAAGATCGGCAAGTTCAGCCATGCCGACGCAGGGCAGATGCACCTGTACCTGAACTACGCTCGCGAGCACTGGACCAAGCCCGGCGAGAACCCACCCGTGGGCCTGATCCTGTGCACCAGCAAAGGCAGCAACGAGGCCCATTACGCGCTGCAAGGCCTGTCCAACAAGGTGATGGCCGCCGAATACCAGACCGTGCTGCCTGACGCGAAGCTGCTGGAAGCGGAGCTGGACAAGACGCGGCGAGAGCTGGAAGCGCGGCGGCTAGACCGAGCGGAAGGGGCGGGTGGCCGATGAAAGCGTGGCCTAAAGTGGCGCTGGCGCAGATTTGCACTCCTGCGGAACGCTTTACCACTCCAATTCCAGGCGAACTCTATCGTCAATTGGGGGTTCGTCTCTGGGGGGAAGGCGCGTATGAACGTGAGCCGATTGACGGTGCCAACACCAAGTACCCTAGCTTCAATCGCATCGAAACTGCTGACTTCGTTGTTAACAAAATTTGGGCACGCAATGGTGCCGTGGCAGTGGCAACTCAGGCGCAAGCTGGCACGTACGTAAGCACAGAGTTTCCGACTTTCGTTCTTGACCAGACGCGGATTGAGCCTCGATGGATGAGGCTAGTAACCAAATGGCACAGCTTTTGGAGTGCTTGCGACGAGAAGGCACAAGGAACCAGTGGAAAGAACCGCATAAAGCCCTCAGAGCTTCTCTCAATCGAGATTCCGTTGCCGACAATCGCAGAGCAACATGCCATCGTCGCTCGCTTTGACACGTTGGCCGAAAAGACCCGGCAAGTGGAGGCGCATTTGGAGGCCGTTGAGCAAGACGCAGCGCGCCTGATTCGCAGCTACATCTTTCATCCCCAGGGGGAGCAGCCTGCGAAGCGCCGCATGTCTGAGCTGGTCGCGCTGCGCCAGCCAGACGTGGCCGTGGACGGCACGACTCAATACCGCTTCGCTGGCGTCTACTCGTTCGGTCGTGGCGTGTTTCCCAGCGCCGTCAAGATGGGCAGTGAATTTGCATACACACGGCTGTCAACGGTTCACGCTGGCGACTTCACCTACCCCAAGCTGATGGCCTGGGAAGGCGCGCTGGGTGTGGTGCCACCGGAGTGCGATGGCATGGTCGTGTCGCCGGAGTTCCCGGTGTTCACGGTCAACACCGATGCCGTATTGCCCGAGGTGCTCGATATCTACTTCCGCACCCCGGACATTTGGCCAGCGTTGGCAGAGATCAGCGGCGGAACCAATGCCCGCCGCCGTCGTCTGCAACCATCGACTTTTCTAGACTACGAGATGCCGGTGCCTCCCATGGCCAAACAGCTCGAACTCCGAGCCATCTACCGGTACACGCAGTCACTGAAGGCAAAGCACACTGCCATTCGCCATGCCAATGCTGCGCTGCTGCCTGCAACACTGGAGCGAGTCTTCCAACCTGAGAACAGAACATGATCACCAAACTGACTCTACGGAACTTCAAAAGTGTGGGCGAGCAGGTCTACAACTTCACACGCTTCGATCTGCTGGTGGGTCGCAACAACAGCGGCAAGAGCACCGTGTTGCAGGCCATGGCCATCTGGCAGTTCTGCGTTGACGAGTTCCATCGGTCCAAGCGAACGGGTACCACTGGCATTCAAGTCGTGCTACCCAACTTCACAGCCCTGCCAGTGCCAGAGTTCATTCTGCTTTGGAAAGACCGCACCGACCGCAATTACCCAGCGGACCCGGCAACAGGTAAGAAGAAACAGGAGTTCGTGTTGATCGAGGTGCTTCTGGAGTGGCAGGACAGTGCGGGAAAGACAGGTGCCTTTGGCGTCGAACTGCGGTATCACTCCCCACAGACCATGTATGCAATTCCTTCCGGTGGCTGGTCAGTGTTCCGGGAATGCGAAAAAGCGGGCTCGCTCCCACGAATCGCTTACGTGCCTCCGTTTTCGGGCTTGGAGCCGACCGAGAAGTTTCTCGACATCTCACCGATCCGCCAGCAGGTTGGCAAGGGTCAACCTGGAAGCGTGCTTCGCAACTTGCTGCTGCGCGTGAGCAGCCCGTCAGCGCGCGACAATGGCGATCAGGCACCCAAACGGGCTCCGTCTGCTGCAGACTGGAAGGAGCTGGCGGGCATTGTCGAGCGCTGGTTCTCGGTCAAGATCAGTCAGCCGCGCTATGAATCGACAAAGGATGTTTTCATCACGGTGGAATACGCAGACGGCAACAGGAGCTACGACATCATCTCGGGGGGAAGCGGGTTTCATCAAACGCTGACCCTGCTGGCCTTCCTGTTCGGCTATCAGCCGACGACTATCTTGCTGGATGAGCCCGACGCTCATCTGCACGTCAACTTGCAGCGCGAAATTCTCGACTTCTTCAAACGCAAGTCGCAGGAGCTTGGAACGCAGTTTCTGATCGCAACTCATGCAGAGGAGTTTGCGCGAGGGGTGGACGCGAGCCAGATCGTCTCCCTTCTTAACCGCAAGCCCAAGCGCGTGGAATCGACCCCGGCAGTTCTGCATGCCATGGCCGATGTGTCCAACGAGGAAATTACGCGCTTGATGGCATCGCCTTACATCCTCTATGTTGAGGGCGAAAGCGATGAGCGAATCCTGCGGGCCTGGGCCGGCGCCTGTGGTGCTCAAGAGGAGATGGACAAGGTCTGTTTCAAGACAATGGGAGGCGGTGGCAAAAAGAACATGAAGGAGCGCGCCGACGCGCATTTCATGGCGCTGCAGCAGATCGTGCCGGGCGTTTCACGCCTGATGTTGTTCGATTTTGACGACGACAACGAAGCCTTTCACCCCCAGGCGAACAACGCCGTGCTGGCCGAATGGAAGCGCAAGAACATCGAAAACTATCTGTTGGTGCCAGATGCATGGCGCCGGGCGGCCTTGCAGCAGTTGCAACTGGCTGCGGGCGATCTCTTCGCCCAATCAACACTGAAGATCATTGACGACTTCTTCATTGATCAGAACCTAACCTTGCCGCCGGGGCGCACGTGGCGGCAAGTGAGTGCAAATGTCTTCAGTGTCGTGAACGGAAAGAAGATACTTTATGAAAACACGGAGGGTCTTTTCCATCAGTTGCGTAGAGCTGATCCTAATGTCTCCCTAATTCGAGAGATGGTGGCGCTGAGCATGACCGAGGATGAAATCCATGAGGACGTTCATGAGTTCGTCGCCAAGGTGAGCGCAATGACAAGGCACAAGTAGGTATGTATTTTCGGCACAGGGGCGATGACTGAGCGAGAGGCCTTCGCCGCTCTAGAAGCCGAGAACGCGCGGCTGGTGGCGTTGCTCGAATCGCACGGTATCGAGTGGCGCACGCCGCCATCGCCGGATGCTCGACCTGTTTCGGTTGAGCCCGCTCCGGAAGCATTGCCTGAACCACAGCGCTCGGGTCTGAGCACCGCCGACAAGGTGGCGCTGTTTCGGCGGCTGTTTCGGGGGCGCACCGATGTGTTTCCGGTGCGCTGGGAGAGTCGGACCTCGGGCAAATCAGGCTATGCACCGGCTTGCGCCAACGAGTGGCGGGCGGGTGTGTGCGAGAAGCCGCGCATCAAGTGCGGCGACTGCAGCCAGCGTCTGCTGGTTCCCTTGTCCGACGCAGTGATCTATGACCACCTGGCCGGCAAACAGACCGTGGGCGTCTACCCACTGCTGGAGGACGACACCTGCCACTTCCTGGCGGTGGACTTCGACGAGGCCGAATGGCAGCAGGACGCTCTGGCATTCATGCAGTCTTGCCGCGAACTGGGTGTGCCGGCAGCGCTGGAAATCTCGCGCTCGGGGCGGGGCGCCCATGCCTGGGTGTTTTTCGCTGGGCGCGTGTCGGCGCGCGATGCGAGGCGCCTCGGCACCGCAATCATCAGCCACACCTGCGCGCGCACCCGGCTGCTCAAGCTGGCGTCCTACGACCGCTTGTTTCCCAACCAGGACACCATGCCCAAAGGCGGCTTTGGCAACCTGATCGCCTTGCCCCTGCAGAAACACCCGCGCGAGAACTGCTGCAGCGTGTTTGTTGACGCCGCACTGCGACCGCACCACGACCAGTGGGCGTTTCTCGCGTCCGTTCAACCCATGGCACCGCACGATATCGAGCCGACCGTTTTGCGCGCCACAGGCGGCATCCATCCCCTGGACGTGACCTTCATCGACGACGAGGACTTGGCGACGCCTTGGAAGCGCGAGGCCACCAAGGCCAATAAGTGGGCAGGCGCGATGCCTTTGGCACTGACGGTGACACTGGCCAACTTGATCTATTTCGAGAAAAGCGCGCTGCCCCAGGCGCTGGCCAATCGGCTGATCCGCCTGGCGGCTTTCCAGAACCCCGAGTTCTACAAGGCCCAGGCCATGCGCATGTCGGTGTGGGACAAGCCGCGTGTCATCGGCAACGCCGAGAACTACCCGCAACACATCGCCTTGCCGCGCGGCTGTCTGGACGCCGCACGCGCATTGTTGAAGGACAACGGCATTCGCTGCGACTTGCGGGACGAACGGTTCGCCGGGGAGCCCATCCAGGCCGACTTTGTCGGCACCCTGCGGCCAGACCAGGAGCAAGCTGTCTCGGCCATGCTGCAACACGATGCCGGGGTGCTGTGCGCGCCCACCGCGTTCGGCAAGACGGTGACGGCAGCGGCCATCATCGCCTGTCGCGGCGTGAACACCCTGGTGCTGGTGCACCGCACCGAACTCCTCAAGCAATGGCAGGAGCGCCTGCAGGTTTTCCTCGGCCTGGACAACAAAGCTGCCAAGGGCGTGATCGGCACCATCGGCGGCGGCAAGGCCAAACCTACCGGTCAGATCGACATCGCCGTGATGCAATCGCTGTCGCGCCAAGGTGAGGTGAATGCGTTGGTCGAAAACTACGGGCAGGTGATCGTGGACGAGTGCCACCATGTGGGCGCCACCTCGTTTGACGCCATCCTCAAGAGGACCAAGGCGAAATATGTGTTGGGCTTGACCGCGACACCCATTCGCCGCGATGGCCTGCAGCCGGTCATCTTCATGCAATGTGGTCCGATCCGCCACACCGCGGCCAGACCGGCGAGCGCGCCGCACGATCTGGAGGTGGTGCCGCGATCCCGGTTTGCCCGTATCGACTTGCCGGTCACGGCGGGCATCCAGGACGTGTTCCGTCACCTTGCCAACGACCTGGCCCGCACCGACGCCATCGCTACCGAGGTCACAGCGGCGTACAAACAAGGCCGCAAGGTGCTGGTGCTGACCGAGCGTACTGAACACCTTGAAGCCATCCTGGTGGCTTTGGATACCAAGGTGCCCAAGCCTTTCGTTTTGCACGGGCGCATGTCCAAGAAGCAGCGCGCCGCGTTGATCACCGAGCTGGACGCACTGGCGCCCGAGGCGCCACGCATTTTGCTGGCTACCGGGAAACTGGTTGGCGAGGGCTTCGATCACCCGCCACTGGATACCTTGGTACTGGCCATGCCGATTTCCTGGAAGGGTACGCTGCAGCAGTACGCGGGCCGCCTGCATCGAGAACATGCCACCAAGACCGATGTCCGGATCATCGACTTCGTCGATACAGGGCACCCTGCGTTGCTGCGCATGTGGGACAAACGCCAGCGCGGCTACCGGGTCATGGGGTATCGATTGGGTGCGGATTCGAGCAGCGATGGCGGTGTGTATGCGGAAGTGAGCGCGAGACCGGGAAACAAACCCGCTCTTTTTTGACGTAAGGCGCCTGCCGTGCTGCTCTCCCGCCCTGCAAGATGGGAGCACAGCGCTGCCACCAGGCGGCCCG
>PNMH01000083.1 GCA_013823505.1 Polaromonas sp. | reverse complement strand
AGATACCCACATGAATTGCCTTGCAGCTCAAGGGCATGTGGATCGTTTTTTGTGCGGCATGACTTCAATCAGGAAGTACCCGTGACCACTCCGCATGAACGAACCAGAGCGCTGCGCCAAGCACGAGAAATGCTCGAACGATTGGCGCGCCGCGAAGACATTCCGGCTGACGTCCGCATGCAGGCTCAGGGTGTGCTGCGACACTACCCGGAGCAATGGGCTCTGGACATGATGGTTCAGGATTGGCAGATGTTGGCGGCCGACAAAACCTTCGGATTGGCTCCCGAGATCTAAAGGTGGCGTCCTCCGCATAGCCAAGTGCACTCCGTACACCAGAACATGTTGCGTACAATTTCCTCGTGATGCGTCGCTGGTTATTGGTGGTTTTTGTGCTGCAACTGTTCTGGAACATGGCGGGCTTTGCCGTCGTGGGCCAGTTGCACGCACAGGCGATAGCAGACCCTCTGTCGGTGGCCGTGTCCGCGGCGGATGCGCAGATCAACGATGGCAAGGGGCTGGTGGACCAAGCTCATGGCCTGCTGGACGAACTGCCCGACCTGCCCGACACGCTGCTGCGGCGGGTCCGCACCAAAGTCGTTGCGAAACCGGCACCGACCCACACGGGCTGGGTTGAAGTCGGGTCGCCCGACCCGTTGCCGGAAGCTTTGTTCCGGCCGCCGCAGCGAGCCTGAGTACCTGCGCCCGGGTGCCTCCACGCGACACCTGCTGCCGCACCCTGTCCCTGCTTTGCCCCGGCGCCCTGATGGGCCCGCCTGCTGACGCCGCCCGTGCGGCGTCTTCCGTCCACTTTTGATCACACCCCCCATGGAAATCGCTTTGCTGTTCGCGCTGATCTTGCTCAATGGCCTGTTCGCCATGTCCGAGATCGCGCTGGTCACTGCGCGCAAGGCGCGCCTGCAAAAACTCATCGACGAGGGCGACCGTTCGGCCGCGGCCGCCGTGAAGCTGGGCGAAGACCCGACGCGGTTCCTCTCGACCATCCAGATCGGCATCACCTCCATTGGCGTGCTCAACGGTATCGTGGGTGAAGCGGCGCTGGCCGCGCCGCTGGCCGTGTGGCTGGCCACGGTGGGTGTGCCCGAGCACTACAGCCAAGTCGCGGCGACCGGTCTGGTGGTGGTGCTGATCACGTACTTCTCCATAGTGGTGGGCGAACTGGTGCCCAAGCGCATCGGGCAGTCCAACCCCGAGCTGCTGGCCCGCTTCGTGGCGCGCCCCATCAACGCACTTCCAGGAGAGCAACGAACCAGCGATACACCTACACTTATCCACAGCTGACCAACCAACGGTCAGCATCCATCCCCGGGTCAATATTGGATCGGCAGGGTGGGGGGTCAAAATTCGGTCGGCGCGGACACTGCATGCAACGAAGTCTGTATGCATCACCAGTTTTTTTAGTCGTTTTTTCACTTCTCTGCACTTTTTCACACTTACTTTTAGTGGTATGCAGTGTTTTTTGGTGTCTTTGCTAGTAGACTAAAACTCTCGATAAAGAGACGGCTGCCCAACGGGTGACATATAACAGAAGGCTTCGACCTTCGACCTGTTCGGCGGCCAATTTTTTTGCGCTATGCAGAACTACACGATTCTGATTGACGGAGGGTTTGCAAAGCGCAAACTTGGGAGTGCCAGAAGCCCTGCAACAGCAGACAGCTTCCTGCGACTGGTGCAACAACTGCAGTCCATGCCGCCACTCGATGCGATGAGGCTTCACCGCGTCTACTACTACGATTCCAACCCGCTCGAGAGTGCCCATGACAAGCCTCTTGGGGGCGGTAGCATTCAGTTCGGGAACACCCACGTCACCACGCAATCCAAACAGCTTTTCGCTCAACTCGCTCAACAGCCATTCATGGCTCTTCGTCTTGGGGAATTGTCGTTCGAGGGCTGGGTGGTACAGCGCAAGAAACTGGACAGAGCTACGGGCGCCTCTGTGGAGATCTGCACTGACGATCTCAGACCCAAAATCTCCCAAAAGGGAGTGGACATGCGAATCGGCATGGACATAGCGGCCCTCACTCTGAAGCGACAAGCCCAAGCAATCGTTCTTGTCTCAGGTGACAGCGACTTCGTTCCAGCCATGAAGTTCGCTCGACGCGAAGGTGCCAACCTGTATTTGGTTCCTCTTGGTCAGCGTGTGAAGCCGGCGATGCTTGAACACTCGGACTTGGTTTTGCAAGTCGCAGCGCACGAGTTCACGATACCCAGACAAACCACCACTGAGACGACGCAATTTAACGGGTAGGCCTAGTTGAGCCGAACCCAATGGCTCGAGCCGCTGGTGATTGTGGATCTGTGTGCGGGCAAAGCCCGCACATCTCCCGTACTGCTTACTTCATGCGCTTCAGGTCGGCATAGCTGCCGCTGGTGCGCAACACAAGCGTCACTTTGTCTTCGCCTCGGTTGCGCCAGAACCAGCCATGATTGCCGGTGAAGGCTGCTACCAGATTACCTGTATCGGCGGGTACCGCGCGTCCTTTTTTGTAGCTGATGGAGTTGCCATCGCCATCACCGTGCGTATCGAAATTGACCACGCCGCCTTGCACGGACCATGCGAAGGCGGCGCGCTCACCTTCTTTCATCCGCATCTTGACTTCCGAGCCTTCGCCCGGACTGAGGGTGATGGTCATCTCGTCGCGCCACTTCACTGCGGCGGCGGCCTTTTCTGGGGTGGCCGCTACCGCCTCATTCAGCGGCGCTGGCTGGGTCGTCGGGGCCGGGCTTACCGCAGGTTGCATGGCGGCGGCTGTCGCCGCGGCAGCATCCGAGGCAGGTGCAGCATCGGCCAACGCCTCTTTGATCAGCCGGGTCTTGGTCTCGCCCATTTCGGTGAGGCCCAGGAGCCTTCCGGCGCCTGTTGGATCGATGCCGTACTCAGCCGGTAAGACCACGGTGGCCAGCAAGGCCATGGCGCACACCGCCGCGATCACGGTGGAACGGGTGAGTTGCTTCGATGAGGGCAATTCGGCACGCAAGGGGGTTTCACTGTTGTACATGTTCAGGGTCTCGCAAATTCATCAGGACACAAAATAGCCAGTCAGTTGCATGCCCACCAGCACGACGCCGGCGCTCATCATGACGACATTGGCGGTGTAGGCGTGGCGCACGAAACCGGCGGTTCGGCGCCAGTAGCTCATCCCGATCAGGATGATGGCCAGGGCCAGCAACTGGCCGATTTCCACCCCGACGTTGAAGGCGAGCAGGTTGGGGACCAAGCCGTCCGGCGAGATCTCGTACTCCAGGATCTTGGTGGCCAGTCCGAAACCGTGAAAGAGGCCGAAAATCAGCGTGGCCGCTTTGGTGTTAGGCTGAAAGCCCAGCCACCGCTGGAAGGCGCCGAGGTTGTCCAGTGCCTTGTAGACCACCGAGAGGCCGATGATGGCGTCGATCAGGTAGCTGTTGATACCGACGTTGAAGTAGACCCCCAGGATCATCGTGGTCGAGTGCCCCAAGGCAAACAGGCTCACGTACAAACCGATGTGGGAAAGCCGGTAGAGGAAGAAGATCACACCGAAGAGAAACAGGATGTGGTCGTAGCCTGTCATCATGTGCTTGGCGCCCAAGTACATGAATGGCAAGATGTTGACGCCTGTGATTTCCTGGATGTAACCCTTGTCGCCCTGCGCGACCGCATGGGCAAACACGTTGCTGGCGGCGAGCAACAGCACGAGGCTGATGGCCACCAGCCATGCCGTGGACAGGCTGCGTTTGGCCCACGGCGCAAACGGCTGCCTGCACCAGATGTAACTGTGCATAAAAAAAACTCCGAAACAATTGAATGGGAACAAGCCGCCGAGCGCGGCTTGAGACGCTGGGAGGGGCGTCTCAGGACTTGGGTGGTCTGTCGAGTCGGCCAGCTTCAAGCCCCGGGACCCAGGGTTGGGCAGCGGCGATCCGCTCAAGTGAAGGGGCGGGTGCCACGGTCAGTTGCTCGGGCAAGGCGTGCGCCTTGTCGTGGGAATGGTCGGCGGCGTGGTGCGGGTGCCCGCCCGCTGGTTCAACGACCTGGACATCCTCATCGTGTGAGTGTCCATGCGAATTGCTGGATGTTGCCCCGTGTGCGGCTGGAGCCAAATCCGCCAGCCCATGCGAGGTGGTGAGGCCCATGGATGATGCAAGGGTTCCCCAAATCAACACCAAAAGCACCAGCCAGCGCAAACAAGTCTTGCGCTGGGGCCGGTGAAGTTTGAGAAGAAGGGTTTGCATCTCAGATCGAGAAATCGAGCGTTTATCTGCGAGTTTACTGTAACCTCGGGGGGAGGATACAGAACCACGCTCCATATGCACACCCACGAATCCCATCCCGCCACCATCAAGCGGCTGCGCCGAGCTGGCGGGCACCTTGCCAGCGTAATCACCATGCTGGAACAGGGCAAGCCTTGTCTGGATGTGGCGCAGCAACTGCAAGCCGTCGAGAAGGCTGTCGCTCAGGCCAAGAAGACCCTGATTCAAGACCACCTGGATCATTGCCTGAAACACATGGTCGAGGGCTCCGTTGGTGAGGCCAAAGGCTCCTCACTCGAAGAGTTCCGTTTGATCACCAAGTACCTGTGAGCGGTGGTCGGTGTGCGGCTCCTGTATCTCCCTTTCTGAACATGAACAAGAGCGTTGTCTATGCCCTGGTGGCCGCCGTGCTGTTTGGCGCCAGCACGCCATTGGCCAAATTGCTGGTGAACACGGTTTCGCCTGTGATGCTGGGCGGGCTGCTGTACCTGGGTAGTGGCATCGGCATGCTGTTGGTCCGCCTGCTGCGCGACCAAGGGTGGCGGGCGTCGGCTCTTCAGCCGGGCGAGTGGCCCTGGCTATTGGGCGCCATCGCCTTTGGTGGCGTGCTGGGCCCTGTGGCGCTGATGTTCGGTCTGACCCGCACCACCGGCTCCACCGCCTCGCTGCTTCTCAATCTGGAAGCTGTGCTCACGGCGGTGCTGGCCTGGGTGGCCTTCCGCGAGAACGCTGACCGCCGCGTGGTGGCGGGCATGTTGGCCATCGTTGCAGGAGGGCTGGTGCTGTCCTGGCCAACAGGGACTGTCGATACCGGGTCTGGTTGGATCGGCCCAGCGGCCATCGGACTGGCCTGCCTTTGCTGGGCCATCGACAACAACCTCACGCGCAAGGTGTCGGCGTCGGATGCACTGTTCATCGCCAGTTCCAAAGGCCTCGTTGCCGGCACAGTCAACTTCGGCCTCGCGATGGCGTTGGGTTCTGCGTTGCCGCCCCTGGGCACCGCGATGTCGGCGATGGTGGTCGGGCTGCTGGGCTACGGGATCAGCCTAGTGATGTTCGTGCTGGCGCTGCGTGGCCTGGGAACGGCACGCACCGGTGGCTATTTTTCGACCGCCCCGTTTGCGGGGGCTGCGCTCTCGCTGGTCTTGCTGGGTGAAGACACCGGTGCGGGTTTCTGGCTGGCCAGTGGACTGATGGTCCTGGGTGTTTGGCTACACCTCACCGAACGCCATGAGCACGAGCATTTGCATGAAGAACTCGATCATGCCCACCGGCACGTGCATGATGAGCACCATCAGCACAGCCACGACTTTCCATGGGACGGACAAGATCCGCATGAGCACCGGCACCGTCATACGCCGCTGGTGCACTCGCACCCGCACTACCCGGACATCCACCACCGCCACGGGCACATGCGGAACGCGTGACCGGGTTTGAGCGTTCTTGCTCCACCGGTAAGATTGCCGCGCATCAGCCGGTCACGCCTTCGTAGAACAGCTTCCAGCGGCCCTGTTCCTTGCGCCAATACTGGCGCTTGACCAGCCCGCGTGTCTCGCCCACCACGATCTCGGCAAAGTTGACCACTGTGACTTCGGCGCCGCGCTTCCAGCGAAAGATCGACACCTCCTTGAGATCGATGCGCCGACTCTGGCGCGTTGGAGCTACAGCGCGCACCAGCGTCTTGAGCGGTCGGTCCTGCACCCCATCGTCTGCCCGGAAATCGCGGGTGGATAAGGCATGGATCGTCGCTCGATCGCCCAATGACCTGGCTTGCGTCCAGCGTGAGAGCAGCTCACGGAACTCCGCTCTGTGGATGGAAAGCGATTCCGGTTTGACCCAATTCACCTCGTTGGCAATGATGACCGGTGTGCGGCGTGGCTCAAGCTCGCGCATGAGGTAGGCCATGTCGTCGTTGGCCAAAGCAACACAACCTTCGGTGGCATACGGGCTGCGGGCGTACGATACGCGTGGGACGCCATGCAACCAGATGCCGCTGCCCGTTCGGCCCATTCGGCGGTCGTGCTCGTTCGGATAGTTCAGAGGCAGCGCGCCGATTCCGTACAGCTCTTCCACCTGCTGGTCGTCCAGCCTGCTGGTGATGTGGTAGATGCCCAACGGCGTGCGCAGATCACCTTCCACCTCTTTGTCAAAACCCGCCCGACCAATGGACGCATAGAAACTGCGAACCAGCTGCAGGCCGCTGGACTTCTGCTCGAACACGTAGACCCGTGAATGGCTGGCGTCCACGACGACCACATGCCGAACATTGCGTGCAAGCTCCAGCACCTGCTCTGGCACGGTGCCGGACGGAGGCATCTCACTGAGCGAAGCCAGGCGCCGGGTGGCCTCGGCGCGCAGTTTTTGCAGTTGCTCGCGGACGGCCGGAGGGCCATCTTTTACTGTGGCGACGCTGGGCATCGCTCCACTCTGGGCCATCAGAAGATCCCCGTAGACTAGTTGCCCCAATTGGAAACTCGGCACGTCACGCACCAGCGCCGCAGCCAAAGGCAGGGCTTGCCGGTCCCCGGCCGCGATGGCTCGGTAGACCGCGATGAGACGCGCTTCCGGCGACGAACGCAATGAGCCGGCCAGAACAGCGCCATCGTTCAAGCTGCTTCTGCTGGTTTGGCCGCTGGCCTGTTCGAATGGCAAGACCAGAGACGCACCCGCGAGCGCAGCTCGGGAGAGCAACTTTCGTCGGGTGGTGACCCGATCGGATGGTGTTGACATGGAGTCGTTCAGCCCAAAGATCATTGCGCGTCGGTCAGGGCGACGGAAGCGGCCATGGCGAGCTGTTCCCGAATAGCTTTTGCCTCTTGCCTGAAGCCGGGCAGGTGGGCAACCGCACCGGTCGATACCGACGAAGTGCTGGCGATCCGCGACGGGTTGGTCTGCACTCCCTCGACGAGGTATTCAAAGTGCAGATTCGGACCCGTCGCCGTTCCGGTGGAGCCCACGGTGCCGATGGTCTGACCTTGCTGCACGCGTTGGCCCAACCGGACATCGATGCGACCCAGGTGCGCGTAGGCGGTGGCGGCCTTGTCGAGATGCTGGATCACGACGTAATTGCCATACCCGCCCCGGCGCCCTGCGAAGCTCACCACGCCGTCGGCCACGGTTCGAATCGGGGTTCC
Organism: Polaromonas sp.; assembly: GCA_013823505.1. Next base: position 8,429 of record PNMH01000083.1, on the reverse strand, counting down.
GGCCGGAGCGCCGTAGTCCGTGCCTTTGTGGGCTTTCTGCCCCCCAAACACCGGGTGGATGCGAGGCCCGTAGGAGCTGGTGACCCTTGAAAACGCCAGGGGTGAGGCCAGGTAGGCACGACGCTGGCTCGCTCCATCGAGGCTGACGAACTCGCCGTGCTGGCCAGCCTGCTGGAACCACATGGCCTGGTGCGTGTCTTTGCCGTTCTGAATCTCGGCGCCCAGCAACTGGCCCGTGAACAGGATTTCACCATCCAGCTCGAACGCCTCGTACACAAGGCTGACGCGCGCACCGCGCTTCAAGTCGCGCTGGAAATCGATGTCCCCGGAAAAGGCCTCGACCGTCTGCGCAGCGACGGCATCCGGAATGCCGGCTTGGTCGGTGGCCGCATAGAACGATGAGCGGATGGTGAGCGAACCGAACTGATCCAGGCGCCGTGGCGTCGGCTGTTCGAGCCGGGATCGGTAGCCACCTTCTTGTTGCTCCACCACCAGACGGCTGACGCGCTGGCTGCTCGCGTCCACCCAGCGCACAGACAGGGTCTTCATGCGCCCTTGCGGCGTTCGGGTGACCGACGCCAGCTTGCCGGACGCACCGGTCAACAGCGGGCGTGATGTGGCGTCGTGCGCGAGAAAGGTCTGTGCCTCGCGGTCATCGACACCCAGCCTTTTGAGCAGGGCTTGAAGGGAGTCGTCGCGGCGGGTGAGCTGCGATTGGTGGATCAGAAATTCGGGGTTCGATGTCGTCGGCTCAGACACCACCAGTGGCGCATTCATGGCCTCCATCACTTGCCGGACGGGCCACTGCGCCGCGTCGGGCAAAGCCGGGGAGACACCAAAAGCCACGACGCCTGTGCCCAGCATCAAGGTGCCCAAGACCGCCAGCACAGACCGCCGGTGGTGTTGGATCAGTACTGTCAAACGGAGCATATTGGTTGGGTGCATGTCAGGTCACTCGATGGCTTGACCACGGCTTCAAACGCCTCAGGCCGCGGACAAAAGGATCTGGATGTCCGATGCGATCGTGGCGGCATCGGTTCCGTAGGCGGAAAACAGGCGGACCCGGGCTTCGGAGTCGAAGATGTACTTCCCTGCCGAGTGGTCCATGGTGTAGGAGGTCGGGGTCGAGCCCGAGACCTTCTTGTAGTAAATCTTGAAGCCCGCCGCGACGTCTTTGAGTTCGTCTGGCTCGGGCCGCAGCGCGATGAAGCTCGGGTCGAAGTTCGCCATGTACTCCTTGAGCAGCGCCTGCGTGTCCCGCTCGGGGTCCACCGTGATGAAAAGCACCTGCAGTCGATCACCCTGGGCACCCAGCAAGCGCTTGACCTCTGCCATGGTGGTCATCGAGGTGGGGCAGACGTCCGGACACTGTGTGAATCCGAAGAAAACGACCGTGATCTTGCCCTTGAAGTCCGCCAGCGTTCTCAAGTTGCCGAGGTGATCCTTGAGCCGGAAATCCTGGGCAAAGGTAGCGCCGGTCACATCGGTGCTTTTAAACGGCGTAACCTCGGGTGAGCAGGCCATCAGCACAGGCATGCCGACTGCACTGGCCAGGGCGACCCGGACAAAGCGCCGACGGCCCATGGACGGGTGGCCAGGTGTGGATGAAAAACGCGGGTCCATATCACTTCCTGGCTTTAGCCACTTCTTCGGCCACGAGTGACAGCAGTTGCTGGTCACCGAAGGACGGCAGACCGCGACCATTGACAAAGAACGTGGGCGTCTTGGTCACTTCCAGTGCGGTCAGGTCTTCGATGTCTTGTTTCAGCACAGCTGCGATGTCCGAGCCTTGGGCGTCGGCCTGTGCTTTGGCAATGTCCAGACCGGCTTCCTGCGCCGCCCGGAACGCCAGCTCGATGTTGGGTTTACCGTGGTCTGCCCACTGCGGCTGGGTGGCCAGAATCATCTCCAGCACGGGCTGGTACTTGTTCTGGCGTTTGGCGGCTTCGAGCAGTTTGACCACCTGATCGGAGCCGGCATGGAACGGGGCATAGCGGATCACCAGGCGCACATCGTTCGGGTATTGCTTGAGGATGTCCTTGACGATGGGATAGAACGCCCGGCAGGTCTCGCACGCAGGGTCAAAGAATTCGACGATGGTGACCGGCGCATTGCTGGGACCAAAGACCGGTGAATGGAAGCGGACCAGCCGATTGTCCGTCTGAATGGCGGGTTCGCTGCCAGACTGCTGGACCACCTGGCTGACCTTCTCGGCCTGCGAGTTCTGCACCCGCTTCTGGTAAGCGTTCATGCCGAGGAAGAAGAACACCAGGACGATGGCGACCAGGGCGGCAACAGTAATTTTTTTGGAGTTCATCGGGAGGACTTTCTGAGGTAAACGATGAGAAGGAATGCCAGCGCCATGAACGCGGCCAGCGACAGCCAGGGGATCTGGACGCCGTTGAGGATGTCGAGCTTTTGGTCCGCGCAGGACACACCGGCGCTGCAAGGCACCCAGGCCTTGGGAATCAGGCCGGCGACCAGCAGGGTGTGGTACCCGGCCATGGCCACCCCGCTCAGTGCCAGGGCGAGGCCGTAGACGGCGCCCCGACGGTCATCGGTGAAGCAGGCGATCCCGAGGATGATGGCGAGGGGGAACATGAAGATGCGCTGGTACCAGCACAGGACGCAGGGCGTCATGCCCATAACCTCGCCCAGAAACAGCGCGCCCGAGGTGGCGGCCGTGGCCACCAGCCAGGCCATCAGCAGCCAGGTCCAGGGGCGGTTCATGACGCGCCTTTCGAAGAGGCCACGGCAGGACGCAGGGACATCAGGATCCAGGCGCCCGCCGCCAGCACGATGAACACATCGGCCAGGTTGAAGGCCGGCCAATGCAGACCGCGCCAGTGCAGGTCAAGGAAGTCGGTAACCGCGCCGCTGGCGATGCGATCAATCAGGTTGCCGCTGCCGCCGGCCACCAGCAGCGCACCCGCCACGCGTTCGAGCGGTTCCACCTGGCGAGCCAGACAGACGAATGTGATGGGAACGACCACTGCGAAGCCGATGGCGATGAAAAACACCCGCTGCCAGCCGCCCGCTTCAGCCAAAAGGGAAAACGCGGCACCGGTGTTGAGCACATGGACCAGGTTGAACCAGGTCGTGACCTCGATGGCCGTGCCCAGCGCGATGGTGCTGGCGAACCAGGCTTTGCTTAGCTGATCCAGCGCCAGAAGAAGGACCACGGCCGTGAGCCAGGCCAGACGGGGACGGCCCCGCCAGGGAGATACAGACATGAAAAGACCCTGAAAGAACGGACATCACCAGCCGCAAGGGCTGGCACGCTTTACAGGGATCGGATAGGGGCGGCAATGGGCGCCGCCAAAGAAACCGAACCCTGGTCAGGCCAGGGTGGGCCACTGCGGCCGTTCGGGCCGCTCGACGAACAGGCCCTCGGTCCAGGAACGCGACTTCGCTTGCGTTCGAGTGCGGGTGTCGCTCATGGAAAAGGGCACGCTGGCCAGCAGGGCCAGGGCGCCGGCGTGGCAGCTTCCGCAGTGCGGGTGCTGCGCGTGGGACTCACCGGCGTGGTCGGCGGCGTCGGCCTGCGACGAGACACCGGCCGTGTTGGCGTGCATCGGCGCACAGGGTTCGTGCACACAAGGTGCGCCCGTAGCTGCGCCGGCCCACTGCAGGGGCAGGCAGAACATCAGCAACAGGGCAAACAGGCAGGCACGCATCAAGGATGGATTGTAGGGTGAAGACAGCAATAGAGATCGGTTGACCCGGGTAGCCCGCAGGTTGTTCAGAGTGTCGGCGGTCGCTGATGTGCGCGAATGGTGGCCAGCAATTCCGGAGCGACCTGCATGGGCCGAAACGCCCCCACGTGCGAACGCCCGGTGTTGCCCAGAGGTAGCCGGCCCAGCAGGTGCCCAAGCGGCACCAGCAGCAGCCGCAACAGCTGACCATTCACCTCGGTCAGGTTTCGCGTCCGCCAGGCCAGCGCGAGCATGAGCCCATGCGTTCGTGCATGCGACACCAGCCGCGTCTGCCCGAGCACATGCAGGGCTTCGAGCAGATGCCAGGCCTGGGCTGGGTCACTGCGGTCGATCCGGCGGTACGCCCGGTGCAGCCGCTCGAAGGTGCCCGGGTCGAACGCCACCGTCGCAGTGGGTTCAGTGGGCGTGGTGTTCATATTCGTGTCTGCGGTTCCCATGGCGACGTGGGCCATGGCGGTCGCCAAACGGATTGTCGAAAATGCCCATGTTGGTTCCTTTCAGCGGCGCAGCAAGCGCAGTCCATTGCCAACAACCAGCAGACTGGCACCCACATCAGCGAAAACGGCCATCCACATGGTGCCAAGCCCCATGAGGGTGAGCACAAGAAACACGGCTTTGATGCCCAACGCCAGCGTGATGTTCTGCACCAGCACCGTATGGGTGGTTTTGGACAGTCGGATAAAGGTGGCGATCTTTCGCAGATCGTCGTCCATCAAGGCAACGTCGGCTGTCTCGATGGCCGTGTCAGAGCCCATGGCGCCCATCGCGAATCCAATGTCTGAGCGGGCCAGCGCAGGAGCGTCGTTGATGCCGTCGCCGACCATGCCGACCACCCCTTCGCGGCCAAGACTTTCGATCACGCGCAGCTTGTCTTCGGGCAACTGGTTGCCATGCGCCTGGTCTATGCCCACTTGTCGGGCGATTGCCTCGGCGGTGTGCGCGTTGTCGCCGGTCAACATCACGGTCCGTACACCCAGGCGATGCAGTTGATCAATAGCGGCCCGACTGCTTTCCTTCACGGTATCGGCCACAGCGAACAGGGCCATCACCCGCTCCCTCTGTTCGTCGACCAGCATGACCACTGTCTTGCCTTGCCGTTCCATCGTATCGAGCCGATTTTCCAGGTCCGGGGTGCACAAGCCCAGTTCGTGGACCAGTCTGTGATTGCCCAAGCGGTAAACCGTGCCACCGATCACACCCTTCACACCGCGACCGGGCAAGGCTTCAAAGTTGTCCACAGCCTCTCGTTCGACACCCTGGGCATTCGCCGAAGCCGCCACGGCTTGGGAAACCGGGTGATCCGAGCGCCCCGCAAGGCTGGCAGCCAGTTGCAGACACCGCGCCTCGTCCAAGTCGTCAAGCCGCGCAAAATCGGTCTGTACTGGTTTGCCGTGGGTAATCGTGCCGGTCTTGTCCAGGGCCAGCCACCGCAGCTTGCGCCCTTCTTCCAGATACACCCCTCCCTTGATCAGCACACCTTGCCGGGCTGCGGCAGCCAGACCACTGACGATGGTCACAGGTGTCGAGATCACGAGGGCACAGGGGCAGGCGATGACAAGCAGCACCAGTGCCTTGTAGATCCAGTCCTGCCAGGCTCCGCCCATCAACAGCGGGGGCAGCACCGCCACGGCCAAGGCGATGGCAAACACCACGGGCGTGTAGATGCGGGCAAACTGGTCGACAAACCGCTGTGTGGGCGCCCGGGCGCCCTGCGCCTCTTCGACCGCGTGAATGATGCGCGCCAGCGTGCTGTTGCCTGCTGCGGCCGTGACGCGGTACTCGAACGAGCCGGATTCATTGATGGTGCCGGCAAACACAGCGTCGCCAACGGCCTTGTCAACAGGCAGGCTTTCGCCCGTGATGGGCGCCTGGTTGACCGTAGAACGTCCGCTGATGATGCTGCCATCCAGCGCGATGCGTTCACCCGGTCGCACCCGCACCAAACTGCCCACCGCCACAGACTGGGCCTCGACAGACTGCCAGCTTCCGTCGTTCTGCTGCACCGTCGCCTGCTCCGGCGTCAGACGCATCAGTCCTTCGATGGCGTTGCGGGCCCGGTCAAGGGACTTTGCCTCGATGAGCTCAGCGATCGTGAACAGCACCATCACCATGGCCGCCTCAGGCCATTGACCCAGCGCCAACGCACCTGTGACAGCGATACTCATCAGCGCATTGATGTTGAGATTGCCATTGCGAATGGCCACCCAGCCCTTCTTGTAAGTGGTTAGACCTGACCCCAATACGGCCACAAGGGCCAACGCAGCCACAAGGGTGTCAGGAAGTCCGACCCAGTCCGCAGCTTCTGAGGCGATGGCTGCGGCGCCCGCCAGCGCCAGCGGCCACCAGGGCTTTCGGGTTTGGCGGGCAGGAGTACGTGCGGCACCTGCTTCAACCAGCTCGGGCTGAAACCCCAGCGAGCGCACCGCTTCCAGTACCGGGTCCAGCGCGCCGGGTGCGTGCACCACAGTCAGAACCCGCTGCACAAGGTTGAAGTCCATTTGCCGAACCTCGGTCATCGGGTCGAGCTTTTTGCGGATCAGCGCTTCTTCGGTCGGACAGTCCATCTGCAGGATGCGGATGGCCGTGCGCACGCCGTCGGAGGTGAGCTGGGGAGCACGGAGTGCTTCGAGGGAGATTGGAGCGGGCGCACAGCAAGCAGCAGCCCCGTCCTGTTCCTGGGCATGTTGATGATCATGAACTTGAGATGGCTCATGGCGATGCTCCGCGTTCCCGCACTTGCGAGTCGATGGGGTGTGGTCGGGTTCAGAAGAGGGGGCCGACATGGAAACTCCTACAGGATCAGAATAGGGGTATTGAAAACCCTGGAGCGACTCCAGAGTCAAGCCCTGAGTCCCACCCACCGGAGAAACCCCATGCGCATCAAGGAACTGGCAGACGCCACAGGTGTGGACGTGGACACCATCCGCTACTACGAAAAACAAGGCCTCCTGCCGGAGCCGGCCCGGCAGGACAATGGCTACCGAGACTACGCGAGCACCCATCTGGAACGTCTGGCCTTCGTCCGCCACTGCCGCGCGCTGGAAATGCCGCTGGCCGATATCCGCCGGCTGCTGGGCGCGCTGGACGCACCGGGCGAGCCGCACCCGGACGTGGACAGGCTGGTGCAGGAGCAGATCGAAAAGGTGCGGGCGCGGCTCAAGAGCATGCGCGCACTGGAAAAGCAGCTGTTGCTGCTCAAGGCCAGTTGTGGCCGTTGTGAAGACGAAGGCACAGACTGCGGCATCCTCAAGGAACTGGTGGCTGCCGCGCACGGCGAGGCCTGTGCGTGCCATGGCCATCTTGCGCATTGACCGTCCATGAAGACCTTTTTGCTGTACGTCGCCACCGCCTTGGCCGAGATCGTTGGCTGCTATCTGCCCTGGCTGTGGCTTCGCCAAGGCGCTTCAGCGTGGTTGCTACTGCCGGCGGGGGCCAGCCTCGCACTGTTCGCTTGGTTGTTGACTTTGCACGATGCGGCCTCGGGGCGGGTATACGCGGCCTATGGCGGTGTGTACATCGGTGCAGCCATCGCGTGGTTGTGGGCAGTCGATGGTGTCCGACCTTCAGCCTGGGATGTAACCGGTGCGGCGGTGGCTGTGTTGGGGATGGGGATCATCGCGTTTCAGCCGCGCTGACCAGTTCAGCAGCCGCTCCAATCGAAAGGGGCGGCGAGTTCGCAGACAAATAGCAGTCAAAACTGTCATCTGCAGGCAAGCCAGCGGTCACCCGCGCGTCACTACATTGGACCTGTACACGGTACCTCGTTGCATCACCCGATCAACGTGAAACTTTCAGGAGAAACCATGATTCGCAAATTCAACATCGTCGTCCTTTCGCTCGCCGCAACCCTCCCGGCTTTCGCCATGGATGCAGCTCAATCCGAGGCCAAGCAGACAGTCCCACTGGTCAATGGTGAGACCCTGTACGTCTTCAAGGACGGGAACATGGCCAAAGCCAACCAATTTGGACGCACTGCATATCTCGCCAAGGGAGAGGTCGTTCAATCGGTGGATGGTCAGAAGATCAGCACGGTGGGCAACGAAGTCGCTCGCCTTGATATCTTGGCGCGCAAGGGTCACCACAACTGATCGCGACTTCTGCGCAGAAACAGCCACCCTGTCTTGGGGTGGCTTTTCTATTTGCGACGGAACATCACTGTGGCAACAGCCAACATGAGCAGATAGTTGACCACCATGAACCAAGGTGTGTTCCAGGCGATGCCATCGAACCCCCAATAGGTCACCGGATAAAGAACCGGTGACGGGTAGAAATCAGCCGAGTGGGTGAAGACATCAATCAGGATGTGAGTCCACCAGCCCAGCAAAGGTAGCCAGAAGCGCCTCAGCCACACCCAGCAGGCAGCAGTGACCACACCGGCCACCAAGGCGCTGTGCATCACACAATGCAGATGATGGGTCAGCTCCGAGAGGACAGGAGACATCGCGGGTTCGTAGCCCGGCAGGGCATTGGCATAGGCCTGCAGGACGGACCAACCATCGGAAGTGACCAGTGCCAGGTATCCCAGAGGCAGCAACTGGATCAGGTCAGGCACCACCGCCATACCGACCGCCAGGGCGGCAGTGCGACGGTCCAGGCGCCGATTTCGATGCATCCACACAGCACCAAGGCCTACCCACACCCCGTGCGCAACAATGTCCATGGTCAGACCTCTCTATAGGGCGTTCCTCGTTGGAGCCGAGCCGACCTGAGGCG
>PNMH01000082.1 GCA_013823505.1 Polaromonas sp. | reverse complement strand
TTCTGGGTCGCCCGGATGATCATGATGACGACGCACTTCACCGGACGCGTGCCCTTCAAGCACGTCTACATCCACGGCCTGGTGCGCGACGCGCAGGGCCAGAAGATGAGCAAGAGCGAAGGCAACGTGCTCGACCCGGTGGACCTGATCGACGGCATCGCGCTCGCGCCCCTGCTGGACAAACGCACCACCGGCCTGCGCAAGCCCGAGACCGCGCCCAAGGTGCGCAAGCAGACCGAAAAGGAATTCCCCGAAGGCATTCCCGCTTACGGCGCCGACGCGCTGCGCTTCACCTTCGCCGCACTCGCTTCGCTGGGCCGCAGCATCAACTTCGACAGCAAGCGCTGCGAGGGCTACCGCAACTTCTGCAACAAGCTCTGGAACGCCACGCGCTTCACACTGATGAACTGCGAAGGCCAGGACTGCGGCCTGGAAGAGCACACCAAGGCCGAATGCGCGGTGGGCCAACCCTTCCACGGCTACCTCAGCTTCAGCCAGGCCGACCGCTGGATCAGTTCGCTGCTGCAGAAGACCGAGGCCGACGTGGCCAAGGGCTTCGCCGAGTACCGGCTCGACAACGTGGCCAACACCATCTACGACTTCGTGTGGAACGAGTTCTGCGACTGGTACCTGGAAATCGCCAAGGTGCAGATCCAGACCGGCGACGCCTCACAACAGCGCGCCACCCGCCGCACGCTGATCCGCACGCTCGAAGCCATCCTGCGCCTGGCGCATCCGGTGATCCCGTTCATCACCGAAGAGCTGTGGCAGAAGGTCGCGCCCGTGGCCGGCCTGCCGGGTGAGTCGGTGAGCATTGCGCGTTACCCGCAAGCCCAGTTGAACAAGATCGACGAGGCGTCGATTGCCCATGTCGACAAGCTCAAGGCGCTGGTGGACGCCTGCCGCAACCTCCGCGGCGAGATGAGCGTGTCACCCGCCACGCGCCTGCCGCTGTACGTGCTGGGCGACACCGCCTACATGCAGGCCATGGGCCCGGTGCTGCAGGGCCTGGCCAAGTTGAACGAAGTGAAGGTGTTCACCGACGAAGCCGCGTGGGCCGCTGCGGCACAAGCCGCCCCGGTGGCCGTGGTCGGCGAAGCCCGCCTGTGCCTGTTCATGGAAATCGACCTGGCGGCCGAGAAGCTGCGCCTGGGCAAGGAAGCCACGCGGCTCGAAGGCGAAATCACCAAGGCCACCGCGAAGCTGTCCAACGAAGCCTTCGTGGCCAAGGCGCCACCGGCGGTGATCGACCAGGAAAGAAAACGCGTGGCCGACTTCACCGCGACGCTGGAGAAGATGCGCGAGCAACTGCAACGGCTGGGCGCCTGACTGATGGCCAACGAAACCTCTCCGGCGAGAGGTGGCTAACCCAGAGACACCGCGGAACTGGCTTTGCCAGGCCGCAGGTGTCGCCCCCCTTCAGGGGGGTCGCGCGGAGCGCGGCGGGGGGTCAATTCCCGTCCCGCGCGGCGGGGGGTTAACTCCGATGCATTGCGATCGAGCCCCACTGCGACGGTGTGACCGCCTGCGGGTCTTCGGGCTCGTGGTACTCAAGGCTGTCGAGCACCGTGAAATCGCTCGCGCCTCCATCGTGCCCCACCGCGTGGGGCGACAGGGTTTCATGGATGCGGTGCGCCACGTACCAGCTCGCGCGCAACTTGGCTTCTCGCGTGTGCGACCCGAGCCGTGGCGTGAGGTGCAGGTTGGGGATACCGTGCAGTGGGGTGCCTTCGGCAGCAAACTGCGGGTTGGCGCCGTCCATCAAACAGGCGTCGATGCGGCCGTCGCACAGGGCCAGCGCCAGCGCGTCGGGATCGAACAGCGTGCTGCGGCTGACACCCACCCACAACTGGCCGGGCTTGCAATGGTTGAGCAGACGCTCGTTGATCCAACCGCGAAAACGAGAGGCGTAGACCATCTGCAGCGAGATCGCGTCCGAGCGCGACAACATGTCCTGCAGCGTCACAGGTTCCACGCCCAGCTTGTTCCAGATGTCTGCGGCGTGGTGCACGGCCGGGTCGTAACCCAGCAAACGCACGCCCAGGCTCTTCAGCATGGGCGCCAGCGTGTGCGCCACCGGCGCCAGCCCGAGCAGACCCACGGTGCTGCCCGACAGCTCTCGCCCCATGCGCACCTGCGCGATCTTGCGGCCCAGCAGCGCGCTGATCATGCCGCGGCGGTAGAGCATGAGCAGGCCGTAGAGCAGGTACTCGGCGTTGGAGCGCACCGTGGCGCTGCGCGCCTGCAACACACGCACGTGGCGGCGGGCGCAGGCGTCCAGGTCGGTGTTGTCGCTGGAGATCTGCATGCGCGCCACGATCTCGAGCTTGGGGGAAAAATTGAGGAATTCCTCGGACACCACCACGTGGGGCGGCAGCACGATGGCGCGCGTTTTGTAGGTGGCCTTGCGCAATTCCACCGGGTCATCCCCCAGTTCGGGGCGGAAGGTCACCTCGTGACGCTCCTGCAGCCAGGACAGCGCCTCGGGCACGAGCGGATCAACGAGGAGGACTTCCATGATCGGGTGACCGGAGGCCGGCTTCAGCGGCGTTTGAGCAGCGTGATGTGGTCATCGCCCACGGTTTGCTGCTCGACCAGCACGTTCCCGGTCTGCTTGGCGAAGGCCTGGAAGTCGCGGACCGAGCCGGCGTCCGTGGAAATCACTTTGAGGGTCTGACCACTGTGCATGTCGGCCAGTGCTTTTTTGGCTTTCAGGATGGGCAGCGGGCAGTTCAAACCGCGGGCATCGAGTTCTTTGTCGGCGTGCATGGGACTTTCCTTGGAATCAACTCATTCTAAGCGGCGCGCCATGGCGGCCGCAGCTTGAAAACGCGCGCTGTGGCGCTAAACGACCGGGTCTGCAGGCCGCTGAATGTCTTCCATGAAGACGGGCTCCAGACCCTGGCCGCGCAACCAGTCGGCCAGCGCAAAGCCAGTGCCGGCGCGCCAGCAGCGGATGTGGGCGGGTTCCATGAGCTTGTACTCGACCAGTTCGGGTGAGAGCTGTACGTCGCCATGGGCGAGCGCGTGGTAGGTCACGATCACCTGATTCATGCGCTGGAAATCATGGACCCCCACCAACGTGAGTTTCGTCACATCCAACGCCGTTTCTTCGGCAATTTCGCGACGGATGCCTTCTTCGGGCGATTCGCCGGCCTCCATGAATCCGGTGATGAGTCCAAACATGCGACCAGACCAGGCTGCGTTGCGAGCCAACAGAATGCGACCGTCCACCTCGACGATGGCGGCCAGAACCGGCGTGGGGTTGTTCCAGTGGGTGAAGCCGCAAGAGGGGCAACGCAGGCGCTGTTTGTCACCACCGTCTTCGGTCTGCGTGATGAGCTCGAGCGCCGTGGCGCACTGGGGGCAGTAGCGGAATTCGCTGGCGGCCATGGCGTGCGTCAAGCGGGAAACACGCCGGTGGAGAGGTAACGGTCGCCGCGATCGCACACGATGAAGACGATGGTGGCGTTTTCCACCCGGGTGGCAATCTGCTGCGCCACCCAGCATGCGCCGGCCGCCGAGATGCCCGCAAAGATGCCCTCTTCCCGCGCCAGCTGCCGGCACATGCCCTCGGCATCGGACTGGCTCACGTACACCAGCTCGTCGACCGTGCTCGGGTCGTAGATCTTCGGCAGGTATTCGGTGGGCCACTTGCGGATGCCGGGGATGCGCGAGCCTTCGCTGGGCTGGGCGCCGATGATGCGGATGGCCGGGTCTTTCTCCTTCAGGAAGCGCGAGACACCGGTGATGGTGCCGGTGGTGCCCATGGCGCTCACGAAGTGGGTGACGCGACCCGCGGTCTGTTGCCAGATTTCCGGGCCGGTGGTCTCGTAGTGCACGCGGGGGTTGTCAGCGTTGGCAAACTGGTCGAGCACGCGGCCCTTGCCTTCGGCCTGCATCTTGTCGGCCAGGTCGCGGGCCGACTCCATGCCGCCGCTCTTGGAGGTGAGAATGAGTTCGGCACCAAACGCCTTCATGGTCTGGGCGCGCTCGATGGACAGGTCCTCCGGCATGATCAGCACCATGCGGTAGCCCTTGATCGCCGCCGCCATGGCCAGTGCGATGCCGGTGTTGCCGGAGGTGGCTTCGATGAGGGTGTCGCCGGGCTTGATTTCGCCGCGCTCCTCGGCGCGCTGGATCATCGACACCGCAGGCCGGTCCTTCACCGAACCGGCCGGGTTGTTGCCTTCGAGCTTGCCCAGCACCACATTGCCGCGTTGCGCGTTGCCCGCAGCACCGATGCGCTGCAGGGCCACGAGCGGGGTGTTGCCAATCGCGTCTTCAATCGTGGGGTAGTTCATCGTCTGCACTGTGCCATAATTTGCAACCCCTTTCAGAGCGCCCGGGTGGTGAAATTGGTAGACGCAGGGGACTCAAAATCCCCCGCCGCAAGGCGTGCCGGTTCGATTCCGGCCCCGGGCACCACAGATCAGGCCGCGCAAGTTTCTTGCGCGGCCTTTTTGTTGCCCGCTCAGTCTCGTGAGTCCACCAGGCCCTGCGCCACGGTGGGGTAACGCAAGCGAAGACCGAGCTCTTGTTTCATGCGCTGGTTGTGCAAGCGACGCGATTCGCTCATGAAACTCAGCAACATCAAGGGCAGCTGGTCACCAGCGGCATCGCGCGCCACGCGCGGAGGCCTTGGCAGGCCGTAAAGGTCGGCTGCCAGATCGAAGTAGTCGCCCATCTTCAGCTCGGTGTCGTCCACCACGTTCACGTTGCGCTGCGGGCGCCCACGCCACAGGGCCAGCGCGCAGGCGCGCGCCAGATCGTCGGCGTGGATGTGGTTGGTGTACACGTCGTCCTCGGTGCGCAGCACCGGCGTGCCGCGCAGCAGGCGGTCGCGCGGAGTGCCGCCGTCGCGGTCACTCGCATAGATGCCAGGAATGCGCAGCACCGTGGTGCGCACGCCGCTCGCGCGGCCCAGCCAATGAACCGCAGCCTCGGCGTCCACCCGCCGCCAGGCGCGCGGTGTGAGCGGCCGGGCTGGCGTGGATTCGTCAACCCAGCGCCCCTGGCAATCGCCATACACGCCGGAGGTCGAGCCATAGACCAGCGCGGTGGGAAGCGAGCGCTGCAGCAGCACGCGGGTGAGTGCGCGTGTGCGGGGGTCCAGGCGCCAGTCCGCTTGTTCGCCCGACGGAGGTGGCGCCAAGTGAAGCACGCGCGTGGCCAGTCCCGCGAGGCGGCGCAGGCTCGGCGGGTCGTCCAGGTTGCCCAGCAGTGGCGTGATGCCCTGTGCACGCAGGGCAGGCAGGCGTGCAGCGCTGGAGGTGAGCGCCAGCACGCGAGCGCGCGAGGAACGACCCAGCACACCCGCAGCGCGCTGGCCGACGTCACCACAACCAATGATCAAAACCCGTTCACGCCGGAAGCGTGCGGGCAAGGCGCCGAGAAGGCTCATGCGAATTCCGAATTTGAGACAATGACCGGTTGCCGAGCGGGCGCCACTGCACCGCCGGGCCTCTCCACCCATCCAGTGCCAGTATGACATTCACCATCACCGTCGAGCCCAGTGGGCGCCTCTTCACCGCCGAGCCCGACGAGGCCCTGCTGGCCGCCGGCATCCGCCAGGGCATCGGCCTGCCCTACGGCTGCAAGGACGGTGCCTGCGGTTCGTGCAAGTGCAAGCTCGTCTCGGGCACCGTGGTGCACGGCCCGCACCAGAGCAAGGCCCTGAGCGCGGACGAAGAAGCCGCCGGCTATGTGTTGACCTGCTGCGGCGTGGCACACAGCGACGTGGTGATCGAATCGCGCCAGGTCACCGAGATCGGCGCTTTCCCCATCAAGAAGATGCCGGTGCGTGTGAGCGCGCTGGAGCGCGCCTCGCACGACGTGATGGTGCTGCGCCTGCAACTGCCTGCCAGCGACACCTTCCAGTACCACGCGGGCCAATACGTGGAGTTCCTGCTGCGCGACGGCGACCGCCGCAGCTATTCCATGGCCAACGCGCCGCACACACAAACCGCCGCACCTTCGCTCGAACTGCATGTGCGCCACATGCCGGGCGGCAAGTTCACCGATCACGTATTCGGCCCGATGAAGGAAAAAGACATCTTGCGCATCGAAGGGCCTTACGGCAGCTTTTTCCTGCGCGAGGACAGTGACAAGCCGATGGTCATGCTGGCGTCGGGCACGGGCTTTGCACCCATCAAGGCCATCATCGAACACATGCAGTTCAAGGGCATCACGCGCGACGCCACGCTGTACTGGGGCGGGCGCCGCCCGGCCGACCTGTACCAGAGCGCCTGGATCGAGGCGCGGCTGGCCGAGATGCCGAACCTGCGCTATGTGCCGGTGGTGTCCAACGCCCTGCCCGACGATGAATGGACCGGCCGCACCGGCTTCGTGCACGAGGCAGTGCTCCAGGATTTGCCCAACCTCTCTGGTCATGAGGTGTATGCCTGCGGGGCGCCCATCGTGATCGAGTCGGCCAAGCGCGACTACACGACCAAAGCTGGACTTCCCGAAGAAGCTTTCTTCGCGGACTCTTTCACCAGCGCCGCCGACAAAGCGGCCTGAGCCTTTTCACAGGAACCGGAGACGACCATGCTCAACCGCCGCGAACTCATCACCCGTTCTGCCCTTGCTTCGGCCGGCATGGCCTTGCCCGGCTTTGCATTGGCACAGGCGGGCACCACGCGCATCATCGTGCCGTTCGCAGCCGGTGGCCCGATCGATGTGACGGCCCGAATCCTGGCCGAAGCGGTGAAAGCATCACTGGGCACGGTGATCGTGGACAACCGGGCCGGCGCGGGCGGCAACATCGGCGTGAGTGCAGCGGCCAAGGCCGCACCCGATGGCCTCACGCTGGGCATTGCCACCACCGCGTCGCACGGTATCAACCCCTGGCTGTTCAGCAAGCTGCCCTACGACCCGGCGAAAGACTTCGCCCCCATCACGCAGATGCTGCGTGTGCCCAACGTGCTGGTGATGAATGCGGAGGCCGCCACGCGCCTGAAGATCAACTCGCTGGCCGATCTGATTGCTTACGGCAAGGCCAACCCCGGCAAGCTCAACTACGGCTCGGGCGGCAACGGCAGCGCGGGCCACCTGGCGGGTGAACTCTTCAAGAACCAGGCCGGTATCTTCGCGGTGCACATTCCCTACAACGGCGGCAACCCGGCGCAGGTGGGCCTGCTCTCGGGCCAGGTCGACTTCAACTTCGACAACCTCGCCACCGCCGCACCCAACATCCGTTCGGGCCGCCTGAAGGCCTTGGCCGTGACCACCTTGCAGCGCAGCAGTGTGCTGCCCGAGGTGCCCACCGTGGCGGCCACCTTGCCCGGTTTCGAGATCGACACCTGGTGGGGTCTGGTGGCGCCGGCCGGCACACCGGCGGACACCATGCGAAAGCTCAACACCGCGTTCACCGAGGCGCTCAAGTCGCCTGATGTGAAAGCGCGCTTTGGTCTGCTGCTGGCCGAACCCGCACCCAATTCGCCCGAGCAGTTCGGCGAGTTCATGAACCGCGAACGCGCGAAATACGAACGCCTGGTCAAGCTCAGCGGCGCCAAGGTCGACTGAGCGCGACAAGCTCCAACAAAAACAGCGCCCAAGGGCGCTGTTTTTTTGGGATAGAAGGGTCTCAACCGGCCAGCAACTTCTTCAAGTCGGCAGCGAGTGCAGGCGCGCCGCTGCCGTAGCGGTGGTACAGGCGGATACGTCCTTGAGGGTCGTACACATAGCTGCCGGCCGAGTGATCCATGGTGTAACTGGTGGGCGTGGGACCGTCGACCTTCTTGTAGTAAATCTTGTAGCTCTTGGCCAGCTCGGGCAGTTTGTCGGGCGCGGCGTAGAGCGCGAGAAAGCTGGGGTCGAAGCTGGCCATGTACTGCTTCATGATCTCGGGTGTGTCGCGCTCGGGGTCGATGCTCACGAACAAGCCCTGCAGTCGCTCGCCGTCGGCACCCAGCAGACGCTTGGCCTCGGCCAGTTCGCTCATGGAGGTGGGGCACACGTCGGGGCACTGCGTGAAGCCGAAGAACAGCACCACTGCCTTGCCCTTGAAGTCGGCCAGCGTGCGCGCTTGACCGTTGTGGTCGGTCAGCGAAAAACCGGTCGCGTAGTCGGCGCCCGTGATGTCGATGCCGGAGAAACTGGCGGCCGGTTCGCTGCAGCCGGCGATGAACAAGCCGGTGGCGCCGAGCGTGGCGCCCAAGAGATGGCGGCGGGTGAGTGCGGTGCGGGAAGACATGGCGGTCACAGGTAGTGGTCGATCAACAGCGCGGCGAACAGCAGCGACAGATGGATCAACGAAAAACGGAAAGTTTTGCGCGCGAGCAAGTCGGAGTAGTTGCGCCACAGCGCCCATGCGTAGCCGCAGAAGCCGATGCTCAGGGCGATGGCGCTGGCCAGGTAGAACCAGCCGCTCATGCGCATCATGAAAGGCATGAGGCAGGCGGCGAAGAGCACGAAGGTGTAGAGCAGGATCTGCAGCCGGGTGAACTCCGAACCGTGCGTCACCGGCAACATGGGCAGGCCCGATTTGCGGTAGTCCTCCACGCGGTAGAGCGCCAGCGCCCAGAAGTGCGGCGGGGTCCAGAGAAAGATGATCAGGAACAGGATCAGCGCCTCGGGCGAGACCACGCCCGTCATGGCGGCCCAGCCCAGCACCGGCGGCATGGCGCCCGACGCTCCGCCGATCACGATGTTCTGCGGTGTCAGCGGCTTGAGGATCACGGTGTAGATCACCGCATAACCCACGAAGGTGGCGAAGGTCAGCCACATGGTCAAGGGGTTGACGGCGAAGTACAGCACCGCAGAACCAGCACCACACAACACAGCCGAAAACGAGAGCGTCTTGCCGTTGGTGAGTTGCCCTTTGGCGGTGGGGCGCCAGGCGGTGCGCTTCATCTTGGCGTCGATGTGCTGCTCGACCACGCAGTTGAACGCAGCGGCCGCACCCGCCACCAGCCAGATACCAAAACAGGCGATGGCCGCGAGTTGCACCTGCGCCCACGTGGGCACGCCGGGCACGGCCAGCACCATGCCGATGAGGGCACAGAAAACGATGAGCTGGATCACGCGCGGTTTGGTCAGCGCGTGATACTGGCGCCAGACCGAGGGCAAGGCCACGGCCACAGAAGGAGAGGAAGCGGCGCTCATGGGGTCGATCGGGACATGTTCAGGTGGGCGGCGCTGGCGGCTTCAGCACGGCGCTGTGTGGCGCTGCGCGTGCCGCTGAGCGCGCCGGTGAAGACGATCACCAGCGCGGCTGCACCGGCCGTGTGGCCCACGGCAGCCAGCAGTGGCCAGTCCAGCACCACGTTGGTCAACCCGCTGGTGAATTGCCAGAGCGCCAGCAACAGCAAGGCGCGCGCGGTGCGGCCCATGCCCGGCACGCGCCACAGGCGCCAGCCCAGCCACACCATGGCGCCCAGCACCACAAAGGCCATGAGACGGTGCACGTAGTGAATGGCGGTGAGGGCCGGGAAGGCGATGGCTTCACCGGCGCTGTTCAACCCCAGGTGGCGCCACAGGGTGAAGCCCTCGCGAAAGTCCATGCTGGGCCACCAGCTGCCCTGGCAGGTGGGGAATTCGCTGCAGGCCAGCACGGCGTAGTTGGTGCTGACCCAGCCGCCCAATGCAATTTGCAGCCACAACAAGGCAGTGACGGCCACCAACGCTGCGCGCAGGCGCCCCGGCAGCTCCGCCGGCCCGCGGTCGCCGGGTCGGGCCAGCTGGTAGGCCACCGCCTGAGCGCGCAACAGCGCCAACAAGCCCAAACCACCCAGCAAGTGCAACGTGACGATGGCCGGGAACAGCTTCATGGTGACCGTGAGCGCACCGAAAGCGCCCTGCACGCAGACCCACACCAGCGTGACCAGCGGCCACACAAACGACACCGACAGGCGCTTGCGTTCGATCCAGCTGACCAGCGCCAGCACCAGGATCAACACGCCCACAGCAGTGGCGAGATACCGGTGGATCATCTCGATCCACGCCTTGGAGAACGTGACCGGCCCGGTGGGCATGGCGTCCTGGGCAGCGGCAATGGCCGAGCTGGCGCCGACCGGGCTCACGCTGCCGTAGCAGCCAGGCCAGTCAGGGCAGCCCAGGCCGGAATCGGTCAGGCGCGTGAAGGCGCCGAAGAGCACCAGATCGAAGGTGAGGAACAAGGTGACGAGTGTGAGCACACGCAGGCGCTGCGCGGGTGGCGCGTGGCGGTTGCGCACCCACACCCAGGCCAGCGGGCCGAGCGCAAGGACCACGCCCAACAGCATGATGCGGGCGATGGGGGCGAGGTCGTAGAGCGGCTGAGCGTCCATGTCAGCGACCTTCCTTGTCCCAGAACGCAGAGGCGCGCAGCAGTCGATCCAGATCGCTCTTGGCTTTCTTGGGGTCGATGTTGGCGGGGAAGCGCATCATCCAGTTGCCCAGGGGATCGACCACGTAGAGGTGGTCCTCGATCTTTTGACCCGGCGCCGGCTGCAGCCAGGCGGCCAAGGCTTGCGCGTCGATCTGAAGCACCTGAGCGGCGGCGGTGGCCCGCTTCAGCGGCTCGCTGAGTGGGGTGTCCCCCGTGCGCAACCAGACCCAGTCCATGCGGTCCTTTTCCCGGCCCAGCGTTTCACGCAGCTGCCGCTGCAGCAGCAGGTGCTCCTGGCAGACATCGGTGCAGGCGCTGTCGGCCACGCTGATCAGCAACCATTGGTCCTTCAGGGCCGACAGGGGCACGGTCTGGCCCTGGGCATTGACCGCCGTTATGGCAGGCAGGGGGCGCTGCGGGTCGATCAATTCGCCGTAGTTGCGCCGACCCTCCGGGCGAATCACGTAGTAGGTGAGGTAGGACGCGACCACCGGCGCCACACACACCAGTGCCAGCCCGAGCAGCTTCCAGCGTCCGGTGCGAGCGTTCACCACGGCCCCTGCCCCACCTTGGTCAAGCTGGGGCAGGCTGTGCACGGTGAGGGTCAGGGGTTCATCGGGCGTCTGTGCCATGGGAGATGCGCTTTCGGCGGGGGGAAATGAATTGGAACCAAAAATAGAGCAGGCCAGCCAGCGTGCACAAGCTAAACCACTGGAAGGCATAGCCATGGTGCTTGTCGACCCCGACCGCGGGGCGCGGCCACTCTCGCAAGAGTCCTTCGGGAGAGGCACCGGTTTGCTGCACGGACACAACCAGCAGGTTCAGACCCGTCTCTCGGGCAAAAGTGCCAAGGTCGAGATTTTGCCGGATCGCACCCTTGCTCGGCTCGCCCAGCTCGTATAGCTTGCCCGGCGGCGGGGCCAAACGCCCTTCCACCTGGACCTCACCCGGCGGTGTATCGATGGAAGGGACACGGCTTCGGTCAATGAAGTCCCGCGGCACCCAGCCCCGCTGCACCAGCACCGAGCGCGAGCTGCCCGACAACTTCAGCGGCGTGACCAGGATGAAGCCGTTGCGGGCCGCCATCTGACGATTGTCCAGGTACACCGAGGCCTCCTTCACCCACGTCCCCCGGATCTGCACCGGCCGATGCACGCCCTCGGTCGGATCACTCGCGCCCAGGAGATCGCTGGCTTGCCACGAGGGGAGTTGGGCGCGTTGGTCGACCTGTTCCTGCAAAGCGATCTTCTGGCGGGCTCGGTCGAGCTGCCAGAAGCCCAGCGACGCGGTGACCGCCATGGTGAACACCGTGGCTGCGGTGACCATGGCAAACCGAAGGCGCGAAGACATCATGACCCTGCTCCCGGCTCTGGACCCATGTCCATCCGTGCACCTCGCGCACTGGCTCCACCGATAATTCCACCGATGAAATATCTGGTCATCGCGGCATTCGTTGCCATCCTTGGGAGTCTGGGCGCGGCCCTTGTGTTCATGATGCGCGGCGGCCAGTCCGACACAGCCGACGCGCCCAACAGCCCACCTCGCAAGAACCACATGGCCAGGGCGCTGGCATTTCGGGTCGGGTTCTCCATTCTGCTCTTCGTGGTTGTGCTCATCAGCTACCTGATGGGGTGGATACAGCCCACCGGCTTGCCATTGCAGCGCTGATCACACGATCCATCGCTCTGTTGCCGAAACAACAAAAAAGCGCCGATGGGCGCTTTTTTTGTTGAGCCGTTTGGGTTTGCCGAGAAACCCGGACGGTACTCACAGCCAGTACACAAGGATGTAGAGGCCCAGCCAAACCACATCCACAAAGTGCCAATACCAAGCCGCACCTTCAAAGCCGAAATGGCGGTCTTTGGTGAAGTGCCCCTTCTGCAAGCGCAGCGTGATGAAGAGCAGCATCAACATGCCCACGAACACGTGGAAACCATGGAAGCCGGTCAGCATGAAGAAGGTCGAGCCAAAGATGCCGGAGCTGAGTTTGAGGTTCAGATCGGTGTAGGCGTGGTAATACTCGTAGCCTTGGACGAACAGGAAGACGATGCCCAGCAGCACGGTCATCCACATGAAGGCAATGGTCTTGCCGCGGTTACCCACCTGCAGTGCGTGGTGGGCAATGGTCAACGTGACGCCGGAGGTCAACAGCAGTGCGGTGTTGATCGTGGGCAACCAGAATGGACCCATGGTCTGGAAGGGCTCAACGATGCCGCCTGGCGACGCGGTGGCGCCGGCCTGAACGCTGGGCCACACGGCTGAGAAGTCGGGCCAGATCAGCGAGTTCTCAAAACCACCCAGGGCCGGCACCGAGTGCACGCGGGCCCACCAGAGCGCGGTGAAGAAAGCACCGAAGAACATGACTTCCGAGAAGATGAACCAGCTCATGCTCCAGCGGAAGGACAGGTCAATCTTGCGACCGTACATGCCGCTTTCGCTTTCGGCCACCGATTCGCGGAACCACTGGAACAGCACGACGAGCCAGAAAACCATGCCGAAAGCGAGCGAGTACGCGCCCCAGGCAGCGCCGTTGATCCATTGCCCCGCGCCCAAAATGACGAAGAACAGGCCGATCGCCGCCATCACCGGGTGCCGCGAGGGGCCGGGAACGAAGTAGTAGGGCGTTGCGCCGTGGGATGCTGCTGACATGCTCACTCCAGTGTTGTCGCTTGTTTGAATGATGAGAATACGTTCGAGGTGAACGGCGGCGTCAACCCGCCACCCAGTTCACCAACAGGATCAGGACCAGGACGAACACAAAGGCCATGCCAACGCCCACCGCGATCAGGTGCAGCGGGTTGAGCTTGGCGATGTCGTTCTGGTAGTCGGCGTTGCGGCGCACACCCAGAAACCCCCAAAGCACGGCCTTCACCGTGCCCACGAAGGACCCTTTGCGCTTGTGCAATGGCACGTTCATACGGCTCCGGCCGGCTTCGCGGTGATTGCCGGTTCAAAGGCCACATCGGCAGGCGCCGCAGGCACCTTGCCACCGACTTCGAAGAAGGTGTAGGACAACGTGATCGTGGTCACGTCCTTGGGCAGTCGCGGGTCGATCACGAAGGCCACAGGCCATTCTTTCTTCTCACCCGCCTGCAAGGTGTACTGCGTGAAGCAGAAACACTCCAGCTTGTTGAAGTGGGCCATGGCTTGCTTGGGCGCATAGCTGGGAATGGCCTGGGCCGCCATGGTGCGGTTCTGGATGTTCTGGAACTCATACATCACCGTGGTCAGCTCGCCCGGATGCACCTGCAGAGAACGCACCGCCGGCTTGAAATGCCACGGTCCTCGGCTGTTCACATCGAACTCCACGGTGATCGTGCGGCTGGTGTCCACCTGGGTGTTGGCCGCTGCCTTGGAAGTGGCGCCCGGAATCTGTCGGTCGGAGAGCGACAGCACGTTAATGCCGGTCGCTTCGCAGATCGCGTTGTAGATCGGCACCAGCGCGTAGCCGAAAGCAAACATGCCCAGCGTGATCACGCAGAGCTTGCCCACCATCTTGAAGTTTTCGCTGCGCAGTCCCACGGTCTGATTCCTGTGTTGTGAATTGCGTGGGCGTCAGCCGCCCAGAAACACCATCTTGCCCATGAACCCGAGGAAGAACACGAGTGCCACCGAGCCCAGGATCAGGGCCAGGCGACGGTTGTTCTTCTTCTGGTCGGGTGTCATGTTGCGGGCCATGGTCAGATCAGCCGATCACCTTGGTGGCGGTCACGTCAAGCTTGGGTGGGTTCTCGAAGGTGTGGAACGGGGCTGGCGAGGGCACTTCCCACTCCAGGCCTTCGGCACCTTCCCATGGCTTCTGCGGGGCCTTCTCGCCCTTGCCGCGCATGGCCGGGACGACCACCGCCAGAAAGAAATAGACCTGCGCGATGCCGAAGCCGAACGCGCCCACCGAAGCGATGGCGTTGAAATCGGCGAACTGCATTGGATAGTCGGCGTAGCGGCGGGGCATGCCGGCCAGACCCAGGAAGTGCATCGGGAAGAAGGTGATGTTGAACGAGATCATCGACCACCAGAAATGGATCTTGCCGCGCGTTTCGCTGTACATCACGCCGGTCCACTTGGGCAGCCAGTAGTAGATGCCGGCGAACATGGCAAACAGGGAACCGGCCACCAGCACATAGTGGAAGTGGGCCACCACGTAGTAGGTGTCCTGCATCTGGATGTCGATCGGCGCCACGGACAGGATCAGACCGGTGAAGCCGCCGATGGTGAACACGAAGATGAAGCCCACGGCCCACAGCATCGGGGTCTCGAAGGTCATCGAACCCTTCCACATGGTCGCGATCCAGTTAAAGATCTTCACACCCGTGGGCACGGCGATCAACATTGTGGAATACATGAAGAACAGCTGGCCAGTCACCGGCATGCCGGTGGTGAACATGTGGTGTGCCCACACGACGAAGGACAGGATGGCAATCGAGCCGGTGGCATACACCATGGAGGCGTAGCCGAACAGCTTCTTGCGCGAGAAAGCGGGCACGACCTGGCTCACGATGCCGAAGGCCGGCAGGATCATGATGTACACCTCGGGGTGGCCGAAGAACCAGAAGATGTGCTGGTACATCACCGGGTCACCGCCGCCGGCGGGGTTGAAGAAACTGGTGCCGAAGTGGCGATCGGTCAGCGTCATGGTGATCGCGCCGGCCAGCACGGGCATCACGGCGATCAGCAGGTAGGCGGTGATGAGCCAGGTCCAGCAGAACATGGGCATTTTCATCAGCGTCATGCCGGGCGCGCGCATGTTCAGGATGGTCACGATGATGTTGATCGAGCCCATGATCGACGATGCGCCCAGGATGTGCATGGCGAAGATGCCGGCATCCATCGAGGGGCCCATCTGCAGGGTCAGCGGTGCATACAGCGTCCAGCCGGCGGCGGGGGCGCCACCGGGCATGAAGAACGACGACACCAACATCAGCGCGGCGGGAATCATCAGCCAGAAGCTGAAGTTGTTCATGCGGGCGAACGCCATGTCGGAGGCGCCGATCTGCAGCGGAATCATCCAGTTCGCGAAGCCCACGAAGGCCGGCATGATGGCGCCGAACACCATGATCAGGCCATGCATGGTGGTGAGCTGGTTGAACAGGCCGGGGTTGACCAGTTGAAGGCCAGGCTGGAACAGCTCGGCACGGATCAACAGCGCCAGCACACCGCCCACCATGAGCATGGTGAACGAGAACAGCAGATACAGCGTGCCGATGTCCTTGTGGTTGGTGGCGTAGACCCAGCGGCGCCAACCCGTGGGGGCGTGGTGATCGTGGTCGTGGCCGTGGGCGTCGTGGTGGTCGAGAACAGCACTCATGGTCGGTTTCCTTGGAAGCTCAATGTTGTTTCGGCTGCGATCACTTGCGGGCGGCTTGCACTTCGGCCGGCTGCACGATCTGCTGGGTCTGGTTCGACCAGGTGTTCTTGGCGTAGGTCATAACCGCGGCCAGCTCGGTGTCGCTGAGCTGCTTCCACGCGGGCATGGCACCGTTGTTCTGGCCGTTGAGCAGCACGTTGATGATCTTGCCTTTGTCGGCATCAACCACCAGGGCCGAACCATCCAGTGGCTTGATCGGGCCGGCTCCCTTGCCGCTGGCCTG
>PNMH01000081.1 GCA_013823505.1 Polaromonas sp. | reverse complement strand
TCAGGCCGTGACCAGCGCCACCGTGCCGCAGATCACCATCCAGTGCGGCGCGTCGTTCGGTGCGGGCAACTACGGCATGTGCGGGCGCGGATTTGATCCGCGGTTTCTGTTCAGCTGGCCGCAGGCCAGGACCGCGGTGATGGGCGGCGAGCAGGCTGCACGCACGATGCAGATCGTGGCCGAGGCCGGCATGGCGCGCAAAGGCATCACGCCCGATCCGGTGCAGATGCAGGCCCAGTTCGACCAGATCGTGAACGTGTTCGAGAGCCAGGCCGACGCCTTCCACACCAGCGGCCTGGTGCTCGACGACGGCGTGATCGACCCGCGCGACACCCGCGCCGTGCTCGCCTTCTGCCTCGACACCTGCGCCGAAGCAGTCGCGCACGAGCCGAGGCCCATGCAGTTCGGCGTGGCGCGCATGTAGGCACCCCATTCAAAACCACAGGAGACAAGCCATGCAGTTCACCCACGAGCACCGCGAGATCCAGAAGACGCTGAAGCGCTACATCGACGAGCACATCAATCCGCACGTGGACGAATGGGAAGCGGCCGAGATGATGCCCGCGCACGAGATCTTCAAAGGCCTGGGAAAGCTGGGCCTGCTGGGCCTCACCAAGCCCGAGGCTTATGGCGGCGCGGGCCTGGACTATTCCTACGGCATGGCCATGGCCGAGACGCTGGGCCACATCCACTGCGGTGGTGTGCCCATGGCCATCGGCGTGCAGACCGACATGGCCACGCCCGCGCTCGCGCGCTTCGGCAGCGAAGAACTCAAGCGCGAGTTTCTGGCTCCTGCCATCGCCGGCGACATGGTGGGCTGCATCGGTGTGAGCGAGCCTGGCGCCGGCAGTGATGTGTCGGCCATCAAGAGCGTGGCGCGCAAGGACGGCGACGACTACGTCATCAGCGGCCAGAAGATGTGGATCACCAACAGCCTGCAGGCCGACTGGATGTGCATGTTGGTCAACACGAGCGAAGGCCCCGCGCACAAGAACAAGAGCCTGGTGATGGTGCGCATGCGCGAGAACGGCAAGCTCGTCAAAGGCATCGAGGTGGCGCAGAAGATCAAGAAGATCGGCATGAACAGCAGCGACACCGGCCTCATCTACTTCGACGAGGTGCGCGTTCCGCAGAGCAACCGCATCGGCCAGGAGGGTGCGGGCTTCATCTACCAGATGCAGCAGTTTCAAGAGGAGCGCCTGTGGTGCGCGGCCAGCACGCTGGAGAGCCTGACCAACTGCATCGGCTGGACGGTGGAGTGGGCACAGGAACGCAAGCTCTTCGGCGCTTCGTTGGCCGACCAGCAGTGGGTGCAGTTCAAGCTGGCCGAGCTGAAAACCGAGGTGGAGAGCCTGCGCGCGCTCACCTACCTGGCCTGTGAACGCTACATCGCCGGCGAGGACGTGACCGAGTGGGCCACCATGGCCAAGCTCAAGGCCGGGCGCCTGAACCGCACCGTGCCCGACACCTGCCTGCAGTTCTGGGGCGGCATGGGCTTCACCTGGGAGAACAAGGTCTCGCGCATGTACCGCGACGGTCGGCTGGCCTCCATTGGCGGCGGGGCGGACGAGGTGATGTTGGGCATCCTCGCCAAGACCATGGGCATTGCCAAAAGGCCGGTGAAGTGAGCCAGGTTTTTCGGGTGGAGCGACAGGGCGACACCGAGCGCTGGACCCTCAACGACCCCGCCACGCGCAATGCGCTGAGCGACGCGATGGTGCTCGGCCTGTATGAGGCCGCTCTGCGTGCCCAGCAAGACGACAGCCTGCGCATCGTCGTGCTCACCGGCGCGCCGGGCGCCTTCACCGCGGGTGGCAGCCTGGGCAACTTTGCCAGCGCCATCGGCCAGCCGCTGAAACCCGGCGAAGACGACCCGCTGATCGCCATGAACCGCGGTTTTGGCGACGTGCTGCACGCGCTCTGCGCACTGCCGCAGCTGCTGGTGTGCGCGGTCGACGGTGCGGCCATGGGCGGCGGCTTTGGCCTGGTGTGTTGCGCCGACCATGTGATCGCCACCGAGCGTTCGGTGTTCGGCACACCCGAGGTCTCGCTCGGTTTGCCGCCGGCGCAGATCGCGCCCTTTGTGTGGATGCGCCTGGGCGAGGCGAAGGCCCGCCAGTGTTTGCTGCAGGGGCTGAGCTTTCGAGCCGAAGCCGCCATGCAACTGGGCCTGGTGGACGAGGTGGCCGACGACGGTGAGCTGGAGCAAGGCTTGCAGGAACGCCTGGCACGCTTGAGGCGCGCCGCCCCCGGCGCCGTGGCCAGCACGAAACGGCTGCTGCAGCGCCTGCGCGGGGATGTGCCTGATTTGCGTGATGAAGCGGCCATCGCCTTTGCGACCGCGCTGCGCAGCCCTGAAGCCGCAGCGGGCCTGTCGGCCTTTGCCAAGAAGCAGCCTGCTCCGTGGGCCACCAAAAAATGAAGCGACTCCTGATTGCCAACCGCGGCGAGATCGCCCGCCGCGTCATCCGCACCGCACACGCCATGGGCATCGAGACCGTGGCCGTGTTCTCCGAGCCCGATGCCCACGCGCTCCATGTGCGCGAGGCCACCAGCGCCTTTGCGCTCGGCGGCACCACCTCGGCCGAGTCCTACCTGCGCGTGGACCGCTTGATCGAAGCCGCTCGCGCCACCGGTGCCGACGCGGTGCACCCCGGCTACGGTTTCCTCAGCGAAAACGCCGACTTCGCCCAGGCCGTGATCGACGCCGGCCTCACCTGGGTCGGCCCGCCGCCGGCGGCCATCCGCGAGCTGGGCAGCAAGTCGGCTGCGAAGGCGCTGGCCGTGTCGCAGGGCGTACCGTGCCTGCCCGGCTACTTTGGTGCCGACCAAAATGAAGACACGTTCGTGGCCGAGGCGCAGCGCGTCGGCTTTCCACTCATGGTGAAGGCCGTGGCCGGTGGCGGTGGGCGTGGCATGCGGCTGGTGCACAGCGCCGACCAGCTGCTCCCTGCGCTGCAGAGCGCGCGCTCCGAAGCCCTGAGCGGTTTCGGCAACGGCGACCTGCTGATCGAGCGCGCGCTGCTGCGCCCTCGCCATGTGGAGGTGCAGGTGTTTGCCGACGCGCACGGCCACTGCGTGCACCTGGGTGAGCGCGATTGTTCGGTGCAGCGCCGGCACCAGAAGATCATTGAAGAAGCGCCGAGCCCGGCGGTGACGCCGGCCTTGCGCGAAGCGCTGGGGCACTGCGCGGTGGCGCTGGCGCAGGCGGCGCGCTACGTGGGGGCGGGGACGGTGGAGTTTCTGGTCGAAGGCGCCAGTGACTTCTATCTGATGGAGATGAACACCCGCTTGCAAGTGGAGCACCCGGTTACCGAGGCATTGACCGGCCTGGACCTCGTTGAATGGCAACTCCGCGTCGCCCGCGGCGAACCGCTGCCGCTCACGCAAGACCAGATCACCTTCACAGGCCATGCCATCGAAGTGCGCCTGTGTGCCGAAGACGATCACCACACGCCGCACACCGGCCGCGTGCTGCTGTTCGCGGAGCCGCCTGGGGTGTACGGCCTGCGCTTTGACCACGCGCTGGAAACCGGCACCGAAGTCACCCCGCACTTTGATGCCATGCTGGGCAAGTTGATCGTGCATGCGCCCACCCGCACCGAAGCGATCGACCGGCTCGCCCACGCGCTGGACCAGACCCGTGTGCTCGGCCTGACGACCAACCGCGCCTTCCTCGCGGCCTGCCTGCGCCACCCGGTGTTTCGCGAAGGCGGCGCGCTCATTCCGTTTCTGGCCGAGGAGGGCGACACCGTTCGCGCCATGCTGCTGCCCCCGCCCGATGCGGTGTTGGCCAGCGTGCTCGCCGCCGCGTTCGGCGCGCAGCCACCCGCCACCGCGCTGGCCTGCCCCTTTGCCCGCCCGCTGCGCTGGCGACATGGCGAGCAGGTGCTGGACTTGGCCGTGAGCGAACTCGGGCAAGGCGCACTGCGCGTGACCTGGGGCGAGCGCACCCTGCAGGCCCGCGTGAGCCCGGGCCGGGTGGTGATCGACGGCATGGGCTGGCCCGTGGCCGCTGTGGCGCTGGGCGAAGGCCGGTGGCAGGTGCAGGCCGGTGCCCACACCATCGCGTTGACCGAGCTCAGCCTCGTGCCGCGCGACCGAGCCGGGGGTGCGTCGGCCGCGCGCGAGTTGCGTGCGCCGTTCAACGGCAAGCTGATCGCCGTGCACGCACAGCCCGGCGCCAGTGTGGCCAAGGGCGATCCGCTGCTGGTCATCGAATCCATGAAGCTCGAACACACCCTGGCCGCGCCGCGTGACGTGAGCGTGGACAGCATCTCGGTGGCAGCGGGTCAACAGGTCGCGCCCGGACAACTGCTCATCACGTTTGCTGTATGAACGCTGCCCAAGACTTCACCCCGGCAGACCGCACGGCCCTGCTCGACACCGTGCAGCGTTTCGCCACGCAGGCCATTGCGCCGCACGTGAGCGCGTGGGACGAAGCTGGTGAGTTTCCGCGCAGCCTCCATCACCAGGCCGCGGAGCTCGGCCTGATTGGTCTGGGCTACCCCGAGCACCTGGGCGGCACGCCCGCGCCCTGGAGCGTGCGCAACGCCATGTCGCAAACGCTGGCGCGCTTTGGCGGCAGCGGCGGTGTGATGGCCAGCCTGTTCACGCACAACATCGGACTGCCGCCGGTGCTGGCACACGGCACACCCGAGCTGCAGGCCGAGGTGATTCCGCCCGTGCTGCGCGGCGAGCAGATCGCCGCCCTGGGCATCACCGAACCCGGCGGTGGGTCGGACGTGGCCGCGCTGCGCACCACCGCGCGGCTGGAGGGCAACGAATACGTGATCGATGGCGAGAAGGTGTTCATCACCTCCGGCATGCGCTGCGACTGGATCACGCTGGCGGTGCGCACCGACCTCAACAGCAAGGGCGCCAGCGGCATCAGCATGATCGTCGTGCCTTGCCACACGCCCGGCATCTCGCGCACCAAGCTGCACAAAATGGGCTGGCACTGCAGCGACACCGCCCACCTGCGCTTTGACGGCGTGCGCGTACCCGCCCGCTACCGGCTGGGCGCCGAGGGCGCAGGCTTTCGCATGATCATGGGCAACTTCAATGGCGAGCGCCTCGCCATGTCGGCCATGGCGCTCGGCTTTGCGCAGGCTTGCTTTGATGAAGCCGTGGCCTGGGCCCGCCAGCGCAGTACCTTTGGCGCACCCCTCATCGAACGCCAGGTGATCCGCCACAAGCTCATGGACATGCAGATGCGCATCCAGTCCACCCAGGCCTGGGTGGATGCGCTCGGCGCGCGGGCGGATGCCGGTGACGACGGCGCCGATTGGGTCGCCAACGTGTGCCTTCTCAAGAACCACGCCACGCAAACCATGCAGCACTGCGCCGACGCCGCCGTGCAGATCCTCGGCGCCATGGGCTACATGCGCGGCACCGTGAGCGAGCGCGTGTACCGCGAGGTGAAGGTCATGATGATCGGCGGCGGTGCCGAGGAGATCATGAAAGAACTCGCCGCACGACAATGGGCGCTATGACCAAAACAACAACGACCCCACCAGCACCCGTCGAATTCGAACCCGAGTTCGTCGACGCACTCCGACTTCTGTTTGAAGAAAAGATCGTGTTCAACCAGGTGCTGGGGCTGAAGGTCATCAGCATCACGCCCGACAAGGTGGCTGCCCGCATCGACATGAAGCCCCAACTGGTGGGCCACTACAGCTACAACCGCGTGCACGGCGGCGTCATCAGCGCCTGCCTCGACGCCATGGGCGGCCTGGCCTGCATGGCCGCCATCGGCGCTCGCCACATGATTGAGCCCCCCATGCAGCGACTGAGCCGCTTCAGCAAGCTCGGCACCATCGACCTGCGCATCGACTACCTGCGTCCCGGCATCAGCGAACACTTCGAGCTGCGCGCCGAAGTTTTGCGCCTGGGCTCGCGCGTGGCGAGCACGCGCATGGAGTTTCTGGGGGCGGACGGGAAGTTGTTGTCGACCGGGGCGGGGGCTTATATCGTCTCGTGACCCTCCCCAAACCACCCCAAGCAGGAGACAAGCCATGATCAAAGTCAGCGTGATGTACCCCAACACCCCGGGCGCCAAGTTCAACCACGACTACTACCGCGACCAACACATGCCCATGGTCAAGGCCAAGCTGGGCGCAGCCCTCAAGTCCTACACGGTGGACAAAGGCCTGGCCGGCGGCGCCCCCGGTGCACCCGCCACCTACGTGGCCATGTGCCACCTGTTCTGCGACTCGGTGGAAACCTTCCAGGCCGGCTTTGGCCCCCACGCCAAAGCCATCATGGCCGACGTGCCGAACTACACAGACATCGCGCCGGTGATGCAGATCAGTGAGGTGGTGGTGGGGTGATGACGGGATTACTGACCGTGCCTTCGGCTCTTAAACTTATATGTGCCAACGAGGGGACTGGCGCTTCTCTTGCGTCGCTTGAAGCGCTCCAGCAAATTGGGACATTGATCAGCTGCACGTCCTGACTTCACTGTCACGATGGGACTACGGCCAATTGCCTCGCGCCCCTCTCAAAACTTGCAACAAGCACAAGAAGGCTGCGGCCCTTGCATTCAGCTTCGAACACCTTAGCCGCAGCGCCGCTCAGAAATCGTCGATGTTCAATTGTTTTTCGTGGCGGCTCGGAAGCTGCAATGCGTGTCGGAACATGTCCGCTAAGACAGGATAGATGTCGTTGTGTTTTGCCCCAAATCGCATCAGCTTCGCCTGGAGGTCAAATTGGCCGAGGTCGCGGTTTGCGCCATCGTCGTTAGTCGGGAGGAAGGACTTCAACTCGGCAATTCCCGCACTTGATCGTTCGGAATCTGTCATGAGGTAGTACCTCCACGCTGGGTTTTCGTGTGAGTAGTCCAGCTTTGGAATCCCATTCAGGAGGGTTTCAAAGTTCTGTTCTGAATCGACGGACTTACGCCTGCTGAATGCAAAGTCAAAAGCCAGCTTGGCAAGAGCTTTCAGCACTACAGGCTGCGCTGCTACGGTCTTGACCTTTGCTCCAGGAGAGCCGAAATCAGGTATCGAATTGACTGCTGTCCAAAACGCCGTTGCAACTTCTTTCTTGGCCTCGACATCTAGCGGCGTTGCACCGCTGATGTTCGACTTGTTCAGGAACAAGATGGCGTTGATAGCTACAAGGTCCTTCAATGCAAGTTGACCAGTGTCCTCCGTCCAGTTGACTATGTCCTTCTCAATTGGATCCATGTCTAGAACGTCATCGACAAGTACTTCTTTGATGTAGCGATTGATCGGATTCGAACTGTCGAACTGGAGCGCGAGGCTCTTCTCGACCTTCTTGCCGAGGTTGTTGAGATCATGAAAAAGTTGGCGTTCTTGATCGATGTTCAGACCAAGGTGCGCTTCAACAGTGACGGTACAGAAGCCCCTTGCCACCTCGAGGCACTCGCTCCAAACAGCCAATTCTTCTTTTGACACCTCACTCGAATCTGAGGGAAAGAGGCTGCCCTTCTTCGGATACCGGTGCGACGATTGAACCCCGTTCAGGAACTCGAAGACAAGGTCCATTGCCTTACGGCGATGCTGACCATCCACTACCCACAGGATGTCGCGTTGCGAAAGCATTACTTTGAAGCATGCGGTTTCGTCTTCCTTGGTGATCATCCTGGAACCGGGGAGGTTGGCACCCCTGGGATCGCTGCTCCTGATATTCGCGACGATTGGCTGCATCGACATGTAGGGTTGCCCGCCCATCTTCGCCAACACCGCTTCAAGAGCGGGAAAGGTCGGCTTCTTCTGAACTGTGCGACGCTCAATCGCACCTGACAGAAGCCCTTTGAGGATGTAGTTCGCAAGCTTCGCTGCATGGAGTTCGTCGAGCTTGCGCTGCGCTACCGGTTCGCCATTTGCACCCCGTTCGTTCGCAACCGCCGACATAGAGTGAAAGTCATGCATCGGGACAGACATCAGAAATGCTCTGTTGCCCAAGTTGTGCGCAACAAAAACCTTGTGCGGTTTTGCCGACGTGTCCCCGTCTTCCATGAGACTGTCCAGGGTTCCAATGGGAGTCGGCAAAGAGTCTTGCGAGGGGAACATTTGATTCCTTTCGTCCTGGGATCATGCAATATTGCATCCAGGAGAGTGGAAATCATATCCAGGGATGTGAAAATTTCGCCTACCGCTTGTCGAAAAGTGCTCCCAGGATGCTTATGCTGAGACCGAGGGCGGCGATTGGGGTACCACCAATGACTTAGTGTGACGTTACGAAGGAGGCCAAGAAGAAAACCCGCCGGTGGTACTGCGAGAGGGAGTCCGGTCAGCTGGCCGCAGCCAGAAACCATATCGGACTGGCTAGCAAGTGACCAAGCGTCTGACGAGCCCTTCACGCTGCTGCACCGTACTTGCCAATACTGCCTAGGCGTCTGTTGAAAGTTTTATCTGGATTTCAGCAAGTTCGAACGAGAAAAAAGCCGGATCGAACGATAGAGAGTCGACGTTAACCCCCTTTGGAAAGCTGTCTATGAGCCCCTTCAAAGTGTCGAGATGAGGTCTAACGTCGCGCGCAACCCGAAGAGTGGCAGAACCATCCTTCACCTTGTACAGCCGGTAGATGTCATACGGAGTTCCACTAGCGAGGGCATGACGTATTTCTGCCGTTGAAAGAAACAGCCTAGTCGAGAAAGTACCTGTCGTGCTTTTTGCGTCCGCATGCCTAGTTTCACCGCTATGCATATTTAGGAGGAAGTCATAGGGCGATACGGCGTTGACTTGTGAGACCCACTCGTGAGATGCCACTCCGTGGAGAGACTCCGAGTCAAAGTATTGCTTGAGAAGTTCCTCACCAAGTTCCCCTGTCTTTGTCGCCATTTCTTTGATGGCCCTGAAGTTTTCAGGGGTGATTCCTTGGCGTGGAAGTAGCTCGTTGACTTTCTCAATGGCAACAGCATCTCCGCGACCAACTTCCTCCAACAAGACTGGATCTAGCCAGTTACGTATTGGGTGATGGGTGTGCGGTGCAGCCTCATCAATGGTTGCCTGAAGCACCGTCTCCTCAAGGGCGATCATGGAGTCTTCTGGATCTGGTAACAACCTTCTAAAAACTGAGTGCAAACCTTGGTCTTCTGCGCTGTCAGCCCCAATCAGTACAACTTTGACCGAAGTAGGTAGCGCATCCCCTTCGAACTCCATCACTGCAAAGTCACCTTCTGAAAGTACCTCGTATCGGTGAGGTTCGTCATCTGGGTCGTGTATTAGTTCTCCATTCAGACGGAGATTTTTTGCGTCAATTTTTACCTTTCTAGCCAGAGAATGCGGTGGCGCAAGGCCAGGGCCGAAAAGCACCAGATCAACATGTGTGGCCTTTTTTGCCAGCGGTTCCAACAGCACCCTCAAGGCCGGAAACAACCCTTGACCTTGCATAACTTTTGCATCTAGGTTGAATCCCTTCTGCTTCGACTGCGAATTCTGGCTGAAATATGACTTGAAGAAAGTAAGGTCAGTAGGTTTAAGCTTCTTGAGGACTAGTTTTCGCAACATTTTTCTCCACGATCAGACTGAAAAGATGGGTTGCGATCGCCTTTGCAAGCAGAGCCGGCACCGCATTTCCAATTTGTTTGAAAGCCGGGTTCATTGAACCAGAAAGTATGAAGCCATCTGGAAAGGATTGAAGTCTGGCAGCCTCTCTAACCGACACAGTACGTGCCTGGGCGCTATCGTAGTGAATATGAGAGTACCCGTCCTTGCCAAGGTGGGCCATGAGAGTACGGGCAGGCGCATCCGACTCCATCTTGCGCCATTTATTGGGAAATTTTTCCGCGTCGTATGGGGGTACGGTGGCACTCCAGAGTGTCTGATACTCCTTCGATTTCTCTCCAAGCGCTCTTTTCGTCTCGGTCTTGCGCATCTCTAAGCGTTCGTGAAAAAGAGCAACTGCATGCGCGTGTGCCTGAGGATATTGATCCCCGGGATTCATGCGTTCAAAGATTGCATAGTCACGCGGCAAGTACCGAATAACGTGATCCTTAACTCCTTCGTCGTTCTCGAAACCCGGCCAAGTACGCATGAGTTTTGCATAGGAGTTGAGCCGACACTTCGGATAGGTGATGATTTGGTCGAAACGTCGTGCCCCCTTTTTGAGTTTCCCTTCAAGGTGATCTGTGATCACTGGCAAGTCACCTAGGGCGTCGTGTGCGGTGACTGCTGGAAGGCATCTTCCCGGATCTGCTTTTGGGGGTTCTATGAAGAATGCAGCTTCATCAAATAGTCCTCGCTTCACAGTTTGCAATGCAACCTGCCTCGTTCCCTCATATCCCTTTGGCATCTTCATCCAGTGCGTTGGCTCAGGGAACGATATGCGATCTACAACGTTCGATGCGACCGCCACCAAAAACATCCGCTCACGCATTTGCGGCACACCGAAGTACACCGAGTTCAACAATGTGTATCCGCAGCGGTACCCCATTTCGGTGAGAATTTCGCAGGTTTCTTCTGCAATGTTGTGCCCCCCATAGTTCAAGACGTCCGGAACGTTCTCCATCAAGATTGCAAGCGGCTTGAGCTTGTTGACATAGTGGAGATAGCGCAAGTAAAGGTTTCCTCGCGGGTCTTTAAGGAAGGCCTCTGGGTGATCAGCAACTTCTCTCAGCTTTGCTCTCCCTACCCTTGCAAAAGCTTGGCACGGCGGACCACCGATGATCACGTCTACATGGTTTTCTTGAGGCCCTGTAAACCCGAAAGAGTGGAGAAGGTCCGCGGGTTCGATTGTTGTAATGTCCTTGGCCTTGGCGTGAACCTCAAAAAGCTCATGAGGCAAATCAGACAAGAAGTTGATGGCATGAGATCGAGCAGCGTCCGGATCGAATTCCACGGCTCCTATCGTTTTGAAACCTGCAGAGTCGAAGCCAAGCGAGAGTCCGCCGCATCCGGCGAATAGATCTAGCGTTCGCGGCGCGCTCCCCGACAAGATGCGGGAATGCTTCATATCAGCCAAGGCTGGCGGGAGGGGGGTGAAGTTGCGATTGTTCATGGTGGTGGGCGAAGTTTTTGGGACCAGGTATTTTTCTGCCTCTGGGTACAAGGGTAGCAAACAAACATCTGAGCTCGCACTGAACTTGCGCTGAATCAATCAATGGACTCTGGAAAGCCAGAGGCAACGCGCGCACGACGCGACTGTAAAAATGTACAGTAGTTTGGTTAAGGGCTGGCGGCTTGGTCGGTGCGTCTAGCGTCCTGTCAGTTCTTCGCGGAGTTCATCAGTCGGCTTGCCGGATTCGATCCAGTCAGTCAGTACCGACTGAACATCTGAAGGCGATTTAGTCGTCTTCAGAAAGCATTCCCACACCACCAGGACTCGCCAGCCCAAAGACACGAGCTCGGAGATTGCCTTTGCATCCCTGGCCACGTTCGCTGTGAGTTTGCCCCGCCAGAACTCTGGTCGGGTGCTGGGCATCTTGGCAAAGCGGCAGTCCGAGTGGTGATGCCAGAAGCACCCATGCACAAACACAGCCACTTTTCGCCCGAGCATCACCACGTCCGGCCTGCCGGGCAGGTCCTTGCGATGAAGCCGGTAGCGGTAGCCCGCAGCAAACAGTGCTTTACGAACGATCACTTCGGGTTTGGTGTTGCTGCCCCGAATGCCCGACATCATGGCGCTTCGCTTGTCGGGAGGAACAACGTCAACCAAGGTGGTCACCTGCTGGATATCGAAGTGGGGGTCTGGCTGCCCAGGCGGTTTGATCGTACCAGGTTGGACACGCCAAACGGCATCTTCACTCCGCTGGCCTCACCGCCTCGGCCTTACCCCCAACCAAGCCACCCCCACCGCCACCGCAAACCCCGTATACCCCGCCACAAACACCCACCAAGGTGCGTCCCAGTACAGCAGCCGCGCCAGCCAGTGTTCGATGAAGCTTTCGCGGTAGCCGCTTTGGCCGGCGAGGCGTCGCAGGTCTTGTTCCCACACGGTCAGGGGGCAGAGCTGGCCGAGCCAGGCCTGCGCGGCGATGAAAACCATCAGGGCCAGGTGGGTGAGGCGCAGGCCGAAGTGGCGCACCCAGCGCCAGCCGAGGGCGCCGCCAATCAACACGAGCGGCAGCAGGCCCACCACGAAGACGACGATGCCCATGTGCAGCGCCAGGATGGCGTCGGCGAGCCACAGGGCTTGGGTGGGGAGCAGGGTGGGCATGCCCCGATGCTAGGCGCCCGCAGCCGGTTGCGCGCGGCGCCTGGGTTTACGCCGCTTCGGGTGCGCGCTGCTGGCCTTCGCTGCGCGCGCGGTCGGCGGTCTGTTGCAGCAGTTGCCGTGCTTCGGCGTTGCTCTGGGCCAGCAGGGGCTGGGCGCGCAGGGCCAGGTCGGCGAAGGCGTGTTGGGCGTGTGCCTGGGCTTCTTCGCTCAGCGGGGTCTGGCCGATGCCGTGGGTGGTTTCCAGGCCGGCGGGGCGGCCCAGGGCGCGCAGGGTGAGCACGGCAAAGCCCTGCGCCACGCCATACAGGCCCAGGCGCGAGCCGGCCAGTTGGGCGCTCAGGGCGTGGCCGTAGCGGCCCTTCTCGGCGTCTGCCTGCTCGATGCTGGCCAACGCAAATTTGCGCACGCCGGGGCGTTTGCCGGTCTGCACCACCAGCAACGACTGGGTGGTGACCACCCAGATCGTTCGGCCCATGCCCACCGAGCGACCGGTGGCGTAGGCGGTGATGCGTTCGTCGCGCTGCAGGTGGTTGCGCAGCAGGTCCACATCGGCGTGGCGCAGCAGCTGGCTGGCGTAGGGGTTGCTGCCTTCGATCAGGATCTCCAGCTGTTCGGAATAGTTGCGGAAGAAGTCGAGCATCTTGAGTGAATTGTCTTGCCGGGCGGAATGCCCACGAGGGCAGACCTTCGCTGTTTCCGCGCGGCTTTGCTGGTCTGGGGTTTCACCGGGAATTCAGGGCATTCGTCCACGCGCAGGCGAAAAAAAACCGCCAGCACACGAAGCGCTGGCGGCTGCACGCATGGCCTGCCGAGGCAGGCAACGTGTTAGCGGGTGATCACGCGACGCTTACTTGGCGCCGTCGATCTTCATGTATTCGGACACCACTTTCCAGCGGTTGTCCTGCAGCTGCGAGAGGCGGGTCGAGTTGCTGCCCAGGCGCTTGGTGGGGCTGAAGGTCATTTCGGCGCTGCCGAAGATGTCCGGTGGGATGGTCATGGTGTCCATGGCCTTGATGAAGCTCTCGGTGGTCAGGTTGTTGCCAGCCTTGCCCGCGGCGCGCAGGAAGGTGTCCACCAGCGAATAGCCGTAGACCGAGAACACGGTCGGGTCTTCGTTGAACTTGGTCTTGTACTTGTTGGCCCAGAAGCGGATGGGTTGCGAGGCTTCGTCGGTGTAGGGGTTCTGCACCGTCATGGTGGCGTAGAAGCCGTTCATGGCCGGGCCGC
Organism: Polaromonas sp.; assembly: GCA_013823505.1. The sequence goes on along the minus strand of PNMH01000081.1, from coordinate 2,771 downwards.
CGAGCTTGTGGATCAGGTCGGTGTAGGCCGCACTCGACCCGATGAAGGTGGGGTTGAAGCCCAGGCGCTTGGCCGTGGCAATGCCGCCAATGGTCTCGCGGATGATGGTGCCGAGCACGACCATGTCGCACTGCTCGGAAGCCAGCTTCTGCATCTGCGACGAGAAGTCGGTGGCGCCGCGCTTGTAGCTGGTCTCCACCGCGAGCGTCATGCCGGCGGCCTTCAGGCCGTCTTCAGCGCCGCGCTTCACTTCCAGGCCGAACTCGTCGTCCTGGTACATGGCGCAAACCTTCTTGGCACCTTTTTCTTTCGCCAGCTTGGGCACGGCGATCTTCATCTGGTCGTAGTAGGTGGCGGCAAAGCTGTACTTGAGCTTGTGGAAGGGCTCGTACATCTCGCGCGCTGCCGTCACCGGGAAGAAGTTGATGACGTTCTTCTGGAACTGCACTGGCATGGCGGCCATGTTCTGTGCGGTGCCGATGTGGCCCACCATGGCAAAGATCTTGTCTTGGTTCACCAGCTTTTGCGCTGCCAGCACGGCGCGACGCGGGTCGTAGGCCGAGTCTTCCACCACCAGCTTGATCTTGCGGCCGTTGATGCCGCCTTGCTCGTTGACCTCGTCCACCCGCAGCATCATGCCCAGGCGCACCTGCTTGCCAAAACCAGCAATGGGGCCCGAGAGGTCTTGAATCGAGCCGAGCACGATTTCATCTTTGCTCACGCCTTGCGTTTGCGCCAAGGCCGCGGTGCTGCCCGCGGCGAGCAGGGCGGCAACCAGTGTCAGTCGGGATTTCATCTTGTGTGTCTCCTGGGGTGGTGGTCGGGTTGGCGGTTGAAACGATTCAGCTGTACATGGCGTTGATCTGCGGCTCGTACTTGGTCTGCACCAGCTTGCGCTTGAGCTTCATGGTGGGGGTGAGTTCCTCGTCTTCGGCGCTGAGCTGGGTGTCGAGCAAAAAGAACTTCTTGATCTGTTCCACGCGGGCAAACTTTTTGTTCACGCGATCGATCTCGGTCTGGATCAGCGCCTGCACCTCGGGCGCACGGGTGAGGCTGGCGTAGTTGGAAAACGGCACGTCGTTGTCCTGCGCATATTTCTCCACGTTTTCCTGGTCGATCATGATGATCACGGTGAGGTAAGGCTTCTTGTCGCCGATCACCACGGCGTCCGTCACGTACGGCGAAAACTTGAGTTCGTTCTCCAGCTCGCTGGGCGTGATGTTCTTGCCCCCGGCGGTGATGATGATGTCTTTCATGCGGTCGGTGATGCGGAAAAACCCTTCCTCATCCACCACGCCCACATCGCCCGTGTGCAGCCAGCCGTCGGCATCGATCGTCTCGGCGGTTTTGTCGGGCAAGTTCAGGTAGCCCATGAACACGTTGGGGCCGCGCACCAAGATTTCGCCCGTCACCGGGTCGAGCTTCACTTCGTTGTAGCTGGCCGCCGGGCCGATGCTGCCGGGCTTGATGCGCTCGGCGGGGATGCCGGTGGAGGCACCGCAGGTTTCCGTCATGCCCCACACCTCCAGCATGGGCACGCCCAGCGCCAGGTACCAGCGCACCAGGTCGGGCGAGATGGGCGCCGCACCCGTGACGAGAAAGCGCGCCTTGTGGATGCCGATGAGCTTGCGCACGTTGTTGAGCACCAGCGTGCGCGCCACATGGAACTGCAGGCGCAGCCCGCCGGGCACGGGTTTGCCGGCCATCACCAGGTCGGCCACTTGCTGGCCCACGCCAATGGCCCAGCCGTAGGCGGCCTGCTGGATCTTGCCGGCCTCTTTGAGCGTGATCATCACGCCCGAATAGAACTTTTCCCACACGCGCGGCACGGCGGTGAACACCGTGGGCGCAATCTCGCGCACGTTCTCCGGCACGGTTTCGGGGTTCTCAACAAAGTTGAGCTTGGCCCCGGTGTAAAGCGAAAAATACTCGCCGCCCATGCGCTCGGCGATGTGGCACAGCGGCAGGAAGCACATGCACTCGTCCTGCTCGCTGCGGGCAATCAGCGTGTTGTAGCCGCGCACGGTGTAGACCAGACCTTTGTGGCTGTGCATGGCGCCCTTGGGCCGGCCGGTGGTGCCCGAGGTGTAGACCAGGATGGCCAGCTCGTCGGGCTTGCAGCCGGCCACGCGGGCTTCCAGCATGCCGGGGTGCTGCTGCAGGTGGGCGCGGCCCAGCTCGCGCAGCTGCGCCAGGCTGATCACCTGCGGGTCGTTGAGCTCGCGCAGGCCGTCCATGTCTTCCACCACGATCTTGCGCAGCTTCGGCAGTTGGTCGCGCACTTCCAGCGCCTTGTCCAGCTGTTCGTCGTTCTCCACAAACAGCACGGTGGTGCCCGAGTCGGCGCAGAGGTACTGCACCTGCTCGGCCGCGTCGGTGGGGTAGATGCCGTTGGAGACACCGCCGGCGCTGAGCACCGCCAGGTCGCACAGCACCCATTCGATGGTGGTGTTGGAGAGGATGGACGCGGTCTCGCGCGCCTCGAAGCCGATGGCCATGAGCCCATGCGCGATCTCGCGCACCGCATCGCCGGTCTGCGTCCAGCTCCAGCTGCGCCAGATGCCGAACTCTTTTTGCCGCATCCACACGTTGGGTCCGCGTGCCTTCACGCCGTTCCAGAACAACGCCGGAATCGTCTCACCTTCGAGCACGATCTTGTTTTGCGGCTGGATGCCGGAGAGGTCCCACAAGTTGCTCATGTCATCTCCAGTTCTTCTTCTTCTTCCAGCGCCGATCGGCCCGCACGCCTTCTTCCTTCATGCCGAGGTAGA
>PNMH01000080.1 GCA_013823505.1 Polaromonas sp. | reverse complement strand
GCCGTAGAGCTCGAACACGGCCGACACGCTGACGTGTTGCGTGGGGTCGTCGAGCCAGCAGTCGTAGTCGGTCACCAGGCCCACGGTGGCATAGGCCATCTGGGCCTCGCGCGCCAGAAACACCTCGGGTGCGTTGGTCATGCCCACCAGGTGGCAACCCATCTGCCGCAGCAGGTGGCTCTCGGCCTGGGTGCCCAAGCGGGGGCCGTCCACGCAGGCGTAGGTCAGGCCGCGGTGCACCGAGAGGCCAGACTTGTCTGCAGCGGCCATGACCGCATCGACCAGCGCACTGCTCACGGGCTTGGCGGTGGAGACATGTGCTGCGACACCGTCACCGAAGAAAGTTCGCTCGCGCGCACCGCGCGTCCAGTCGATGTACTGCTCGGGCATCGCAAGCTCGCCAGGCGCGACTTGGATGGCCAGGCTGCCCACGGCCGAAAAGCCCAGCATCATGGTGGCGCCTGCACGCTTGAGCGCATACACGTTGGCGCGGTAGTTCACTTCGTGCGGCAACAGCCGGTGACCGGCCCCGTGGCGCGCCAGAAACAGCACCGCCTGGCCGTGCAAGGTGCCGCGCAACACCTCGCCCGATGGCGTGCCGAACGGCGTGTCGCCGCCCTGACGTTCGTGGATGTCCAGACCGTCGAGTTCGTAGAGGCCGGTGCCTCCGATGATGGCGAGCATGGTTCAGTTCTCCAGTGGGCGCACGGCGTCCTGCAGCTGATAGGCCGGACCGTGCTGGATGCGGTTGAAGTAGGAGGCGTGGGCGTCGCTGCCCTCGGGCCACAGCTTTTGGAATTGCCGCTGCCAGGCGGCGGTATCGATTTCGATGGCGATGGCGTCGATGTGAACCTCACGCTCGACCACGCCGAAACGACGCTCGGCGCCCGTGTACGGCGAGAGCGCGATGCGGGTGATCAGGCCCGCCGCATCGCCCTGGAAGTTGGGCATGCCGGTGGCGCCGTTGTTGAACACCCAGCGTGCGTGGTCTTGCTTTGAAGCAAGGCGCTGGAACACGGGCAGACAGGTGTGCGTGCTGGCAAAGGCGTGCACGTCAGCCTCGTCGAACCAGCGTTTCACCGCCTCGCGGTGCACGGCGTCGCGCAGGTGCTCCTGCGCAAAGCCCCAGCCGGCGAGCGACTGCGCGTCGCCATGCACCACGCCCAGACGCAGTGGACCGACATCGGCGCGCAGCCACATCGGCAAGGACCGCAGTTCGCGCTGCTGCTCGGGTGTGACGCAGCTGCGCAGCGCTTTGTGAATGCGGTTGGAGCGTTCGACCACCTGGTCTCCCACCCAGTCGGGGTAGGCGCAACCGCAGCCGGCATCGGCATCGGCGCTTTCATCGGCGTTCTGGTCGGCCAGCTCGGTCTCCACATTGCCGCGCAAGGCATCAAAGCGCATCACCGATTGCTGGATGCGGGTGAACACGGCTGGATCGGCGTCAAACCAATGGAAGTCGCCGTTGAACACCATGCGGGCTCGCCCGCGCTCCTGCCCGAACAGTTCGATCACGCGCTGCAGTGCGGCCTCGTTGCCATACAAGCCGCCCACCACATAAAGCACATCGAGATCTCTCAGGTGCTCAGGCGCCGCGCTGGCGAACACCGAGGGCGCGTAGCGGTAGTGCAGTGGGCAGCTTCTGCCGGCAGTCGCAGGCGAGGCATCGAGCGTGGGAGCGTCAATGTTCATGGGGTACTTCGTTGCAGGGTTGGCAGGCAAGCCGTCAGCGCCGGCGTCGGGCATGGGTTGGGTGTTGAACAGCGGTCGGTTGGCATCGGGCTCAGGCTAGACGCATACAGCGCCTGCAGCCGTTCGGCATCGACCTGAGCGATCGGCAAGTCAAATTCCAGCGCGCCATCGCGAAGGCCGATCACGTGATCGGCCAACAACGGCAGCAGCGCAGGCTGGTGTACCACGGTGATCAGTGTGGCGCCACCGGCGATGCTGCACAGCCATCGGCAGGCATCGGCGGCGGCGGCCGGGTCCAGATTGGCCGTGGGTTCGTCGGCCAGGATGAGGCGCGGGCGCTGCAGACGCAGGCGTGCAATGCTGAGCTTCTGGCGTTCGCCCCCCGAGAGACGGTCGGTGCGTGTATCGCCCAGACCCTCCAGACCAACCACAGCAAGCGCCTCGTCGGCCTCAGCCACGAGCGTCGCGGGGTACAGGCGGCTCCAGCTGCGCCAGCCGCTCAGGCGTCCCAGCGCGCCGATCAACACGTTCTCGCGCGCGCTCAAGCGCGACACCATGTGCAGCCCCTGCATGACCTGGCCCACCTCGCTCCGCCAGGCGCGCAGCGCGGCGTCGGACACCGGCTCCTGCAGCGGCCGCCCCAGCACGCTGACCGATCCTTCGGTGGGAACCGCCAGGCCACCGAGCACCCGCAGCAGCGTCGATTTGCCCGCGCCGTTGTGCCCGACGATGGCCACCCGCTCGCCGGCACCGATGTGCAGTTCGTCCAGTCGCAGCAAGGTCCGCGCACCGGCTTTCACGGCCAGCTTGCGGATGTGGATGTCGTGTGTTGTGGCGCTCACAGCAAAGCCTGGCGTATGCGCCGAGAGAGGCTGTCGAACGCCACCACCAGCGCGATGACGACGAGCAGGATGGTGGCCAGGCGGCTCCACTGGAACAGGCTGACCGCCTCGGAGATCAGCAGGCCGAGGCCGCCCGCGCCGATGAGGCCCAGGATGGTCGAGTCGCGGATGTTGAACTCCCAGATGTAGAGGTGGTTCGACACGAACTGGGGCAGCACGGCGGGCCACACGGCGTTGAAGAAGACCTGGGTGCGCGACGCGCCGGTGGCTTGCACGGCGTGGATGGCGCCCATGTCCAGCGACTCGACCGACTCCGCGTACAGCTTGCCGTAGGTGCCCATGGAATGCAGCGCAATGGCCAGTATGCCGGCGGTCGGACCCAGGCCAACAATGCCCACCAGCACCAGGCCGAACACCAGTGTGTGAATGGCGCGCAGCACGTCAAGCAGACCTTTGCTCGCCCAGGCCAGCCAGCGAGGTGCGCCCAGGTTGCGCGCGCTCAGCAGGCCGGGGGGCAAGGCCAGCAAGGCCCCCAGCAGCGAACCCAGGGTGGCGATCTGGAACGTGACCCAGGTGGCACGCCCCAGTGCCGCCAGAAAATCGGCCTCCACCACGCGGCGGTCTTCCACGCGCAGCAAGGTGCCGTCGTCGCTGCGGTATTCCAGGCGCTCCGGCCCGAACCACACATCCAGAAAACTCGGGTACGCGAATTCACCGATCGACTTGATCAGATTGGCCACGGGGTTGCGCCCCAGCGACAACTCGCCCGCCACCCAGAGGCTGCCCAGGCAGACGCCCACCAGCAGCGCATAGGCGAGCACCAGCAGCGCAAAACGCGCCCGACCGGACCAACGCGGTGGCGAGAAAGGCGGCTGGATCGGCAGCGCGCTCACTTGGGCTGCAGCGTGCCAGTGGCCAGACCAGCGTCCCGGATCGGCTTGTAGGCCCGGTTGTCGCTGTTGATGAAGCCGGTGTAGCTCGGCGGCATCAGACCCGGCTGCGTCTTGAGCAAGGGGCCAACCTCAGCCAGCGCCGCCTGCAGGCGCGCCACGAAGGCCTTGTCCTTGTGGAGCGCTTCGCTGACGGCAAACGCGTCGTTGGGCAAAGGATCGGACTGCCAGATGATCTTCGAGCGCTCGGCTTTGATCAGGCCCTGCGCGATCATCGCGTCGCGGTTGCGGTTGTAGTCGGCGCCAGCGTCGATCTGCCCGGCAGTGACCTGGGTCTGGATCGCCTGGTGCTTGGTGTGCAGCACACGAGAAAAATGCTTCGCGGGATCGATGCCCTGCTTCATGAAGAAATGCAGCGGAATCAGGTAACCGGAGGTGGATCCTTTGTCGCCGAAGGCAAAGGTGCGCCCTTTGAGGTCGGCCACCGAATTGATGCCCGAATCCGGATGGGTGACGATCATCGCGAAGTATTCAGGCTTGCCTTCGTACAGGATGGTTGAGACCACCTGGGCATTGGCCGCCTGGTTGGCCAGCACGTAGCCCCACGGACCCATCAAGGCCAGGTCGGTTTCACCATTGGCGAGCGACTTGGCCAAGCCTTCCCAGCTGTCGACTGTGCGCAGCTCTACCGGGCGACCCAGGCGCTGCGAGAGGTGTTGCGCCAGCGGCCGGTAGGTGGCGTCGTTGCGCTCGCGATCGGGCTGGAACAGGCCGACACCGAATTTCAGCGGCGTGGTCTGTGCCTGTGCGGTGAGCGTTGCGAGCAGCAGGAACAGGCTGGCCAGCCAGCGGGTGAACACGATCATGGGGTCTCTCCTGAAGTTACGGTTTGGGATGGGCTTTGATGCGCGGCATGAACAGAAATCGTCGCTGCCGCTGGGTCGGCCGACTCCAGTGCACCACCGCAACTGCTGCCCTGTCCTGCGGTGCAGCCGTAGCAGTGGTCAGCAATCCGGATGGCCTCGCCTTCGGGATCCGCACCGAGCAGTTCCCGCAGGTGCGGACGGTAGGTCTTGCCCAGGCGGGCCGGCAGCCCCAGCATCTGGTTGAAGTCGCAGTCGTACAGATCGCCCTGCCAGTCCACGCTGATCATGGAGCGGCACATCACGGTGTTGAGGTTGTCGGCCTGGTACGCCTGCTTGAGCAGTTGCATATAGGTGACGAAGGTGCCCTTGGAGACCAGGGTGCTCCCAAAACGCTGCACCGGCATGTTGGTCAGCGCAAACAGGTGGTTGAAGCGGATGCCGAAGTGCTGCAGCAGCTCGCGCTTGTAGTCGGCCTCCAGTGCACCTTGCGGTGGTGGTAACGACGGGCCTTGGGGGTTGTAGACGAGATTGAGCGTGAGACCACTGTCCGGCACTCCGTAACCCAGCGCGTTGAGTTGCTGCAGCCCGGTGATGCTGAGATCGAACACGCCATCGCCCCGCTGACGATCGACATTGGCCGGGGAATAACACGGCATGGAAGCCACCACCTGAACACCTTGCTCAGCCAGGAAGGCCGCCAGGTCTTCCTGACCGGGCTCGCTGAGGATGGTCAGGTTGCAGCGGTCGATCACCGCGACACCCAGGCTCCGTGCCGCCACCACCAGGCGCCTGAAGTGGTCACTGAGTTCCGGCGCGCCCCCGGTGAGGTCCAGCGTGGTGATGCGCCTGGCTTTCAGCACCTCGATCACCAGGTCCACCGTTGCCCCGTCCATCATTTCGGTGCGGTTGGGGCCGGCGTTGACGTGGCAATGCAGGCAGGACTGGTTGCAGCGGTAACCGAGGTTGACCTGCAGAGTGGTCAGGGGTTGGCGCCGGATGGCGGGAAAGTCGGTGGCGGTGAGCAGCGGCAGGGTGTCGTGCATGGGACGGACTGGTGAAGTTGAAGGTTCGACACCATCAGTCGTTCACAACCGATTGTTTGTTACAGCCCGGCAGAAAAAATACCGCCAGGGGCGTTGTCGCGGCCTCACCACCTCAGCAGCCGCGGACCGAGGACCGCGCCCAGCAGCCCAGTCAGCAGGACTCCCAGCGAGTACCAGACTGCCACAAACGTGGCCGAGACCTCAGGACACACCAGGGAATAACCCATGGCGCCCAGTGCGCCGGCCATCAATCCAGCGTTGAAGCCGGCAGCCCGCAGTTGGGTGGGTGCGAGTCCGCGAAGCGCCCACAGTGCGCCGGCCAGTGCCGGCAACGAAAGCGCCACCACATTCGTTGGGCAGCTGAGCCAGGTTTCGCCAAACAGGGCCGCCATGCGTTGATCCGGCGCGCTGGACACCAGCGTGAGCGCGCCCAGGGCCAGCATGGTGGCAAACACAGCCAACACGGCCCGCACGGGCCAGTGCGTGCGCGCCACCGGCCGGGAAAGCCTCGCCGTCAACCAGCCAGCCGCCAGCGCCAAGCTGCCGCCGTACATGAGCTTCAGCCACGGTGCCTGCGTAGCCCACATCGTCACTGGGATCGATCCCATGCTCACCAGCGCGGACAAGGCGCTGGCGATCAAGCCAAGCGCCACCACTGGGGCCAGTCGCCGCAGCACGGGCGCCTGGGGGGCAGGCCCTGCGCCCTTGGCCAACATCTCGATCAACGATTGCGTTTTCATGTTCCTGTGTCTTTCACCCATTGCGCCAGCCGCTTCAACCCTCTGTGCACTTGTACCTTGATGGCCGACTCCGAGATGCCGGTGCGCATCGATGCTTCGGTTACCGACAGCCCCTCGATCTTCGTCAACACGATGGCCTGACGTTGAACATGTGGCAACTCCTGAAGCAGCCTTTCAAGGTCTCGCTGCGCACCGTCTTCGACCGGCTCGGCTGCCAGCAAGGCCTCGTCCACATCGTCCAGCGCGTCGTGGAGGTTCTCCCGCCGCCCACGGCGCCTCCAGAGATCGACCAGCTTGTGGCGAGCGATCGCGGTGACCCAGGCGCTGACCGGCAACGTCGGGTCAAAGGTTCCGCGTTGCAGATGAAGTGCCAGCAGCGTTTCCTGCACCAGGTCTTCGATGTCGTCTGGCGTCGACTGCATGCGCCGCCGCAGGAATCCGCGGATGCGCAACGCGATCTTCTCCAGCGCCTCGCGGTAAGCGACCTCATCGCCTTGCTGCGCACGCAGCCACAGCGGTTTCAGGCTGGCTTCGAAATCGTTGGGACCTGTCTCTCTAGGCATTTCGTGGCAGCGGCTGCTTTGGTTACACAAATGGGGGGGCGGCATGAACAAGTGCCGACCAAAGGCAGGGTTGTTGGCCCGGGATTCTGCACTGCCTGTAACCGAAAGGCCTCCGGCTTCGTAAATCAAAGGCCCTTCCATCCCTTTCAACCCGTCAAGACAAGCCAGATGAAAACTTCTTCCACGCCCGCCTCGCGCGTGGTCACGACGCAGCCCTTGTCCGTGGGCCCTGTCATGAGCACCAGCCGACGCCAGCTTTTCCTCTTCACTGCCGGGTGCCTGCCGGCCTTGTGGCCCCTGGGCCACAGCCATGCTGCAGTGTTCGATCACAGCCACGCCGCCTGGACCGGTCTGCTCAAACGGCATGTCGTGCTGCTTCGCGGCGGGCAGGCATCGCAGGTTCGCTACGCAGGCTTCTCAAAGGACCGCGGGGACCTCACGGCCTATCTGTCGTCACTTTCCGCCGTCACCATTGACGGGTTCTCGGCCTTCTCCCTGGCGCAGCGCCAGGCGTTCCTGATCAACGCCTACAACGCGTTCACCGTCGAACTGATCCTCACCAAATACCCGGACCTGACGTCGATCAAGGAGTTGGGCAGCCTCCTCTCCAGTCCCTGGAAGCCGAAATGGATTTCCCTGCTGGGCAGCAAGGTGTCGCTGGACGACATCGAACACGGCATGCTGCGCAAGCGGGGCGTCTATGACGATCCCAGGGTGCATTTCGCCGTGAACTGCGCGTCCATCGGGTGTCCAATGTTGCGCGAAGAAGCCTTTGTAGCAACGCGCATCGACGCCCAACTGGAGGAGCAGTCGAACCGTTTCATGGCTGACCGGACGCGCAACCGGTTTGACGAAGCCGCGGGGCGACTGCAACTCTCGCGTATCTTTGACTGGTATGCCGACGATTTCAAGCGAGGTGATCGGGGCGTCACCTCATTGCACGGTTTTGCCGGGCTGTACGCCGAACGCTTGTCGGACTCTGCAGCGGGCCGAGATCGGATCCGCAGCGGGCGCGTTGACATCACCTACCTCGACTACGACTGGTCCCTGAACGACGCAAGCCGCTGAGTCGTTTTACTGAGGGTGACGCACGTCTTCGCGAGGCAGCTGGCTTCTGCTGACTTCGTTTTTGGCTGCGCTGTAGCTGGACACGAGGTAGGGCACCAGGTAGTTGAGTGCCACATGCATCCACGAGGGCGCGTGAGCGGCCAAGATGGCCTCACCCTGATTGATCACATTGAGTGCAGTGCCGACAACGGCAGACACACGCAGTGCGTTCAGGACGATGGATCTGGACAAGGCTGTGCTGATGAGATTTTTCATTGGAGGGCTTCATGTGATGGCGGGTTCGTTCGCTTGACCCGATCGGTTACATCGCCGATCAAGAAAAGAATCTTTTTTTGATGTAACGAACCAGACGCGCTTTCGACCATGCAGGGTAGGCCAGATTGTCTGACCTGCCCGCTCGGAGGAATTTCCATGAGCGGATTTGCCAACCCCTTGCAGGAGTGATTCATGGAAAACACTGTCGATCGCCGCACCGCCACCCGCCTCGCATCCGGCGCCGCCCTGGCCCTGGCCATGGGTGCCGCGCTCACGCTGGCGGCTGCACCTGTTGCCGCACAGAGCGCGGACAAAGAAAAATGCTTCGGCGTCGCGCTGAAGGGCAAGAACGATTGCGCCGCCGGGCCAGGCACCACCTGCGCCGGCACGTCCAAGGTGGACTACCAGGGCAACGCCTGGTCGCTGGTTCCAAAAGGAACGTGCGAGAAGACCGCATCGCCCAAGTCGCCATCCGGATTCGGGCAATTGAAGGAGTTCAAGGAAAAGGCTTGATGCGCTTGAGCTGGACTCTCACTAACCAGGCTTTCTTATGAAACTCTCCGCCCAGGATCTCAAAACCGTCTTGGGGATTGGCGCGCTGCCAATGCGGGGTGGGCTGGGCCTGAAGGCAGAGCACTTCGCCCACGTTCGGGACACCCGTCCCGACGTGGGCTTCTTCGAGGTCCATGCCGAAAACCATCTGGTGGCGGGTGGGCCGATGCTGCGCCACCTTGCAGCGGTCCGCGCTGACTACCCGCTGACCATCCATGGTGTCGGTTTGTCGATCGGATCGGAAGCCGGCCTGGACGAAGAACACCTCAAGGCGGTAACGGCGCTGGTGCAGCGTTTCGAGCCGGCGGTCTTCTCCGAACACCTGGCATGGTCGTCCCACAGCAGCACGCACTTCAACGATCTGCTCCCATTGCCGTACAACCTGCCTACCCTTCACAGGGTCTGCCGGCACATCGACCAGATCCAGAACCGCATGGGGCGGCCTTTGTTGCTGGAGAACCCCTCCACCTACTTGTCATGGGCGGCGTCCACCTGGAGCGAGGGCGCCTTCATGAGCGAGGTGGTTCAGCGAACCGGCTGCGGTCTGCTGCTGGACGTGAACAACGTGTACGTGTCGGCGATCAACCAGGGCGCGGACCCCGTCGCTGCCCTGCTCGAACTGCCACTGCGCCACGCCGGGCAGATTCACCTTGCCGGGTTTGCCGAATCGTTTGACAGCTCGGGCGTGCGCCTGCTCATTGACAACCATGGCGCCAGCGTCGCCAGTGCGGTCTGGGCCTTGTTCGACACGGTGCTGGCTCGGGTGGGGCCCGTGCCCACCTTGCTGGAGCGTGACCAGAACATCCCTGCGTTTGCCGTGCTGATGGCCGAGGTGGGCTTGGCAGACTCGAAGCTGGCGCGTGCCAACCGATCACTGGATGCTACAGCCTTGATCCATGCCATGACACCCGAGGTGGTGCGATGAGCCACCACAGCTTCGCCCACGCGCTGCTGGACCCCTCCCTGCCTGTGCCGGCGGGTCTTGTGTTGCGGGGTGGTGGAAATCTGGCCGATCGCTTCGCGGTGCACCGCAACAACACCGTCGTCTCGCTGGTCGATGCCTTGCTCGCCATCTACCCAGTGACGGCAGAGCTGGTCGGCGAGCCGTTCTTTCGCAGCATGGCTGCGGTCTACGTCCGGCAGTCCCCTCCCCACCAGCCTGTGCTGGTGCGCTACGCAGCGGATTTCGATCGCTTCATTGCGCAGTTCGAGCCCGCTGAAAGCGTGCCCTATTTGCCGTCGGTGGCGCGCGTCGAAGCGGCCTGCATGCACAGCCTGCATGCGGCCGACGACATCCCCATGGACATTGCCCTGGTGGCCGAGGTGATCGCCGACGGCGACACGCTGCTGCAGCGCGGGTGCCGCCTGGATGCATCCCTCGTGCCCTTGAGCCTGAGCCATGCCGGCGCCGACGTCTGGAGGGCGCACCAGCCCGGGTCGGACCTGCTTTTGTCCACCATAGATACCACGCGATCTCAGGACGTCTTCGTCCTCCGCCGCGGGGACGGTGTGGTGGTGTGGGAGCCGCCGGTGGGCACGGTCGCGCTGGTTCGACTTCTCATGGACGGTGTACCACTGGCAAAGGCAGTGGAAGGGATGGGAACGCAGCACGACAACTTCGATTTTTCAATCAGCCTGGCGGGTTTGTTGCACCACGGCCTGGTGGTTGATCTCCCCCTTTGCAACGCATGACTGGAGCAACTCATGGAATCCGCATCACCATCGCCCGCCCGCACCCAACCGGCCTCACTGCTCGATCGACTGGCCGATCTGGTGGCCACTTCGCCATGACGCGCCTGCCGAACTCATTGCTGGCGCTGCTCGCGCGGTTTTCGATCGCTGCGGTGTTCTGGAAATCGGGCCAGACCAAGATCGAAGGACTGACCATCGACTTCATCAACGGCGATTTCGTGCTGGGATGGCCCAAGCTTTCCGAGAATGCCGTGTTCCTGTTCGCAGATGAATACCGCTTGCCCATCGTTGCGCCGCACCTGGCGGCCTGGATGGCCGCGTTCAGCGAACATCTTTTTCCCATTCTGTTGCTGATAGGTCTGTCCACCCGTTTCTCGGCGCTGGCGCTGCTGGGCATGACCACCGTCATCCAGGTCTTCGTGTATCCCGACGCCTACCCCACACACGGGGTCTGGGCCGCTGTATTGCTATACCTCATGGCCCACGGGCCGGGCAAGATCTCGGTGGATGAGTTCATCCGCTACCCATCGCGTTGCTGAAGCGTGCACCGGGAAGGGAAGCACCGTGGGAAGCCTCACCCGGTTCGTGGGACGCCAGCTGGCCCGCTACCTGGCGCGCGAGGTGCATGTGCATGGCACAGCGCCTCCCACGCCGGTGCAGTGGCTCAGGGACACGCTGGTGCCAGGCGATGTGTTGCTGATTGAGGGACACAGCCGGTTCAGCACTGCTATCAAATACCTCACCCAGTCCACCTGGTCGCACGCGGCCCTCTTTGTTGGCCGCGACGCCCTGGTCGGCCAGGATGAAACAGAAAACTTGTGCTTCATCGAGGCCGATGTGCAGATGGGTGTGCGTGCCGTCGGCCTGGAGCTGTTCGCGCCGCACCACACACGCATCTGCAGACCGGTGGGTCTGCTCGCCGCAGACCGGCAAGCGCTGATCCAGCATGCCGTGGCCCAGCTCGGGCGGCAGTACGACCTGAGGAACGTGATCGACCTGGCGCGTTACCTGTTCCCGACACCTCCGGTGCCTGCCCGTTTCCGACGTCGGATGCTCTCGCTGGGCAGCGGTGATCCCACCAAGGCCATTTGCTCTACCCTGATTGCCCAGGCCTTCCAGGCCATCGGTTACCCCGTGCTGCCAGAGGTCCGGCTCATGAACCGCAACGATCCCCTGTGCCCCGATTGCCAAGACGAGATCTACATGGTTCGCCACCACAGCCTGTTTGCGCCGCGCGACTTCGATGTGTCGCCGTACTTCGACATCGTCAAACCGACCCTGCGGCAAGGGTTCGATTTTCATGGTGTCTAATGGGGCGACTTGACCACCCCGGCGACAACTACTCACGTTGCCTTGACCACAGGATTCGACCGATGAGCTTCTTTCCCTCCCTGCCCGAGGACGCTGGCGTGCGCCACATCCTCACACTCAACCCGGAAGCCGGGCGAGCGCTGGTTGCTTTTCACACCGCAGCGCTGCGCAACGCCAGTCCGCTGACGCCCGCTCACAAAGAGCTGATCGCCGCCTACGTGTCTGGTCTGAACGCCTGCCAGTATTGCTACGGTGTGCATTCGCAGACCGCGCAGGCCTTCGGCATGGGTGAGGGTGTGCTGGAAGCCTTGTTGGCCGATGTGGATTCGGCCGATGTTGAAGAGCGACTCAAGCCGCTCTTGCGCTACGCGCGAAAACTCACCCTGGAGCCAACGCGCATGACCCAGGGGGATGCGCAAGCTGTCTTCGACGCCGGGTGGACCGAGATCGCGCTGCACGATGCCGTGCTCACCGTGTGCCTGTTCAATTTCATGAACCGGTTGCTCGAAGGTCATGGGGTCAAAGGCAACCCTGGCGTGTTCAACACGCGCGGGCAGGCGCTGCGTGACGACGGCTACGAACCGCTGTTGGCGTTTCTTGATGCGGCTGTCCAAGCCGCGCCGAGTGCATGACGCTGGACGTGGTGTGCCTGTGTGCCGATTGGTGCGGCACCTGCCGCGACTACCGGCCCGAATTCGAAACCTTGACAGGCGCACAGCCCGACTGGCGTACGCGCTGGGTTGATGTGGAAGATTTTGAGACCGTGCTCGACGACGTCGACATCACAACCTTTCCCCTGATCCTGATCGTGGACGGCGCCGGTACGCTGTGCTTTGCTGGTCCGGTCACGCCCCAGCCAGGCATGCTGCAGCGACTGTGCCAGGCAGCACAGCTAGGCTCACTCAGGGCCACTGAAGACCAAGCTGCGACCTGGCAGCCCTTGCTGCGCGCCCTGCAGATTCGAGACGAATGATCATCATTACCTTTGCTTCATTTACCAGACGTATCATCTGGCCATGGATGCTCTCGTCTCACTGCTAAGCAATTTCTCTCTTCATGCGGGTGTGTTCTATACCGGCAACATCTGTGGCATTCACGACTTCGAGCGCGACACAGAACGCGGACACCTCCACCTGATTCGCAGCGGATGGGTTCAGGTGCGCGGCGTGACTCGGCGACGGTTCGAGGTGACACAACCCACGTTGATGTTCCTGCCCCGCCCGGACCAGCACCGGCTGGTGACCGATGACGGACCTGGCTCCGACGTGGTTTGTGCCACGGTGCAGTTCGGTGGTTCGGGCGTCAATCCCGTCACCGCATCGCTGCCCGATCTGGTGATGGTCCCTTTGGCGCAGATGTCGGGAGTCGACGCTCTGCTGGATCTGATGTTCGAGGAGGCCTTTCACGAACACGCGGGCCGACAAGGAGTGCTGGATCGCCTGTGCGAAGTGCTCATGATTCGTCTGCTGCGCCACTGCATGGCCCTGGGCCTGACGCAAGGGGGCGCACTCGCAGGCCTGGCCGATGTGCGCCTGGGCCCTGTGATGGCCGCAATGCACGAAGATCCCCAGCACCCGTGGGACCTGCTCGGCATGGCGCAACTGGCCGGCATGTCACGCGCCCGCTTTGCGGTGCGGTTTCGCGAGGTGACTGGCGACACCCCGGCTGACTACCTGGCCGCTTGGCGCGTGATGACAGCGCAGCGCCTGCTTACCCGCGGCGCACCGGTCAAGCAGGTGGCCGAAGACGTGGGCTATGGCAGCGCGAGCGCCCTGTCGCGCGCGTTTGTGCGCCGGCTCGGAATAGCACCGGGGCAATGGCTGAGGCAGCAAGCCTTGCCAACGCAGACCGAAACCGCGCTCAGTCTTTGACGCTCCCGTGTGCTCACCTTCCAGGGAACGTCGGGTATGGAAATAGAGACGGCTGGTCTCTCGTTGGGTACGGTGACCACCTAGCATGAAGCAACGTTCGTCGAGCACCTGACCCAGTGATCGGTGAAGCTTTGCAATCGCAACTCAGGAGCCCTCCTTCCATGTCTGCCGCCCCATACATCCACCAACTCAACCCAATCAACCACGCCAGTGCAGAAGGCCCTCAGAAGGCCATTCTGGACTCTGCCCTCAAGCAGGTCGGCTTCATCCCGAACATGTATGCCAACATGGCCAACGCTCCGGCCGTGCTGAGTACGTACCTGCATGGCTACGGACTGTTCCGCAGTGAGTCTGGCCTGACGCCCACGGAGCAGGAGGTGGTGTTCCTCGCAGTCAGCCAGACCAACGGCTGCACCTATTGCACCGCAGCGCACAGCATGATCGCCGACAAGATGTCTGGCGTCCCCGCCCCAGTTCTGCAGGCCATCCGTCAAAAGCAACCCATTCCCGATGCCAAACTGGCCGCGCTGTTCGCAACAACCACCGAGATGGTGAAGTCGTTGGGCCAGCCCAGCCCCGCCACGGTAAAGTCGTTCCTTGAGGCGGGTTACCAGGAGCGGGATCTGCTCTACATCGTGCTGGCTGTGTCCGTGAAGGTTCTGAGCAACTATTCCAACCACGCCTTTGCCACGCCAGTGGACGAGCGTTTTTCGGCCTACAAAGTCGACTGATCCATTAAATCCATGACGCCCACCTTTGTTCCACAAACGTTTAAGCGGGTGATGGGCTGCACCGCTTCGGAGCTGATCTCATGGTTGCCGCGCGCTCTGCCAGGTGCCGAGCTGACCACCGATGTGGCAGGACAACGTAACGTGGCCTTCTGGGCCGGGGGATCGATGGAGTTGCGCTGGAATACCCTGCCGCCCAGGCGTATTGCGTTGCTGGAGATTCCGCAGCTGCAAGTGAACTTCGCGTACGACGGCCTGGACGACGAAGCGCGTTACCGCATTCAGAAGTGCTTCGACCTGCAGACCCACCGTGGCGGCGGTTGAAGCGCTTCTCGACAACAAAGGAACCGCCTCATGAACATCAAGGCACTGGCATTTGACACCGGTGGCACGGTACTCGACTGGCACAGCGGCATCTGCAAGGCCTTCGCCTTGGCCGGACAGCGCCACGGTGTAGAGCGCGACTGGCACGCGGTAACCAACGACTACCGGCGCGCGTCAATGGCAGGCATCGTGGGCAAACTGCAGCCTGCGTTCAACATGGACGACGTGCACCGCACGGTGCTTGACGGCGTGATGGCGCAACACGGGCTTGAGATGTTCGCGCCGCAAGATCACGCGCAGATTCATCGCGCCTGGAACAGCCTGAACGCCTGGCCAGACTTTGCCGGGGCATTGGGTCGCCTGAAGCGCAAGTTTCCGGTGGTCTCGTTCACCATGTTGCCACTGGCCATGGTGATGGCCGTCTCCAGACGCAATGGCCTTGAGTGGGACGCCGTGGTCTCGTGCGAAATGATCGGCGCCTACAAACCGCAGCCGCTGGCTTACGAACAGGCGGCGCGTTGGATGGATGTAGCGCCTGGTCAAATCTTGATGGTGGCATGCCACAACTTCGATCTCAACGCAGCCCGCGCATGCGGTTACCACACCGCCTTCGTGCGGCGCCCTTTGGAGTGGGGCCCCGCCGGCCCCCCCGATCCGCATCCACACCCCGACTGCACCATCGTGGTAGACGACTTCCCAACATTGGCACAACACTTGGGTGCCTGAGGCGTTTCGATTCACCACGCCCCCGGTAGCGCTGTCGCCGGCGACATCGCCATCACAACAACCTACGAGAGATACACCATGCTCATTCCCCGCCAAACAGTACCGGCGCTGGCTGTCCCGACCCTGTCCCACGGTACTTTCAACATCGCCACCGATTCGCCAGAACAGTTTTCTCTGGTGGTCTTTTACCGCGGCCTGCACTGCCCGATCTGCCACAAATACCTGCTCGAGCTTGGTCGACTCCTTCCCGAGTTCACAAAGCGCGGCGTGAAGGTGATTGCGTTGTCCAGCGACACTGAAGAACGTGCCCAGGCCATGGCCGACAAGCTGAACGCTCCTGATCTGCGGGTGGGGCACAGCCTGCCCCTGGAGGTTGCACGCGCGTGGGGTCTTTACATCAGCGCGTCCCGTGGGGCGACATCCATCGGCATCGAGGAGCCCGCGTTGTTTTCCGAGCCGGGGGTCTTCATTGTTCGTCCAGACGCGACGCTGTACTACGGCGCCGTCCAGACCATGCCCTTTGCCCGTCCCCATTTTGATGAACTGATCGCAGCCCTGGACTTCGCGGTGGCCAAAAGCTATCCCGCGCGCGGTGAATACAGCGGAGCCTTGCCTCAGTGATGGAGTTCGATGGTGAGACCGCACCACATTGCAAGTCCTTCTTCTAGAATTCGCTGATGCGCCGCCTGCTCGTCCTCGTCCTGTGTCTGCTGCTGCCCCTGCAGGGGTTCGCGGCGTGGCAGGTTCCTGCGTCACCATGCCCCATGCAGGACATGATGGCCATGGCGGACGAAGCCGGCGAGATGACAGAGTCCCTGGCCGAGACCATGGACGATTGCTGCAACGACATGGTCACCTTTGAGCGCACGGGTCAGCCCTGCAAGAGCGTCCAGAGTTGTGTTACGTCAGCTGCAGGCCTGCCGTCTTTCCCCTACCTCTTGACCCAGACCCCGGTCACCCAGGACCCTCAAGCGCCGGCCTGGCGCAGCCTTCCCCCGGGCGCCACTTCGCGCCTCTGGCGTCCACCCACTTCCGTCTGATTCCCCGCACAGCGCAGCCCACCCGCCGGTGGCGCTGCTGTCGCGCGCTGTCAGGGCTTTTGTGCCCGGGCGTGCCTGCTCCGGAGCTCAGACATGGAACACCCTTCGCTTTTTCTTGCACGCGCCGTGCTGGCCCTCGCTGGCCTGCTCGTGCTGGTCACGCCCGCTGCTGCCGATGAACCCCTGAGCCTGAGCGCTGCGGTGAGCGCCGCCCTGGCCCGCTCGCGCAGTCTCGACGCATCAACCGCTGCCGTGCAAGGCGCGCGCGAGATGGCGGTAGCCGCTGCGCAACGACCCGACCCGGTGCTGCGCCTCTCGCTGGACAACTTGCCGGTGAACGGCCCCGAGCGGTTCAGCACCACGCGTGACTTCATGACCATGCGCTCGATCGCGCTCATGCAGACCTTGCCCAGCGCGGAGAAGCGCCGTGCGCGGGGCGAGCGCTTCGAGCGTGAAGCCGATGCGGCGCTGAGCGAACGTGCACAACGCGTTGCACTGCTGCAGACCGAGGTGGCGCAGGCCTGGCTGGAGCGCAGAATGCAGGAGCAGCGTTGGTTGTTGCTGCAGTCGCAGATCGCCGAGGCGCGTGTGCTGGTGCAGACCACGGAAGCCGCTCTTCGCGGCGGTCGCGGTTCCACGGCCGATGCGCTGGATGCCCGCGAGGCGCTGACCCAGCTGGAGCAAGGCTTGATCGGCGCGCAGGCCGAGCGCACCAACGCCCGCCTCACGCTGGCGCGCTTCACCGGCGGGCCGCCCGACCAGCCGCTGGCCGATCCGCCGCCGATGCGGCACACCACCGCAGCGGTAGGTGAAGCGGACCCATTGCGCAACCTGCCCGATCTCGTTGCGCTGCAGGCCCGCGAGGCCGTGGCGCGGGCCGAGGCCGAAGTGGCGCGCCAGGAGCTCAAGCCGGACTGGAGCGCCGAGGTCATGTTCAGCCAGCGCGGCTCGCAGTTCTCC
>PNMH01000079.1 GCA_013823505.1 Polaromonas sp. | reverse complement strand
TCGCCCAGGCGGGCAAAGTCGGCGGACAGGATGGATGGAGCGATGAACGCGGCACTGGAGTGATGGGACATGGGCAACCTGTGGTGGGTGGTATGGAGACAGTCGGGTGCATTCTGGCAGGCCCCACGGCGCGTTGCAGGCCCGGGGTAACATGCCGGCCATGCCCAAATACCTGTTCACCTGCGAGGTTGAACCCCAGTACCTCAGCGAGCAGTCTTCGCCCGAAGAAGACCAGTACGCCTTCGCCTACACCATCACCATCACCAACACCGGTGAGGCCACGGCGCAGCTGATCTCGCGGCACTGGATCATCGACGACGAGCAGGGCCACACCGAAGAGGTCAAGGGACTGGGGGTGGTGGGCCACCAGCCGCTGCTGCGCCCGGGCGAGTCGTTCCAGTACACCAGTGGCACCCGCCTGAAAACGCCCACGGGCAGCATGCGGGGCAGTTTTTTCTGTGTGGCCGAAGACGGCGAACGGTTCGAGGCCGTGGTGCCTGCGTTCGACTTGCGGGCCAATGGCGCGGGTGACGTGCCATCGCGGGTGCTGCACTGAAGCGCGGTTCCTCGCCCATGGCCGTCACCCCGCTCATCGACGCCATCGATCCCGACGCGCCGCTGGCACAACGCCACCTGTGGCTGATCGACGCCATGCGTTGGGTGCGCGGCGACGAAAAGGACGTGCAGGCCAGCGTGGCGCGCGTGCGCGAATTTCTCGACAGCGTGCAGGCCGACCCCGAGCTCCAGCAGCGCTGGCGCCGCTGGTGGCAGCGCTTCGTGGCCACGGTGGACCTCACACCGCTGCTGGCCGACCACGGTTTTGCCCCACGCACGGCCTTTTTGAGCGAGTTTGGCAACCGCCTGCGCAAGAAGGCCCTGCCCCACACGCCCGAGACCCACGATCTGGGCGAGCTGTTCGACCTCTTGCTGCCCCGGCGCTTTGACGTTCGCTGGCTCAAGGCACTGGACAGCGCGACCTTGCTGCGCCTTCGCGATCTGGTGAGCGGTGGCGACACCGGTCCGGGCGACGACAAGGCCGACTTCTGGCAGGTGGCGTTGATGGACGCCATGATTTCCTGCGTGAGCCAGGTCAGCGCGACCGGCTTTGCCTCCGAGATCCGCGTGCGCATGTCGCCCGAAGCGCAAGAGCAGAAGCCGTTCCACCAGTTGCCCAGCGACCTGGAGTCGCTGCGCCGCGCGGTGCGTGTGCACGGCGCCCAAAGCCCCGAAGCCCTGGAGGCAGCCACACGGCTGCGCAACCAGCTCGACGCTTGCCGCCACGCCGCGTACTCGGTCTATTCGCACCTGGAAGAGCACGGTGTCTCGGTGGGCATCGTGTTCCGTCTTCGCCAGTTGCGCGAGCGCGTGTTGCGGGTGAAGGAGTTGCTGGACTGCCTTCAATCCGACCAGCCCGAGCGCGCCACGGTGGCACTGCTGGCCGACCTGGCACAGGTCGGGCTGGACAACCGCAGCATCCGTTCGCTCATTGCCGCCAGCTCGCACCTCACCGCCGCCAAGGTGGCCGAGCGCAGCGCAGAGAGTGGCGAGCACTACATCACCCGCAACGCCGCGGAGTACAAGGACATGCTGGGCAAGGCGGCGGGCGGCGGCGCGGTGATCGGCCTCACCACCTGGGCGAAGTTCGCGCTCTATGGCCTGGGCCTCTCGGCCTTCTGGAGCGGCTTTGCCGCGGGCCTCAATTACGCCACGTCGTTCGTGTTGATCATGCTGCTGCACCTCACGGTGGCCACCAAACAGCCGGCCGTGACCGCACCGGCCATGGTGGCCAAACTCAAGGACATCAAGGAACCGGGCGCAGTCAAACGGTTTGTTGACGAGGTCGCCAACCTGTTCCGCTCGCAGGTGGCGGCCATCGCGGGCAACATCGGCCTGGTGATTCCGGTGGTGCTGCTGATCAGCTCGGTGCTCGAATTCACCACCGGCAGCGCCATGGTCGACGACACCAAGGCGCGGCAAGCGCTGGACAGCATCAGCCTGCTCGGCCCCACCCTGCTCTTCGCTGCGTTCACCGGCGTGCTGTTGTTCGCCTCCAGCATCGTCGCCGGCTGGGTGGAAAACTGGTTCGTGTTCCACAAGCTGCATTCGGCGATGGAACACAACCCGCGCTTCACCAGCGTGCTGGGACGTCAACGCGCGGCCCGCTGGGCCAACTTCACCCGCACCAACATCTCGGGCCTGGCGGCCAACATCTCGCTGGGTTTCATGCTCGGCCTCACCCCGGCCTTTTTGCAGTTCTTCGGCATCGGGCTGGACGTGCGCCACGTCACCCTGTCGGCCGGCCAGGTGGCCGCCTCAGCGTTTGCGCTCGGCCTGGGCGTGTTACGCGAACCCGCTTTCTGGTGGGCGGTCGCCGGCGTCGCGGCCATCGGCCCGATCAACCTGGGCGTGAGCTTCTACCTGGCCTTCCGCCTGGCCCTGCAGGCGCAGAACATCAGTGAAGTGAACCGCCAGCTGATCCGGACCGCGATCAAACGGCGCATCCGTGTGGCGCCGCTGAGTTTCTTGCTGCCCCCGCGAGACACACGCCCTGGCGACCCCGCGAACGAACAACCCCATGGGTGAATTCGAGCTCATCCGGCGCCACTTTCAACGCGCAGGCCAGGTGGCCAGACCCGGGGTGACCCTCGGCATCGGCGACGACTGTGCCCTGCTGCAGCCCCACGCAGGCTTCCAGCTCGCGGTGTCGACCGACATGCTGGTCGAAGGCCGGCATTTTTTCGCCGATGTCGACCCCGAAGCCCTCGGCCACAAAGCGCTGGCGGTCAACCTGAGCGACCTGGCCGCCATGGGCGCGCGCCCGCTCGGCTTCACGCTGGCCCTGGCCCTGCCCCACGCCGATGAAACCTGGCTCGCCGGCTTCGCCCGCGGCCTGTTTGCGCTGGCCGATGCCCACGGCTGCCCGCTGGTGGGCGGCGACACCACGCGCGGCCCGCTCAACATCTGCATCACGGTGATGGGCGAGGTGCGCCCGGGTCTTGCAATGCAGCGCAGCCAGGCACAGGTAGGCGACGACCTCTACCTCACCGGACGCACCGGCGAGGCGCGTCTGGCGCTGGAGCTGATGCTAGGCACCAGCTGGGCCACCCAGGCCTGCGGGCCAGAGGCCCTGGCACAACACCCCGAGCTCAAGGCGCGGCTGGAACGCCCCGTGCCGCGCCTGGCACTGGGGACGCTGCTGGCGGTGCTGGGCAAAGCGGTGCACGCGGCCATCGATGTCAGCGATGGCCTGGCCGGGGACCTGGGCCACATCCTGGCGGCCAGCGGCGTGGGCGCCGAGATCGCCTTGACCCAGCTGCCCACCGCGCCGGCACTGGCGCTGCTGCCCGAGGCCCGGCGCATCGACTGCCTGCTCAACGGTGGCGACGACTACGAGTTGCTGTTCACCGCCGCCCCCATCGCACGCGCGGCGGTGGAAGCGGCGGCCAAAGCCAGCCACACGCCCCTGCAACGCATCGGCCGGATCAGCGCTGCGCCCGGCTTGCGGGTGCTCGATGCGTCGGGCCACCCGGTGGCCGTGTCAGCGCGCGGCTTCGACCACTTCGCCTGACGACGAACCGCCGCTGGCGCCGAGCAGCGCGCCCACGATCTGCGCCACGCGCTTCTGCTCCAGCCGCCCCGCCTCCACCCACACCACCCGCCCCGCCGGCGCACCGGCCAGGTCGCTCAGCGCGGTGTGGCGGTCGGTGCTGGCATCGAACAACAACACCACGCGCTGCAGGTGCGCTGCCGTGGCCAGCACACCGAGTTCGTGGCGGCAGCCCTGGTTGCGGGCCTGGAAGCCACGCAGGTCCATCAGCACCACGTCGGCCTGTGCCACCAGCGCGGCAAGCGCCTGCTGCCAGGTGCTGTCGAAGCAATAACACTCGTTCACTCGGTAGCGGCCGTCGGGATCGGGCGCGAGGTCGAAGTCGCGCAGGCGTTCGGCCACCTGTGCCTCGTTGGCCACGAAACGGTCGGCCAGGCGCCCGTTGAGGAAGGTGAACACATCGTCCGGGTCGATGGTGCGGCTGAGCAGGTCGGTGCCGGCGATCAGCACCGTGTTGCCCGAGAGGCGCCAGCGCTCGACCACGCGATCGAACAAGGTCTGCACGCCCGCGTCTTGCTGGAAGACTCGCAACACCAGCAAGGTGGGCGGGGTGCCACGAGGCGCGAGCCAGCCACGCAAGCCCCAGGCCGCCAGCGGTATCCACAGCCAGGGAATGAACTGCGTGAGCGCGATCCAGCCCACGCCCTGCAGCGCCGGCAAGGCCGAAGCCGCCAGCACCACCAGCCAGTAGGCCGCGAGCAGGTACCAGAGGTCGGAAAAACGCTTGGCCCGGTAGGCGCTCGCCAGCGAACGCGCGATGGCCCAGGCCGGCCAGGCGAGCAACCACCACGGCGCCATCGCCATCAGCACGATGGCGGGCCAGACCCCCACCAGACCCACCAGCTGGATCACCCAGCGAGGTGGGTCCTGCGAACCGCTCACCATGATCTGCAGCGCCAGCACCGACGAAGCCGCCAGCAGCATGAAGATCGGCAGCAAATAGGGCGCCACCGCGCGGATGCGGCCGCTGGCTCCGATCACCAGCGTGACCACCACCGGCAACAGCACCAGACCGCCCAGCCAACCCAATGACGTGGTCAGTGGCTGCGGCGACACGGAGCGCCACAGCGTGAGCGCCAGCATGGCCAGCAGGTACAGACCGATGGCACCCAGCGTGCGCAGCCACGACCAGCGCCGCACCAGCCCCCAGGTGAGCGCCATGGGCCAGGCGTAGACCACGCCGAGCGTGAGCGCGCGTCCCACACTGAGCAGTTCGGCGCCGTAAACGAACAGCAGCGCCAGCACCGACTGGGTGATGCCGATCAACAAACTGAGCGCGCTCACCACGACAAGGTAGCGCCGGCTGGCACGCCGGTTCGCCGCCGGGTCCAGCATGGCGGTGGCCTTGGCCTGCGCGGGCAAGCGGGTGTTGCCGACGGCCTGCGCCGGATCGGGCGGCGGCGACCGTTTCATGAGCGCCAGCATGCGGCGCCGGTACAGGCTGGACACCACCCAAGAGGCCACGCCTGTGAGCAGCACACCCAGCACCATGGCGGTGAGGATGGCGCCGGTGTTCATCTCCATGCGGCCCCCTTCTTGGTTCGCACCAGTATCCCGCCGGCGTCATGCCCCGGCAAGACCGCACACCCATAATTCGTCCATGTCCGAGACAGCCTCTGCCCCCCTCGCCCGCCCCACCTGGGCCTTTTTGTTGTCCCACCCCGCCCACTTCATCGCGCTGGGTGCCGGCGCCGGTTTGAGCCGTTTCGCACCCGGCACCGTGGGCACGCTGTGGGCGTGGGCGTCGTTTCTGCTGCTGCAGCCGCTGGTGTCGACACCCGAGTGGGGGCTGCTGATCGGCGCCGGGACGCTGGTGGGCTGGTGGGCTTGTACGGTGACGGCACAACACATGCGCGTGGCCGACTCGGGCCACATCGTGTGGGACGAGGTGGTGGCCTTCTGGCTGGTGCTGTGGCTGATCGCCCCCGCAGGCTTCTGGGCCCAACTGGTGGCGTTTGTGCTGTTCCGGTTTTTCGATGCGGTGAAGTTCGGCCCCATGGCCTGGGCCGACCAGACCTTCAAGGGCTTCGGCCCCCGCGGCGGCTTCGGCATCCTGCTCGACGATTTCGCCGCCGCGCTGTGCACGCTGCTGGTGATTGCACTCTGGAAGTTCTGATCATGGACACGCCCGAACTGGTGCTCACACTCGCGCGCGAACTCAAGCGCCGCGGCCTGATGATGGCCACCGCCGAGAGCTGCACCGGCGGCCTGATCGCGGGGGCCTGCACCGATGTGAGCGGCTCCAGCGACTGGTTCGAGCGCGGCTTCGTCACCTATTCCAACGCCGCCAAGACCGAGCTCCTGCGTGTGCCCGCCGAGCTGATCGCGCAGCACGGCGCGGTGAGCGAGCCCGTGGCGCGCGCCATGGCGGCGGGTGCACTCACCCACTCACCGGCTCAACTCGCTGTGGCCGTCACCGGCGTGGCCGGCCCCACCGGTGGCAGCGCCGACAAACCGGTGGGCACGGTGTGGTTCGGCTGGGCCACGCCAGCGGGCACCTTCACCGAGCACCAGCGCTTTGACGGCGATCGCGCGGCCGTGCGCGCCGCCACCGTGCGCCATGCGTTGGCCGGCCTGCTGCAACGCCTGCCCTGAAAGTCGGGGAGCAACAGGCGCATGGAACCGTTCAAGAACCTGATCAACGCCACCACCGTGGCCAACGCCGGCCTGCACCTGCAGCGCGCCTGGGCCGGCTTCGATCGCGCGCATTTCGAATCGCTGGCCAACAGCGGCCTCCACGCACTCGAACTCAAGGCGCGCATGCTGCAACTGGCCGACGCGATGCGCGCCACGCTGCCCGGCGATTTCAACGCCGCGTGCGACGTGCTCGAAGCCAGCCTGGCACCACCGCTGCCGCTGGACGACAAGGGTGAGCCCGTCAGCCTGTCCAGCGCCGATGCCGACGCGGGTCTGAGCGGCTGGGTGATCTGGTCCATGGGCGAGTTCATCGCCCGCCACGGCCAGCACGATGTGCCTCGCGCGCTGACCTGCCTGCACGCGCTCACCCAGCGCTCCACAGCCGAGTTCGCGATCCGCCCCTTCATCCAGCAGCAGCCCGATGCCGTGTGGCCGGTGCTCGCGCGCTGGGCCAACGACCCGAGCGCGCATGTGCGCCGGCTGGTGAGCGAAGGCAGCCGCCCGCGCCTGCCCTGGGGCCTTCGACTGCAGGCGCTGGTGGCCGACCCCATGCCCACGCTGCCGCTGCTGCGCGCCTTGCAGGACGACCCGAGCAGCTACGTGCGCCGCAGCGTGGCCAACCACCTCAACGACATCGCCAAGGACCACCCGGACCTGGTGGCGGGCTGGGTGCGGGACCACCTGATCGAGACCACGCCCGAGCGCAGTGCCCTCTTGCGCCATGCGAGCCGCAGCCTCATCAAACAAGGCCATGCACCCACACTCGCTGCCTGGGGGCTGGCCAGCGGCCTGCAGGGGCGTGCCGGGCTGAGCCTGTCGGCCACCAGCGCATCGGTGGGCGAATCGCTCGGCCTGAGCGTGACGCTGCAGTCCACCTCGCGCCAGCCCCAGCCGCTGGAGATCGACTACGCGGTGCACCACGTGCGCGCCAACGGCAGCACCTCGCCCAAGGTGTTCAAGGGCTGGAAACTCACGCTGGCGGCAAGCGAAACACGCACCCTGGACAAACGCCACAGCCTCAAGCCCGTGACCACGCGCACGCTCTACCCGGGCCTGCACCGCATTGACGTGCTGATCAACGGCAAGGCAATGGCCGAGGCCGCGTTCGATCTCAGGCCTTGAGGATGTGGGCCTCCAGCCCGCGCCGTGGCGATGGTTGGATCACGGGCGCATAGCCCAGCCGGGCCCACATCTGCACCGTGAAGCGGGGCGCAGGGGCACCGAGCAGCTGGTGGATCTCGGCGTAGGGCCCGGCCTGCTCCGGGTACTCCTGCAAGGCCTGCGACAGCGGCTGCATCGACAACCCGACCGCCGTGGCCGCGAGCTGCGCGCGCACGTAGGCGCGGCCGGCGTTGATCTGGGTGACGCGGTCGTTGCCCTCGGTCACCATCCAGAAAAACGCGGGCGTGGCGGCCATGTTGGTGTTGAAGTCCTTGATCTGGGTGGTGGTCGACGTGTCGTCGGGCGTGGGCGCCTTGCTCCGGTCGAACAGGCCCACGGCGGCCAGCGCCCGCACCATCGGATCGTTCAGCGAAATGCCGTCGCGGTGCCGTGCGATCTCTGTCGGCCCCACACGAAGCACCTTGATGGACTCCATCACCGTGCGCGGCGTGACCAGCTCGATGCGCCAGGCCTCCATGGCGATGCGGCGGTGCTGTTGCAGCAGCTCGGGCTGCGAGCGGCCCACAAAGCCCGTGCGCACGGCCTGCCCGGCGGTGCTGGCGGTGATGGCCTGCAAGGCATCGGCGGCCGGGTCGCGGGCTTCGTAAGCCTCGCGGTTCGTTCGGCGCAGAAAGATGTGCGTCCACAAGGCGTCCGGCTTGACCGCAGCGTCCGGCACCAGGCGGATGCGTGCCGTGGGCCGAGCGTCCACCGTGGTCGGCGCAAACACGCCTTGCGGAAACAGGGCGACATCGGCGCGCAGGCCCTTCTGCTTCGCGGCCAGGTCCAGCAATTCCAGAAACGTGCCCTGGCTCATCATCATCTGGCGCGAGAACGGATCGGTCTCGGGCAGCAGGCGGCTGCGGTCGATGAACAGCGTGATCTCGTCGGGCACGCTCAGATCGACCAGCCACGACTGCAGGTTGTGCGAATGCGGCGCGAGGATGGCGTGCGAGAGGATCCAGCGGCGCACATCGGGCTCGTTGCCAGGCCCTTGCCACGCCGCGATGGCTTCGGGCGGCAAGGCGCTGCTGCAACCCGCCACCGTGGTGGCGGTGGCGGCGGCGATGGCGCCACCACCGGCGATGCGAAGAAAGTGTCTGCGGTCCATGGGGTTCTCCTTGACGATGGCTCAGTGTGGGTGACTGGAAGATTCAGGTCTGTGCGGACCAGGCGTGCGCAGGCGCCGAGGGCATGAGGCGCAAGTCCAGCAAGGTGTTGTGCAGCGCTTGTGGCCACGGGGTGTGCGGCTCGGCGCCGATGAGCGCCTGCAGCCGACGGTTGTCCAGTTGGTGGGGCTGGTTCCACAGGTAGCGCAAGGCAGCCAGCGCACCCCAGCTGGGCACCACCGTGCCCAGCGCGCGGATCACCAGCCAGGGCAGGCCACCGACCCGCAGGGCCTCACGCCCTTGCAGCCAGCCTTGCTGCTGCGCAATCGGCTGCAGGGCCTGCACCCAATCGTGGCCGGTGAGGGTGTGGCCGCTGAAGTGCAGCGACTCGAACGCCGGCATCGAATGGCGCACCCGGGCCACCGCCACGAAGGTACGCGCCAGATCGGGCAGATAGGCCCACGGTGTGGCCACGTCCATGGGGCCGGGAAACACCAGCTTGCCGCGCTGGATGCCGGTGAGCATGGCGCGGTCCAGCCAGGTGCCGGAGCCCTGCCCATAGAAGTTGCCGGCACGCACGACCACCGCACGCAGCTCACCGCGCTGGGTCGCGGCTTCCAGCCGTGCTTCCATGTCGGCGCGGATGCGGCCCATCGCCATGCTGGGGCGCTCGGGTGCGCCTTCGAGCAGGAGCTCCGGCATGCTCTGGCCGAAGTTGTAGACGTTGCCCGGCAGCATCAGCGTGGCGCCCAGCGCCTGCGCCACCTGCATGCCCGCCTGCAGCAGCGGCCAGGCTTCACGCTCCCAAGCCGGGCGGGTGTACTGGTTGGGGTTGAGTGCGTGCACCACCACGGTGGCACCGCCCGCCTGCCGCACCTGCGCCACCAGCGCCTGCACGGCATCGGGCGTGTCCAGCGGCCCGGCCAGCCACTCGGTGCCGCCCTCCTGCTGTGCTTGCGCACCAGGACGCATCTGGGCGAGCACACGCCAGCCGTCGCGGGCAAACGCCTGCGCGGCGGTCAGACCGAAACGACCACGACCGCCCAACACCAACACCGTGCCGGGATGGGGAGCCCAAGAAGAAATGGCGTTCATGTCAGCACTCCTGAGAGCACCGACCACCGGTGCCATGGGTGCATTGTGGAAACCTGTCGGCCCATACACAATTGCCTGAAACCAAACAACAGACATGCATAAATGCATACCGCCGATTTCAACTGGGCCCTGATTCCATCGTTCCTCGCCGCCCTGGACCGCGGCAGCCTGATGGCCGCCGCCCGCCAGCTCGACACCAGCCAGCCCACCGTGGGGCGCCACATCGCCGAGCTGGAGGCGCAACTGGGTGTGGTGCTGTTCGAGCGCACCGGCCGCGGGCTCGTGCCGACCGCGCATGCCCACCGGCTGGCCGAATCGGCGCGTGCCATGTCGGGGGCGGCGGACCAACTCGCGCGCCAGGCCTCCGGCGCGCAGGCCGACACCCGGGGCACCGTGCGCATCACGGCCAGCCAGCCGGTCACCTGCGTGCTGCTGCCGCCGCTGCTGGTCCAGCTCCGGCAGGCGCATCCCGATGTGCAACTGGAGCTGGTGGCCAGCAACGCGGTGAGCAACCTGCTGCAGCGCGAGGCCGACATTGCGCTGCGCATGGTGCGACCCGACCAGAGCTCGCTGGTGGCCAGACGGGTGGGGCAGGTCGCCATCGGCACCTACGCCCACCGCGACTACCTGCGCCGCCGCGGCACGCCACGCGTGCCCGAAGACCTGCTGAACCACGACCTCGTCGGCAACGACCGCAACACCGATATCTTGCGCGGCTTCGCCGGCATGGGGCACGCCATGGAACGGGAGGACTTCGCGGTGCGCACCGACGATCTGAACGCCTATCAAGCCGCTGTGGGTGCCGGTCTGGGCGTGGGCTTTCTGGCGCGCTACGTGGCCCGGCAAAACCCCGACCTCGTGCCCTTGCTGCCCATGCTGGCCATCCCGCCGCTGCCCATGTGGCTGGCGGTGCACCGCGAGATCCGCAGCAACCCGCGCATCCGCCGGGTGTGGGACTTTCTGGCGGCAGCCTTGCCGCAGGCGCTCGCCTGACGCGGCCATGTCCGCCGCCTACACTGGAACGCAGGAGACAAACACATGACCACCGACTGGTTTTCCGGATTCGAGTTGCTCCAGTTGGAGACCCAGAGCGCCCAGGCCGCCGTGCGTGTGGGTGGGCGACGCGACGCGCCCACCCTCGTGCTGCTGCATGGATTCCCACAAACACACGTGATGTGGCAGCGCGTGGCGCGCGAGCTGGCGCCGCACTTCCAGCTGGTGCTGCCCGACCTGCGTGGGTATGGCGACTCGTCGCACGCGCCTGGCGAGAGCGACCACAGCACCCACAGCAAGCGCGCAATGGCACAAGACGTGATCGACGTGGTGGATGTGCTGGGCATCGACCGCTTTTTCCTCTGCGGCCACGATCGCGGCGGCCGTGTGGCGCACCGGCTGGCGGTGGACCACCCGGCTCGCGTGCGCAGGCTCTGCGTGATCGACATCGCCCCCACGCTGGACATGTACGCCCGCACCGACATGGCCTTTGCGCGTGCCTACTACCACTGGTTCCACCTGATCCAGCCCGCGCCGCTGCCCGAGCTCATGATCGGCGGCAACGCGCTGGCCTACCTGCACGCCAAGCTGGGCGGCTGGGGCTCGGCACAAGGTGGCGCGCGCTTGCCCCACATCGAACCGCAGGCGTTGGCCGAGTACGAGCGCTGCTTCTGCCGCACCGAAGCGATCCACAGCGCGTGCGAGGACTACCGCGCGAGCGCCGGCATCGACCTCGATCACGACCGCGAAAGCCGAGAACGCGGACAACGCATCGCCTGCGACACACTCGTGCTGTGGGGCGCGCGTGGTGTGGTGCAGAAGTTTTTTGACCCGCTGGCGCTGTGGCAGGCGCAGTGTTCGGGCACCGTGAGCGGCGAGGCGCTGCCGGCGGGCCATTTCATTCCCGAAGAACTGCCCGAAGCCACCGCTGCGGCCTTGCGCAGTTTCATGACCACCACCGACTGAAAGAACCCCATGCTCACCGTCCACCACCTCAACAACTCGCGCTCGCAGCGCGTGCTCTGGCTGCTCGAAGAGCTGGGCGTGCCGTATCAGATCGAGCGTTACCAGCGCGACCCCAAGACCATGCTGGCGCCGCCCGCGCTCAAGAAGGTACACCCGCTGGGCAAGTCACCGGTGGTCACCGACGGGCAGGCCACGCTGGCTGAATCGGGCGCGATCATGGAGTACCTGGTGGAACGGTACGGCGAAGGCAAGTTCTCACCCGAACCCGGCACGCCTTCGCATCTGCGCTACCGCTACTGGCTCCACTACGCCGAGGGCTCGCTGATGCCGCCGCTGCTGATGAAGCTGGTGTTCGACGAGGTGGAGAAAGCCCCGCTGCTGGTGCGCCCGATCGCCAAGGCGATCTCGGCCACGGTGCACAAACGCTTCATCACACCCAACCTCACGCAGCACCTGGATTTTCTGGAAGGCGAACTCGCCACCTCCAACTGGTTCGCCGGGCGTTCGTTCAGCGCGGCCGATGTGCAGATGAGTTTTCCGGTGGAAGCCGCGGCGGCCCGCGCCGGGCTCAACGAAAGCAGGCCCAAGCTCATGGACTGGCTGAGCCGCATCCACGCGCGCCCAGCTTACCAGCGCGCGCTGGTGCAGGGTGGGCCGTTTGAGTTGAAGTGAGTGACAAGGAGCCGTTCAGGCTCCATGGCATTTTTTGAACTTCTTCCCGCTGCCGCATGGGCACGGATCGTTGCGACCCGGCGTCTCCGCCTTGCGGACCGGCTCCACGCGCGGCCCCAGGCTGCGGCCGATCTGGGCCAGGTCGTACACGGCCCAGATCGCTGCGCCGAACGCGTTGAGGCGCTCGTCGCTCACGCTGGGCGGGCCATCTTCGGCGTGCATGTTCACCGTGGGCTTGCCGGTATCGTCCTCGGTCAGGGCCACGAGGTGGTCGAGCGCTTCGTCGATCCAGGCGGCGGTGTCCTTGTCGCGCGGCGGCTCCCAGTCTTCAGGCCAGTTTTCCACCACGAACATGAAGCCCAGCGCCCACACCTGCGCGTAGGCGGGCAACTCCTGGTCTTTGAAATCAGCACGTTCGGCTTCGGGCAGTGCAGCCACGGCGCCGCGCACGTCCATCAGCTCGGGGTGGTAGCTGCGCTCGTCTTCCAGCGTCTCCACCGACGCGGCCAGCGAGGCCGACACCTCGGCGCTGCGACGCGCCCACAGCGCCATGAATTGTTCGTACTGCGCGGTGTTGGCGAAGTGCGTGCCGTCTTCCTGCGGCGCGGTGGGCAGGGGGCCGGTGCCCAGCAACATGGGCAGGAACTCGGCCGGCTCCACCGGGCGGCGGGTGCACAGCAGCGCGGCCATGGCACCTTCGCAGAACTCCCACTGCGGCACGTCTTCACCGCGCGTGCGCAGGTCGTCCAGGATGGCGTCGAGGGTGTCGTAATCGTCGTTGTCCAGCGCGATGGCCGGGTCGGGCGAAGTGTTCAGGGGGGTGTTCATGGGGTCGGGTGGCCTGCGGAGGCCCGGGTTTTATGATGGGCTGAAGTGTATTCCGCACCCCTCTCCGAAAGCCCGCATGCTCGACCGCCTCAACGCCCTTTACCCTGTGCGCTACACCGTGTTTGGCCTGTGTGTGGTGCTGGCATTGCTGAGCCTGTTCACGCTGATCGCCGTCGGCAGCGGCGGCTTCGGGTTTCTGGTGTTCACCGGCCTCTCGGTGCTCGGTGTGTTCGATCTGCGGCAGACCAAGAGCTCGGTGCTGCGCAACTACCCCGTCATCGGTCACCTGCGCTTCATGCTGGAGACCATTCGGCCCGAGATCCGCCAGTACTTTCTGGAGAGCGACGTTGAAGCCACACCGTTCTCGCGCAGCCAGCGCAGCCTGGCCTACTCGCGCGCCAAGGGTGAGACCGACAAGCGTCCCTTCGGCACGCAGGTGGACCAGAACGCCACCGGCCACGAGTGGCTCAACCACTCGATGGCGCCCAGCCTGATCGCCTCGCACGACTTTCGCCTCACCATCGGCGGGTCGGGTTGCACACAGCCGTACGAGGCCAGCGTGTTCAACATCTCGGCCATGAGCTTTGGCGCGCTCTCGGCCAACGCGATCCAGGCGCTCAACGCGGGCGCCAAACGCGGCGGCTTCGCGCACGACACCGGCGAGGGTTCGATCTCGGCCTACCACCGGCTGCACGGCGGCGACCTGATCTGGGAGATCGGCTCGGGCTACTTCGGCTGCCGCGACGAAAACGGCCACTTCAGCCCCGACCGGTTCAAGGCCAACGCCCTCGACCCGCAGGTGAAGATGGTCGAGATCAAGCTCAGCCAGGGCGCCAAGCCGGGGCACGGCGGTGTGTTGCCCGGGCCCAAGGTCACGCCCGAGATCGCGGCCGCGCGCGGCGTCATCGTGGGCCAGGACTGCGTGTCACCCGCCGCGCACAGCGCGTTCTCCACCCCCATCGAGCTCATGCATTTCATCGTGCAATTGCGTGAACTCTCCGGCGGCAAGCCCGTGGGATTCAAGCTGTGCATCGGTCATCCGTGGGAATGGTTCGCCATGGTCAAGGCGATGCTGGAGACCGGCATCACGCCGGACTTCATCGTGGTCGACGGCGCCGAAGGCGGCACCGGTGCGGCGCCGCTGGAGTTCACCGACCACGTGGGCGCACCGCTGCAGGAGGGCCTGCGCCTGGTGCACAACACGTTGGTGGGCGTGAACCTGCGCGACCGCATCAAGATCGGTTGCGCCGGCAAGGTGATCAGCGCCTTCGACATCGTGCGCGCCATGGCGATTGGCGCCGACTGGTGCAACAGCGCGCGCGGCTTCATGTTCGCACTCGGCTGCATCCAGGCCCAGACCTGCCACACCGGCCAGTGCCCCACGGGCGTGACCACGCAAGACCCGGTGCGCCAGCAGGCGCTGGTGGTGCCCGACAAGGCCGAGCGCGTGTTCCAGTTTCACCAACGCACGCTCATGGCGCTGCAGGAACTCATCCAGGCCGCCGGCCTGCAGCACCCCGCCGAAATCACCGCCCACCACCTGGTGCGCCGCGTGAACCAGAACGAGGTGCGCCTGCTCGCCAACCTGCTGCCCGAAACCCTGCCCGGCGCGCTGCTGCACGACCTCACCGGCCAGCACGCGGTGTTCACCACCTACTGGCCGCAGGCGCATGCGGACCGTTTCGGGTTGGCGTGAGGCCGGTTTACTTGTTGGCTGTGGGGGCAGGCGCTGGCGTGCCGAGGGTGGGCACGCCGTCCTTTTCCGTCGAGCGGTCGAACACCAGCGATTTGCCGAACACCAGCTGCACCCAGATCGGGTAGGAGTAAGCGGTGCCCTTGTTGTGGTCGATGATGGCGCCCACGCCGCCACCCAGCAGGATGTTGCCGAACATGCCGCCGTTGGCGCGCGAGATGGCTTTGGCCACGGCATCGGGATTGGCCGGATCCTTGCACACGATGTCAAGGTCCTTGCTGGATCGCCGCACCTGCACGGTCTCGCCAGACTTGGCCTGGAACACGCCATAGTCATTCGTCAACTTGCACTCGGCACCGGCCACCAACTGACCCGCCTCGGTCTTGGTCTCGATCTTCATGGGATGGGTGACGTCGTTGATCACCGAAGCGCAGCCGGTCAACGCGAAGGCTCCGGCCAAGATAGCTGCATTGCGAATCATTGAAATGTTTCCAGATGTTGAGGTGCTCACGAGTGTAGAGACCGCAACACCGCGATTTCAGGCGCGTGGCTTCATCGCGACAGGGGAAAACCTTGATGGCGCCGCGCCCGCAGCTGGCCGGCGTCACGTCACGACATGACCATCAGCGCACACGCCGCAGACGCCAACGCCGCTGCCGTGCGAACGTGGTTCCATCGAGTCCACTCGAGCACGTAGACCGGCCAGTGCGCCGCAGCGTCTGACGACGACCCGTCCATGCGCGCCAGGCGTTCGTTGCGCGGCACGTTGAAGGCCACGGTGACCACGAAGGTGCCGACCAGGTAGAGCAGGCCTGCGGCCAGGAGCCACAACGAGCGTTGCCCGCTCCAGGCCATCAAGGACACCCCCACGCAGACCGCGGCGAGCAGCGCAGTGCCCATGAAGACGCCCAGGAAGCCAGCGTTGAGCACCACCACGTTGATGCGCTGCATGGCCGCCACGCCTTGTGCCGCCGGCAGTTGCGCCAACGCCTTCATGACAAAGCTGGAGAACGCGAAGAACACGCCCGCGACCGTGGCGGCGCCGAGGCATGTGACCAGGGCGAGCAGGTTGAGCAATGTCATGGCCCCTCCTGCGATCTCGACCATTCAAACGCGCGAGCCGTCTTCGAGAAACCGCTCTTCGCGCACGAACACACCTTGCGCGTCGTACGACTTGCGGCGCAGGAGCACACCGCGCTCGCCGTGTTCGTCTTCTTGCGCCAACACGCCCGCTTCGGTGAAGTATTTCTGCCAGCCCAGCAGTCGGCCGTTGCGCTCCACGTTCACCGCCGCAGGCAGGCCGTTGTCCCAGAAACTCTCGGTGGTGCGCTCCTGGTTGCGGCCGTCCCGGCGGATCTGCTGGCGGGCTTTCTGTTTCCCGTTCAGGTACCACTGCTGGATGCGCTGTTCGTAGCCGTCAGCCCAGGTGGTTTCCTGCGTGAGCTGACCGCTCTCGGCCCATTCGCGTGAGACCCCTTCGCGGCCTTCGCGGCTGTTGGGGTCGCGCTCGATGAAGTCGGTTTCTGACCGCGGCTGGCCCGAGGCGTAAAACACCCGCTTGATGCGCCGGCCGTCCTTGAGCTCTTCGTTGCGCACGAGCCGGCCTTCGCGGTCCAGCACGCTCTGGCGCTGCATCTGACCCTGCAGAAAGCTCACGGTGCCTGCAGGTTTGCCGTCGGCGCGGTGCAGCGTCACATCGCTGGCGCGCCCTGCATGGCCACACACCTCGCGGTCTTGCGGCACCAGCGTCACGGCGGCGCAACGCAGCTCGGTCAGGCGGCCATCGGCCAGGTAGCCGATGGTGAGCACGGTGCGCCGGCCGGCGGCGAAGTGCAGCTCCTGCAAATGGCCGGCCTCGGCAAAGTTTTTCTGCACGCCCACGGCGCTGCCGTCTTCCATGTTTTCTTCTTTTCGCAACGTGCCCTTGCCATCGAACGTGCGCGCCACGCCATCGCGGTTGCCGCGTTCGTTCAGGCTGTACTCGCGCCGCTCGCCGTCGGCCAGCACCATGAGCACCGGGCCCACATACTTGCCATCGCGCAGGGTCTGGTCGAGGCGGCGCACCTGGCCGCTGTCGTCGGTGCAGCGCATCACACCGCTCTTGCCGGCGGTGGTGTGGCCGTTGGCGCGGCTCACGCTTTCGCCGTTGAGCTCACAGTTCTGAACGGCCCAGACATGGGCGCTGAACAAGGCGCCCAGGGCCAGCAAGGTCAGGCGAAAGTCAATCCACATGGCTCGGACTCCATTGACGACACACATGCACACCGACGCGCGCCAGCCGCTTGGCCATGCACAGCACCGCGTCGTCCTTGCTCACCAGTGTGGCGCGGTGTGCCGCCGCGAGATCAATGAACTTCTGGTCGTCGGGGTCTTTGCAGGTGTAGACGGCCTTGGGCGCCTCGGCCACGAGGCGGGTGCAGCGGTCGAAGGCATCGAGCACGTCTTGCATGGGCCGGGTTTTCGCCTTGAGGCGGCGCGCGATCTGCGGGTAGTCGAGCACACGCACGAGCTCTTCGCGCATGGCCGCGGTGGCGATCCACGCACCATCGGCACGCTCCACCGCCGTGCGCAAAGCCTCGGTGGCGGCGTCCTGAAACACGAAGAGGTCGAGCGCGATGTTGGTGTCGAGCACCAACATGTCGGTGGTGTGCGGCACCGCAGCCACGCTCAGTCCTCGGCGTCGGGCTCAGGCCGCGGCTTGCGGGCAGTGAGGTCGAAGCGGAACAGCCGGCATT
>PNMH01000078.1 GCA_013823505.1 Polaromonas sp. | reverse complement strand
CAACCGCCCAAGGACACAAGCGTGAACCTGGAACAGTTTCGCGGCTTCGCCACCACCACAGCAGAAACACCATGAGCAAGCCCACCCTCCCCGGCCCACACGAGGGTCGTTTCAAAGACCAGATCGCCATCGTCACCGGTGGTGCTTCCGGTATCGGTGAGGCCACCTGCCGGCGCCTCGTCGCCGAAGGCGCCACTGTGGTCGTGGCAGACCTCAACGCCGAACGGGCCGCAACACTCGCCGCAGAACTGGGCCCGCGTGCCAGCGCCCAAGCCTTTGACGCTGCCGACGTGCACAGCATCGAACAGCTCGTGCGCGGAACGATCGATCAATTTGGTCGCCTGGACGTGCTGCATAACAACGCGGCACTGAGTTCTCCCGCCATTCACGCCAAAGACAAGAACGCCATCGACATCGAGTTCGAGGTCTGGGATCAGGTCATGGCTGTGAACCTGCGCGGCTACCTGGCTGGCTGCAAATTCGCCCTGCCCACCATGATCGCCCAGGGCGGCGGGGCGATCGTGAACACCGCCTCGACCGGTGGGTTTTCAGGTGACATCACACGCCTGGCCTACAGCGTGTCCAAGGCCGCCATCATCGGCCTGACGCGCCAGATCGCCACGCACCACGGCGCCCAGGGCGTGCGGTGCAATGCGGTGGCCCCGGGCCTGGTCCTCACGCCAGGCACGCGCGGCGCGGCGGCCAGCGTGATCGACGTGATGCAGCGCCATTTGCTGGTTCCCGAATTCGGCGAGCCTGAAGACATCGCCGCGCTGGTGTGTTTCCTGGCGTCTGCCGAAGCGCGCTACATCAATGGGCAGACGTACATCGCCGACGGCGGCATGCTGGCCCACAACCCGACCATGGCCGACATCGTCGACATGGCCAAACCCAAGAGCGCGTGAATCACATGAACCACATCCGTTGCGGCTGGCTCAGGGCTTTGGGCTTCCCGTCCTGATGCAAGGCGCGCCTTCAGACTCCCTGCTCGAACCGTTTCGGGGTGCGGGCTTTCGTTACCTGTGGCTGGCCTGGCTGTCCGGCAACATGACCATGTGGATGCACGAGGTGACGGCGGCCTGGCGCATGACCCAGCTCACCGAGAGTCCTGTCTGGGTGGCGTGGGTGCAGGCAGCGGGCACGCTGCCGCTCTTTGTCCTCGGGCTGGCCAGCGGTGCACTGGCCGACCTGCTCAACCGCAGGCGTTTTCTGGCTGTGGCACAGGCTTGGATCGCTTTGGTGGCGGCGGTGCTGGCGGTCCTAGCAAGCAACGATGCCCTGACGCCGGGCACCCTGCTGCTGCTGTGCCTGCTCAATGGGGTGGGCCTCGCGCTCCGGTTCCCCGTGTTCTCGGCCCTAGTGCCCGACCTGGTGGAGCGGCGCCTGCTGTCATCGGCCCTGACCTTGAACGCCCTGGCCATCAACCTCACGCGGGTGTTGGGTCCGATCGTCGCGGGCATCGTGCTCGCCTGGCAAGGTTCGGCGACGGTGTTTGCGCTCAACGCCGTGCTGTCCGTCGTAGCCGGCGTGCTGATCTGGCGTGCGCCCATTGCCCCGCACACGCCGCCCTCCCAGCGCACCGGACTGCTGCAGGCCATGCGCGATGGCGTGTGTCACGCCCGAACCTCGCCCATCCTACGGGCGGTCTTGTTCCGTGCCTTTGTGTTCTTCGCCCAGGCCGTGGCCCTGGTTGCACTGCTGCCCCTGGTGGCCAAAGGCATCGGCGCCGACGCAGCCACCTACACCGCTCTGCTGGCCGCGATGGGCGCGGGTGCCGTGCTCGCAGCGATGGCCCTGCCCCGCCTGCCCGCCATGGCTGCGCGCAACCGCATCATCGATACCGGCGTCTGGCTGCACGCGCTGGCCACGTTCGGCGCTGTGTGGGCGCCCAGCGCATGGACGCTGGCACCCGCGCTGGCGCTCTCAGGTGCGGTCTGGCTGTGCGTGGCGAATACGCTCACCATGTCGGCCCAGCTGGTGTTGCCCACCAAGCTGCGCGCCCGTGGCATGGCCATCTACCAGATGAGCATCATGGGCGGTTGCGCTGCGGGCGCTGTTCTGTGGGGTGTCGTTGCGGAACACACATCGGTGAAATCGGCGTTGCTGGCCTCTGCGGTGGTCAGTGTGTTGCTGTTGCTGTGGACCCGTGGCACCAGCCTGGAAGAGCTCACCCTCACCGAGTCTTCTGCACGTCAAAGCCCATGAGAGGCCGTATGTCGCCGTTCCTGGACGCAAGCACATCGACACCGACCGATTCGCAGTCCGGATAAACACCGGGTTCTTCGGTGGAGGCCCCAGGCCGCCAACTCAAATGCATGCGCTCATATGCCGATACCCACCTCGTTGTTGCGCAGGAAAAGGCGACGGCAGTGTGCCGATTCCGCCATCAGCAGCGACTCGGACATGTCAGCTGGATGCCATCTCATGCGCCATAAACATCACGTCGCGCTCCTCGCGAGACAAGTGCTGGCCCCCATCCACCAAGATCGTGGAGCCTGTGGTGGCGGGCGACGTGAGCAGGAAGCGCACAGCGCTGGCAATGTCTTGCGGCGGCGAACTGCGGTCCAAGGGATTGAGTTGCCTGCCCTCCTCGAACTCCTGTTCGCTCATCGCGCCTGACAGCAGCGTGAGGCCTGGGGCCACGCCACTCACGCGCAGCTGAGGTGCCATGGCGATGGACAGCATCTTGGTGGCGGCCTCCAGCGCCGCCTTGGACAAGGTGTACGAGAAATAGTCGGGGTTCGGATTCCACAACTTCTGATCGAGCAGGTTCACCACACACCCGGTGCGTCCGGATGCCTTGACGTGTTGGTACAGCTCTTGAGCCAACACAATGGCGGGCGCGGTGTTGGCCTTCCAGTGATGCTCCATCGATGCCAGCCCGCAGGTCTCGGCGTTGTCGTACTCAAACGCAGACGCGTTGTTCACCACGGCATCAATGCGTCCAAAGCGTTTCACGACCTCAGGTACCAGCGCACGGCAACTGACCTCGTCACTCAGATCGGCATGGAGAGCTTCTGCCTGCACCTTGTTGCGACGAAGCTCCATCAGAGTCTCTTGCGCCTCCAGCGCCGAATGACGGTAGCTGAATGCGACGCTCCACCCGGCGGCGGCCAGATCGAGTGCAATGGCCCGACCAATGCGGCGTGCACCTCCGGTGACAAGTACAACAGCTGATGACATCAATGTGTGCTCCAGATGAAAAAACGGTGCCGGGCCAGGAACTGGTGCACTGCCGCGCCGCGCCTCAGCGATCCAGCGCCAGGGCACGGCGCCGGGCGGGGCGGTCGGCACGGGCCAGATAGGCGTCGATGACCGGGCAATCCCCCAGCAGCGGCCGCGCCATCTCAAACAGGCTCATGAACAGGATGTCCGCAGCGGTGAAGCGTTGCCCGAGCAGGTAGGGGCCGTGTTGCAGCGTGTGCTTGATGTGCAGCATCATCGATTCGTTCAGGCCGCGCATCGCCGGGTCCTGCGCCAGCAGGCCCTGCCCCTTCATGTAGACCAGCGGCTCGGTCAAGCCCACCTGATAGAACAGCCAGGTGAGGTAGGCACCGCGCAGCGCATGACCCACCGGGACACCGACTTGCGCATCGGGATGCAGATCGGTCAGGTACAGCGCGATGGCTGCGGTCTCGGACACCAGGTGGCCGTCGTGTTCCAGCGCTGGCGTGAATCCATGCGGATGCGGATTGCGCGGATCGGCCTCACTGCCATCGTTGCGCGGGACCTTCACCACCACGATCTCCCGGTCAACGCCCAGTTCTTCCAACAGCCACAGAATGCGCGTCGAATTGGAGCTGGGCGAGTGGTACAGCTTGAGCATCGTGTTTCCTTGAAATGAACGGACCGGCTTGATCGGCATCGGTGCAAAGAGGCCTGCCGCGCTCATCCGACATGCCTGGCCCGGGCAGGCAATCCGAACGCGGCCCAGGCGCCGGCGGACAACGCAGCGCCGGTGATCCAGAACACCGGCGCCACACCCAGCACCGCACCCACGGTTCCAAAGCCCAGGGGCATCACCAGGGTGGAGAAATGGATGACGGTGGACCGCAGCCCAAGCGCCTCTCCCTGGCGCTCAGGCGGCGTGAAGGTGTGCAGGCTGGACATGACCGCAGGCTGGATGGCCCCCAGCCCCAGTCCCATGGTGGCGGCACACGCGGCCATGGCCCACGCACTGTCCAGCCAGGGGTACAGCAGAAAGACCGACGCCGTCAGTGCCAGCGCTCCGGTCATCACCCACCGGGGTTGCAGATGCTCCGCCAAAAAGGGAATGGCCAGTCGCACTGAGGCGGAGGTGACGGCGTAACTGGCGAGGACCATGGCGATGGCGGATGCGCTCAACCCCCTCTCATGGCCCAGGATCGGCAGGGCAAACGCGTGCGCGTCCCAGCAAGCGGCGATCAACCAGTTGATGAAGAACAAGCGTCGAAGGTCACGGTTTTCCAGCAGGTCCCACGCCTTCTGTGGCGCGGCCACCCTTTTGGCAGGAGCTCGCGGTTCTTCAGGAGGAACCTGGGTCGTAGCGATAAGGGTTGCAAGCGGCAACAGCGCAAGTCCAACAAAGGCAGCGCGGTAGCTCACATGGTCGATCAGCGTGCCTGCGAGCAAGGGTCCCAGAAACGTGGCGATGGAGGGAGCGAGGGCCACCCAGCTGAACACGCGCAGGCGTTCTGCCTCGCCACGGGCCAGTCGTCCAGCGGTGCGCTGGAGCGCGATCATGCCCATGGCAGAGCCGGCTCCCACCAGGGCGGCAGCGACTCCCAACGCCCACACCTGCGACGTCAACGCAGCGAGCCCCGCGCCAACCAGCGCCAGCAGGGCCCCAATCCGTGTCGCCAAGTGGTAGCCATGCCGGTCCACTAGACGGCCGGCAGGGATCGCCAGCAAAAACGGTAAGGCTGCGAACAAGGCCATCAGCAACCCGATCACTGCCGCGCCGCGCGCCTCGTTGACAGCCAGCAAGGGAACGGTCATGCGCATGCCATTGAGGCAGCCATGCAAACCCACCTGGGCAGCGACCAGCGTCAGCAGCGTCCATCCGAATCTGGACCGCTCGCTGCGGGCCGCCGGGTCAGGCGAGGGCATCCTCGATGGCTGAAATCAGCCGTGCATCATCGGGGGTCACATCGGGTGCAAATCGGCCCACCACGACGCCGTTTCGGTTGATCAAGAACTTCTCGAAGTTCCACATCACATCGCTCTGCCCTTTGGGGAGAAGCTGGTGCTTGGCCAAGGTGTCGCGCAGCAGCGGATCACCGGATGCCAGAGCTTGAGGTTGAGCCTCAATCAAGGTGGCATACAGGGGATGCCGCGGTTCACTGTTGATTCGCAACTTGGCAAACAACGGAAAGCTCACGCTGTAGTTGGTGTCGCAAAAATCGCGTATCTCGCCCTCGCTTCCCGGCTCCTGGCCGGCGAAGTCATTGCAGGGAAACCCCGTCACCTGCAGCCCGCGCTGGTGAAACCGGTCGTGCAGGGACTGCAGTCCAGCGTACTGCGGGGTCAGTCCGCATTTGGACGCCACGTTCACGACCAGGATCACCTGCCCCTTGAAGGGTGCAAGACTGGCACTCGTTCCATCCAGGGTTTGAAGAGAGATGTCAAAAATCGATGTGTTCACCGCGTTGCTTCCATGTGGGTTTGTTGAACCAGATTCATGTCGGGACCAACAAGGGTCAGAGCCGCTCGATCAGCGTGGCGGTGGCCATGCCACCGGCACAGCAGATCGCCTGCAATGCATAACGCCCCCCTCGGCGCTCCAGCTCATGCAACATCGACGTCATGATGCGGGCACCACTGGCCCCCAGTGGGTGCCCCAGCGCGATGGCGCCGCCATTGACGTTCAGCCGCTCCGATGAAACGCCCAGCTCTTTCATCCACACCAGCGGCACCGGCGCAAACGCTTCGTTGACTTCAAACAAGTCGATGTCGTCCAGCGTGAGTCCAGCCTGTGCCAGCACCTTTCGGGTGGCTGCGATCGGCCCCGTCAGCATCAAGGTGGGGTCGGAGCCCACCGTGGTCATGGCGCGGATGCGAGCGCGGGGTTTGAGTCCCAGCGACTCGGCCTTGACCGAGGA
Source organism: Polaromonas sp. (assembly GCA_013823505.1). The sequence goes on along the minus strand of PNMH01000078.1, from coordinate 12,100 downwards.
CATCAGCAACAGCGCAGCTGCGCCATCGGAAATCTGCGAAGAGTTCCCGGCTGTCAGGCGTCCATCCGGGCGAAAGCTGGTCTTCAGGGTGGCCAGCTTTTCAGCCGCTGTGCCCGGGCGAATCGTTTCGTCCGCGGCGAACAGAGGCGCATCGCCCTCCAGGCCCTTCTCACGCACTTGTGCCACAGGAACCGCCACGATTTCTTTCAAAAAATGGCCGGCCAGCGCAGCAGCTGCAGCACGGCGGTGGCTTTCCACCGCAAAGACATCGAGCTCCTCGCGAACCAGTCCCCATTGATCACACAGGCGTTCAGCCGCTTCGCCCTGGCCCGTCATCTCGTAGCGATCAGCTGCCATCCAGCCAAAGGCTTCGCCGTGAATACTGCGGTTGCTGCCCATGGGCACACGGCTCATGTTCTCGGCACCGCCAGCCACCACCACGTCGGCCGATCCGAAGGCAATCAGGCCCGCAGCCAGGTGCACGGCCTCTTCTCCCGATCCGCACTTGCGATCAATCGTCAGACCGGGAATCGTGCAGGGCCAGCCAGCCCCCAGCAATGCGGTGCGTGCAATGTTGGCCGACTGTTCACCCACCTGGGTGACACAGCCGAAGATGACGTCATCCACCTGCTCAGGTTCAAGCCCGGCGCGGGTGATGAGTTCGTCCAGCACCACAGCGCCCAAGTGATCGGCGCGAACACTTGCGAGACTGCCCTTGAACTTGCCGACCGGCGTGCGAACCGCGCCGACGATCACGACATCGGTGCGGCTCACAGAACACTCGCTTTCAAGCCGGAGCCTGGAACTCGCTGGCCTTTGTCATCGTATTGGTACACGCCCGCACCGGTCTTTCGACCATGGCGGCCGGAAGCCACCATCTTGATGATCAAGGGGCACGGACGGAACTTGTCGCCCAACGTGGAATGCAGGTAGCGCAGGACGGATAGCCGGGTGTCCCATCCGGTCAGATCGCCCAGCTCCAGAGGCCCCATCGGGTGGTTGAAGCCCATGCGAAGCGCGGTGTCGATGTCTTCCGCTGTAGCCACACCCTCCTGCAACATCCACATCGCTTCATTGCCCAGCATGGCCGACATGCGGCTCGTGGTGAGGCCGGGGGACTCGTTGACGATGATCGATGTCTTGCCCAGCGCATCGCTGTATTCCCGGGCCTTGGCCACGGCTTCGTCACTGGTGGCAATGCCGCGCACCAGCTCGACAAGTTTCATCTTGTGCACCGGGTTGAAGAAGTGCATGCCTACCACACGCTCGGGATGGGGCACGGCCGTGGCGATCTCGGTCACGCTCAGCGCCGAGGTGTTGCTGGCGATGATGGCGCCGGGCAACATGTGGACAGCGGCCATGGCCACGACCTGCTTTTTCACCACGATGTTTTCGGTCACGGTCTCGACCAGCAAGGCTGCTCCGGCGCACGCGGTGGCCAAATCCACATGCGTGGTGAGGCGCGCCTTGGCGGCTTCGGCCACGGCGACCTCGAGTTTCCCGAGGCGAACTCCGTCGTCAAGGATCTTGGCCACGGCGGCGAGCGCCTTGACAGCCGCAACCTCGTTGCTGTCCACCAGCACGGTGATGAAACCCGAACTGGCGAAGGCGTGTGCGATGCCGGTGCCCATGAGGCCGCCACCGACAACGACCACTTTGTTTTGCGTGATGCTCATGTCTCTACCTTTTGTGTGTTCATTGCGTCGCAGTGACGACGTTGCGCAAGATGCCGATGCCCGGGATCTCAGCCTCGACCACGTCACCCGGCCTGAGAAATTTGCCGGAACCCTGTGCAGTGCCGGCGGGCGAGCCCGTGAACATGACATCGCCACATTCGAAGCTCGAACGCTCATCCACAAACTTCACCAGTTCCGCCACATCCCAGGTCATTTCGGCGGTGTCGCCGTCCTGCCGAAGCTCGCCATTCACGCGCAGCAGAAGTTGCAGCGACAACTTTCCCGACTGGGGAAATTCATCGCGGGTCACGATCCAGGGACCGAGACCGGTGGTCTTGTCGCCGCTCTTGGCCGCAAACAGATCCATGCCCACACCGGGCGGTCCGCTGCGCTGCAGATCGCGTGAACTCACGTCGTTACCCACCGTGTAGCCCAACACGCTGGCAATGGGGTCCTTGCGATTGACCACATCGCCAATCACCGCCACCAGCTCCACTTCGTGGTCCAGTTCCTGGGTCAAAGGTGGGTAACGCAGTGCGTCATTCGCCCCAATGAGTGCGCCATAGGCTTTCAGGAAAGCAATCGGCTGGCTGTGGCTCTTGATGCCGAAATCGGCCGCAAGGTGCTTGGCGTAATTCGCGCCCGCCACCACCACCCGCTGGCTCTTTTCAACCGGCGGCAGAAGCCTCACCGAAGCGACGGGCAGCACCGCCCCGGTGAACCGCAGTGCGGACTCGCCCTCACCGCGCGTGACCGCCGGTCCCCAGTCGGGAACTCCACCCTCGATCGGGCGAAGCTCTCCCCGCTCGGTGTCCACCAGCGCCCAGAACGGTGCGCCGCCATCGGAGCAGCGTGCGAGCTTCATGCGACCACTTTGCCCGCAGGTTTGCCCAGCTTGGCTGGATCCAGGTGCAGCAGTTCACACGCATTTTTCCAGCGGATTTTCTGCAGATCGTCGTCCGACAGACGAAGCCCATCAGTCAGATCGTGGCGTACGGCGTCGCTGCCGCCGAAGTTGCTGCCGTACAGCACGCGGTCGGCACCAATGATGTCGACCAAGGCCTGGCGCATCGGCACTTCGTGCAGTTCCACGTCAAACCAGAAATTCTTCAGGTATTGCTCAACCGGCTTCTTGTTGAATTTCACATCCAGGTTGCGGTTGGTCTGGGCCAGACGACCGAGCTGGTACGGGATGTAACCGCCGCCGTGCGTGATGTAAACCTTCAGATCCGGAAAGCGGTCGAGTACACCGCCGTTGATCAGGTACCAGAAGAAGCGTGTTTCGTCGTAGTTCATGCCCACGATGGCCGTGGTCTCGTACTTGTCGTGGTCGGCCTGCATGCCCCAGGTGACCGACTGGTTGTAGCCGTGGATGAAGATGGGCAGATCCAGGTCGCACATCGTTTTCCAGACCACATCGAGTTGCGGCGAATCGGCTTCCAAGCCACCGAAGTTCGCACCACCAGCCACTAGGCCCTTGGCACCCAGCTCCGTGCAGGCGCGGCGAATCTCCTTCGCGGCATCGTGGGGAGCATTCAGCGGCGCGTGGGCCCAGAACATAAGGCGATCCGGCGCTGCCGAGCAGTAGTCGGCCAGGATGTCGTTGACCTTGGTAGCAAAACGGACCGAGAACTCGGGGTCGGCCCAGTACATGTAGCAGTGGGAAGGAACCGACAGCACCTGCGCGTTTTGCCCGGCAGCGTCCATGCCGTTCAGACGGTTTTTTGGGTCGGCCCACCGGGCCATGTACTCCTCGACACTCGGGCCATTACCGGCGCGCACCGCCGCCTTGCGCTCGGGCGAGCCAAGACGCAGCACCCAATGGCCCACACGAAGCTTGACGTCTCCATCCGGGTGACGTTCGAAGAACGGCCCCCAGAACGGATGTTGGTTGTAGTACCCGGGCAAAGGGGCATGGGCGTGCAGGTCGATCAGCATGGTGTCTCTTTCAAGTTCAGGTGCGGCCAGGGCGGCCAACACAAAGGTCGTTTTGTGTGTCGGCGAAGCAGCTACCACGGCCGGACTTGGGACAGAGGTTTGCGCTGCGTCAGGTGCGATATTAATCAGAAAATGCATTTCTGTTCAAGTTATCGCAAACACTGAGACAAAATTGGCCGTGGCTAAGCTCACCGCGCAGATGGATCAGGCGGTGGCACAGCGGGCTGAAGAGTGGGGGAAGAGGTTGCTTTGTGCACACGGAGTGCACATGTGGCTACCGATGATCAGGGACCGCAACGCGGCAATGCGACCCCGCGGCTGTGGCAGGTCAGCGCCTGCCGCACACCGACTCGATCGAATGACCGAGGATGGCTGCGCGGGTCAGCGCCGGGCTCGTGGGGATGCCCCCGCCGTCAGGGACTCCACCATCCGCGCTATGCGCCGAGGCAGGGTCTTGCGGTCGGCGTCACCCGGGACGAGTTGCTCGCTCAGCACATAGCGGATCAACAACTCACACACGAGCTCCCGGTCGAGCTTGACGCCCAGGCGCGTTTCCCATGCGTCAAACACCATGCCCAGAACGTCTTGAAACCGGACGACGGAGTCGTGGAAGATGCGCTTGAAAAAACCCAGGGCGTACTCGGGCGCCACGATCAGCAGGCGGCGCGCCCGGCCATGCTCCAGGTAGTGATCGAGGTAGCGGACCAGCGCTGCGAAGCGTTCATCGGGGTCCTGGTAAGACTCGACGGCTTCGGCCAGCGCCACATGAAACCGCTCCCGCTTGTGCCGAGAGAACGCATCCAGCAGTTCGTCCTGCGACGCGAAGTAACGATAGAAAGTCCCGCGGGAAACATCCGCTGCCCTGCACACATCGAGGATCGAGATTCGCTCGGCGCCAGATTCCAGCACGATGTTTTCGGTGGCGGCCAGGATGTTCGCAATCGTCTGCTCGGAGCGCCGATTGCTGCGCGCGCGCCGCACAACGACCGGAGCGGCGGTCGCGGGGTTTTTGTCTGCTAGGGCCGGAGCAGCCGCCGCAGTCAAGGGCTTCTTTTTGGCGGGCGCCGCTGCAGCTTTCTTCACCGCTTTGACACGGGCCCTGCCCACGGGCTGCGTGTCCACTTCCGCCGCTTGAGCGATTGCGGTTCGATTGTTCGCACTCTTGAGACTCATTTCCGTACCTTCTGAAGTTCAGTGAAAGTGATTGCAGGGGGCAATTCAAGGGTTTACCAGCACATCGGCATTCAGTATCTACACCTAGAATTGTCGTCTGAATATAGAATTTGCTGTGTCTTTCGGCGCGGCTTGGAGCTCTTCACATGGCAGGCATCGGCAACCCCGACACATGGTCTCTCGGCCAACAGGATACGGTCATCGCAGCGCTTGAACGCGCTGTATCCAAACACCCCGAGCGGGTTTTGCTCGATTTCTCGGGTGAGTGTCACACTTACGCTGAAGTCGACCGTCAGTCGACGCGTCTGGCCCATGCGTTTGCGGCACTGGGTGTGCAAGCGGGTCAAACCGTGGTCACCATGCTCGACAACAACGTCGACGCGGTTCTGTGCTGGTTTGCCATCAACAAGCTTTGCGCCGTCAGTGTGCCGATCAACACGGCGCTCAAAGGCGAGTTCCTGAGGCACCAGATTGCCGATGCCGGGGCGGCGCTGGTGGTTTGCGAAGCCAGCTACGTCGAGCGCATCGCGGTCATTTCGGATGGGATGCCAGACGTGAAACAAGTGCTGGCTCGCGGAACCCCGGACACCAAGCTGTGTGGCGCGCTGCCGTTGGCATCGCTCAATGACCATCGCGGCAACGACGACACAGCGTTCGAGCGCAAACCCAACCCTTGGGAACTCGCTTGCCTCATCTACACCTCGGGCACGACGGGACCGTCCAAGGGTTGCATGATCAGCTACAACTACATGTGCAACCTGGCGCGCCTGCAACTGCGCGCTGGCCCGGCCACTGAACACGACGTGACGATCACGCCGCTGCCGCTGTTTCACATGAACGCCATGTGCGTGGGTGTGCTGGCATCGATCCTGGTCGGGGCGCGCGTCGCATTCGTCCCGCGATTTTCGGTGTCCAACTTCTGGCCTGAAGTGGAGCGCAGTGGAGCGACCATTGCCTCCATCCTGGGCAGCATGGGCGCCATGCTGGCCAACGCACCCGACACCGAAGCTGGGCAGCGTTGCAAGGGACAGATTCACACGGTGCGCGGCAACCCGTTCACCGAAGAAGTCAAGGCCATCTGGCGTGAACGCTTTGGCGCCAAGCAGGTGGGCGGCAACGGCTACGGACTCACGGAAGCGGCAGTGATCACCTCGCTGGCCGGTGGCGAACACGCCGCGCCCGGCTCTTCGGGCAAACGCATCCCCGACTTCGACGTGCGCATCGTGGACGACCTGGATCGTGAGGTGGCAGCCGGGACCTCGGGCGAGATCGTGGTGCGACCACTGCGCCCGGACATCATGTTCATGGGCTACTGGCGCCGGCCAGAAGACACGCTGAAAATCATGCGCAACCTCTGGTTGCACACCGGAGACATTGGCAAGTTCGACGAAGAAGGTTTTTTCTACTTCGTTGATCGCAAGAAAGACTATCTGCGCAGACGTGGCGAGAACATTTCCAGCTTCGAGATGGAAGCGGCATTCGCTCGCCACCCGGCGCTGGCTGAAGTCGCCGTGCACGCCGTGCCTTCCGACAAGGGCGAGGACGACGTCAAGGTCACGGCCATGCTGCGCCCCGAGATGCAGCTGAGTCCCGAGGACCTCTTCCGGTGGGCCATTGACGCGGTGCCCTACTACGCCCTGCCGCGCTACATCGAGTTCCGCGAGAGCCTCCCGAAGAACCCCCAGGGGCGCGTCCTCAAATACGAGTTGCGAGACCAAGGCTGCACGCCCACCACCTGGGATCAAGAGGCGAGCGGCATCCAGGTCAACAAGCGCTGACACCAGCGCCTGGTCCATCAGTATTCGCGCACCGGCACATGGGCCGGACGCGAGTTGTACCCGGGCAGATGCAGCCCGCCGTCAACGGGCATGGTGATCCCGGTGACATACCGGGCCATCTCGGAACCCAGAAAAACCACCACGGGCCCGATATCAAGCTCCCGATCTCCCGATCGCCCCAATGGCCTGGCGGCCGCTGAACGCTCGGCAAAACCCGGGATCTCGGCGGCCAGCTTGTGAAAGGTGGCGCCCATGGCGGTTGGGGCAATCGCATTGCAGGTGATGTTGAAGCGGCCCCACTCGGCTGCCGCGCTGCGCGTGAGCCCCACCACACCCGACTTACCGGTGTTGTAGTCGGCGTGTTGCCACGCGCCGATGTCCACATCGATCGAGGTGAAGTTGATGATTCGACCGCCGCCGCGCTGGCGCATGTGTGGCATGGCCGCACGCATTGCCCACCAGCTGGCCCATACAGTTGACGTCAAGGTGCGTTCCAGCATCGCATCCGTCTTGTCCTCCAGCAGCACGTTCTCCGACGGCACGAAGGCGTTGTTGACCAGGATGTCGAGCCCACCAAAACTGTCCACAGCAGCCTGAATCGAAGCTTCCACGCTCTCCTTGGACAAGACGTCGGTCCGAACGAACAGGGCACGTGCGCCCATCTGCTGGAGCTCTCGCTCGGTCTCTGCGCCGGTGACGGGGTCGACTTCGGCAATCAGCACGGCGGCACCTTCTCGCGCATAGCAGCGAGCGATTCCGCGCCCGATGCCACCACCCGCGCCCGTGATCAAAGCCACCTTGTCTTTCAGCAAATTCATCGGGTCTCCTTTATTGAACATATTTTTGTTTATCGTACACTTTAAGATGGAAAATGTCAGCCGGAAAGACGCGAACTTCGTTCATTCCGAGCTCAGTAAAAACCCAGGAAGTCCCGCATGCCCGTGTTTCGCCGCCGCATCCTGATCAAGACCGATCCCTTGGCGGCCGGTGTCCGCTATCGGGCCGCTCTGGAAGACGACTTCCACCATTTCCGGGTCGACCTGGTGGTTCGCGACGGCCGCATCGTTTCGCTGCGTGGTGAAGCGCCTCGCCACCCCTACAGTCTGTGTCCCTCGGCGGCCGATCAGCTCCAGTTGCTGATCGGCACAGCACCCGACGCCAGTGCACACGCGGTGATGCGTCTGGTAGACCCGGGCCAGCAATGCACCCACCTGCTGGAACTCAGTGGCTTGGCGATTGCTGCGGCGGCACGCGCTCTGCCGCAACGGCGCTACGACATCGAGGTGCCTTTGCGGGTCGAGGGGCGCACGCAGGCAACCCTGGACCGGGACGGCACCCAGCTGCTGGCCTGGGACGTTCAGGATTTCGACATCGAAGGACCACCGCCCTACAGCGGCATCGGCTTGCGCCAGGGCATGGCTCGCTGGGCACTGGCCAACCTGAGTGAGGACATGGCCGAGGCTGCCCTGGTCTTGCGGCGCTGCGCAGTGATCTCGATGGGGAAGAACCGTCCACTGGATGCACAGAAGCACGCCAGGCCGACCAGCGCCTGCTTCGCGCAACAACAGGAACGAGCGCCTTTGGCTCTGCGCCAGGTGGGCTCGACCTGGAACTTCACCTGGCGACCCGACCAATTGTGCCGGGACGACCAGGCTTGGATGGACTTCAAAGCCTGAAAGTCTTCGCCAGAATCAGAGAAAAATGGCCAGGTTCGGAGTACCCAACACAGCCTGATCCAGCAGGATTTCGCGCCTGGCCAGCTTGAAGCTGTCACCGTCCACCCGCAAGACGTCACGGCGCTCGCCACTGATCAAATCAAACTCGTCGAAGTTGAACCGGCTGCGCGTCACCAGCAGGTAGCTGCGCACGCTGTATTCCTGCGGCTTGTCGGTCTCCTCAACCATGACGTTGGTCACCAGCCGGCGTGTGCGCGAGGGCGGGTCTTCAGCCCAGGCGCTTTTGGTGCCGGTGAGGCGCACGATGCGTCCCATCACGGAGCGCCAGTCGTCGTGGAAATGCTGCATGGTGCGCACCACCGAAGCAGCCTGCTGGCTCATGGGCCGGGTTTCTCTCAGTGGCGCGTTGTAGATCAAATCTTCCGCCAGCGTGGCGCCCCATTCCTTGAGGCGGATTTCGTCGAGCAAACGGGCTTCGACGTACAAAAACTGGAGGATCTGGTTGTAAACAGCCGATCCGATCGGCACAGGGGCGCCGTGGGCTTCACTCATGGTTGTCTCCGAAATTAGGGGGTGTCGAATGGCGCAAAAGAGTCAGACCGATCCACCCATGAGCTGACGCCAATACATCCACCAGTGCCACTGTGTGTCGTCCTTGGTGAAGCCCTCGTTGACGATGCCGGGTCCGGGCCAGCCTTCGGGAGCGCCGGTTTCATAAGCCGCCTGGTACTTCAGCGTCATCTTCTTGCCCTGCGCGCCTTTGGCAGCCAAGGTCATGTGCGGCCAGGTGTCGGAGTCGTCCTGCTCGACCATGCCCGAGGTGCCAAACAACTGGATGGTCTGCCGGAGCATCTTCTCGCGCAGTTCCTGCGGAGCGTCCTTCTCGGCGAAGATCCAGTTCACAAACTCCAGCTTGTCGGGTCCCTTGGGAACGTAGGCGTGCATGGTCATCGAACCGACCACAGTGCCATCGGACTGAGGGATATAGACAAAGCCGAACAACACGTTCGGGAAAATACCGCCCACCTGCGGCGGCATGCTGGTCTGCACCTGGAGCTGCTCGGGCGTGAGGTTGCGCTTGAGCTGTTCCACCATGTCTTTGGTCATGCCAGCCGGGGGCAGCGCGTTGAGTTTTTCATCAATGCTCAACTTGTCGGGGTCCAACCCGGTCATGCGGCGGATCTTGCGCCCCAGGTCGATGCAGCGCAGCGCGTGCCCATGCGGTGAGCTCACTTCCACGCCGTACATCTCAGGGCTCAAATCGCCGCCACCACCCTCGCCCTCGGTTTTCTTGGAGTAGTTGCCCACCTCGCCGAGCCAGCGGTGCAAGGTCAGCGTGTGGTAACCATCGGCGGCAGATTGCTCACCGGCGGCCTTCCAGTTGGCGCGCACCGTGAATCGCTGCGGCGGGCCAAGCACTTCCATGCCTTTGTCCGAGCGTTTGAAGAGGATGTCGTAGTACCACTTGGCATCACCCAGGAACTCATCGAATGAAGGGCCCTCGATGTTCCAGGTCGCAAAGATCAGCCCGCCATACAAGGTGACACGGGCCTTCTTCAGACCCAGCTCGTCCTTGCTCATCATCTTGCCGTGCATCGCCTCTTTCTCGACCGGTGCGCCCAGAAAGGCACCGTTCGGGCGGAATGCCCAGCCGTGGTAAATGCAGGTGTGAATCTGCGTGTTGCCCGCATCCAGCGTCGAAATCCGCATGCCGCGGTGTGCGCACACGTTGAGCATCACATGCACTTCGCCCGACTTGTCGCGCGTGATCAGCACAGAGTCGGAACCCATGTCGCGGGTGATGAAGTCACCGGAGTTCGGAATTTCCGACTCGTGACCGAGGAAGACCCAGATCTTCCCGAAGATCTGCTCCATCTCCAGCTCGTAGAGCTCGGGATCCGACAGGGCGCGCATCTGCACCTGTCGGGTGGCTACATCGACCAGGTCGGCAACCTTGGTGCCATCTGAAAGCGTGGGGTGTGTCGGGCTCAGCATGTGCGTCTCCTTCATCTGTTGGTCAGCGGTTCGAATGAAATATAAACAATTCTTCCAACTGTGTACATATCAAGCGCGATGCATTGGCAAAATACGGCGGAAAACGAGGGTTAACACCGAGGTTCTGGATCAGGCCGACAGGGTGGCAGTGACCTTGGCATGGGGCCCCGCGACCTGCGCCGCCCAGGCGGCAGGCATGTCGTCGAAGCGGAAACCAACGTGATCGAAGCTGATCTTGTGTTCACGCGCGAGCAGCAGGAGCCTGCGCCAAGTGGCTTCACGGTCGCAGGGCGAGCGCTGACCGGTGCCCACACAACTGAGCGTTCTGAACAGCAAGTCGGAGATGTTGAGGTTGATCTCCCGACCGGCCCCCGTGCCGATGGTCAGGATGCGAGCGCCCCAACGCGTGGCCTTCAGGGCAGCGAGCAAGGGCGCGCCGCACACGCCATCGAGAACCACGTCGAATCCCTCGCCCGCAACGGCCTTGAGGGCCGCGGCATCGTCGTCGCTGCCCAAAGCCACCACGGCATCGGCCAAGCCCCGTGATCGAAGGCGTTCCAGTGCTGCCGCATCGCGGGCGGCCCCCACCACGCGACCCGCCCCCAAGATGCGTGCGAGCTGCAAAGCGATCTGCCCCAGCGTTCCCGTGGCACCGAGAATCAGCACGCATTCTCCGGGCTTGATGCCGGCCTGCTCCAGCGGCAGCAGCGCACCCGTGCCCGCGATACCCATCGTGATGGCCAGCACATCGTCGACATCGTCAGGCACATCCCACACCTCTTCCGACGGCACCAAGGTGCGCTCTGCCCAGGCGCCAAAAGGTGCCACGGATCGCTCGCCAAAATAGACCCGACGTCCCTCGGGCGTGCGGCCCACCCCTTCGCCACGAATGACACAGGGGAACTGCACGCCCAGACGGTAGGCACCCAGAACGTCCCACCCGCCGAGTCCGGCGGTGTCGACGTCAATCAAGGTGGCGCCCTCGCGGGCCTGCGGCTCCGGAAAGTCCTGCAGCACGGGCGCCAGGCTGCGCTCGGCAATCACGGCGGCGCGCATCACGAACCCACCTGCATGTTGCGGCCAGGACGTTGCGCTTCAGTTCGTTGCTTCATCGGGTACTCCTTGGGTTGCTGCGTGGTTACTCGGGGTGACGGGGTTGTCGAGTTTGAGCAATCGGCGGGCGTTGCCGCTGCGGATTTTGGTCACATCAGCGTCTGAAAGGCCCAGTCCCGCCGTCAGATCGCCGTTGTCATAAGCACCACCAAAGTTGGTGCCGTAGAGCACCTGATCAGCGCCCACCACATCGACCACCGCGCGGCGCAAGGCCGGGTGGTGCACGTCCAGATCGAACCAGAAGTTGGACAGGTATTCCATGAAGGGTCGCTTGTTGCGCGCGTCCGGCGCCATTGTCTTGTTCAGCTCGGCCAGGCGCCCGAGCTGAAACACCGACATGCCACCAGCGTGGTTAATGTAGGTCTTCAGCGTTGGAAACACGTCCAGCGCGCCGCCGCAGATCAGGTACCAGAAGAACAGGGTTTCATCGACGCAATCGCCCACGATCGAGGTGGTTTCAAAGCGGTCTTCCGCGTGCTTGTCGCCCCACCACACCGACTGGTTGTAGCCATGCACCATCAGCGGAACGTCCAGCCGGGTGACGGCTTCCCAGACGGGGAACAGTTCCTCGCTGTAGGCCTGCAAGCCCTTGAAATTGGCGCCGCCCACACACACCCCCTTGGCCCCGAGTTGCGTCACGGCGCGCTCGATCTCGCGCGCGGCTTCAGCGGGCTCGGCCAGGTTGGCGTGGGCCCAGAAGGCAAAGTGCGCTGGGTCTTGGGCGCAGTAGGCCGACATCTCGTCGTTGCAT
>PNMH01000077.1 GCA_013823505.1 Polaromonas sp. | reverse complement strand
TCATCATGATGTGCGAGATCCCCAGCAACGCGGTGCTGGCCAAGGACTTCCTGCAGTACTTCGATGGCTTCTCCATCGGCTCCAACGACCTGACCCAGCTCACCCTGGGCCTGGACCGCGATTCCGGCCTGGAGCTGCTCGCGCACGACTTCGACGAACGCGACCCGGCCGTGAAGGCGTTGCTGAAGATGGCCATCAGCGCCTGCCTGGCCGAAGGCAAGTACGTGGGCATCTGCGGCCAGGGCCCCAGCGACCACCCCGACTTCGCGCAGTGGCTGCGCGACGAGGGCATCAGCTCGATCTCGCTGAACCCGGACTCGGTGGTGGAGACCTGGCAACTGCTCTCGGCCAGCCAGAAATGACCGGTCAGCGCTTCGGCGTATAACCCAGCAGCGGCAGCGGGCAACCCTGCCGCTTTTTTCATGGTTTTTCATGGTCTTCCCGGTCGGTCTGGGGCCGGCGCCGGGCGCACAATCCAGTCGCGCACCGCCTGCGTTGTCCTGCGGTGAACGATGGAGGAGACGACCATGTTCAAAGGCCTTGCCGCCCAACGCCTGGTGGCCCTGTTCTTCGCCGCCGCGGCGTTGTTCAACTTTCCTTTGCTGGCCCTCTGGGACCACGATGCCCGCGTCTGGGGGCTGCCGCTGTTCCCGCTGGCGCTGTTTGTGATCTGGGGCCTGTTGATTGCCGTGCTCGCCTGGGTGGTGGAGCACCACAGCAACGTGTCACCCCTCGACTGATCATGTTGTCGGCCCCGCTGGTCATCGGCGTCTCCTTTGCCTATCTGCTGCTGCTGTTCGCGGTGGCCTACTGGGGTGACCGGCGTGCAGCGCAGGGCCGCTCGGTGATCTCCAGCCCCTGGGTGTATGCGCTGTCCATGGCGGTGTATTGCACCGCGTGGACTTACTTCGGCAGCGTGGGTCGTGCGGCCAACTCGGGCGTGTGGTTCCTGCCGATCTACCTTGGGCCCATGCTGGCCATGCTGTTGGCCTGGATGGTGGTGCGCAAGATGATCCGCATCGCCAAGACCTACCGCATCACCTCCATTGCCGACTTCATTGCCAGCCGCTACGGCAAGAGCCCGCTGCTGGCCGGGCTGGTGACGCTGATCACGGTGATGGGCATCGTTCCCTACATTGCCTTGCAGCTCAAGGCCATTGCCAGCGGCTACGCGGTGCTCACCTCACCGCTGGGCATGCCGGCCGTGCAGAGCGCCGACTGGTGGAGCGACAGCACGCTGTACGTGGCGTTGGCCCTCGCCGGTTTCACCATCGTGTTCGGCGCGCGCCACCTGGACAGCACCGAGCGCCACGAGGGGATGGTGGCGGCGATCGCGTTCGAGTCGGTGGTCAAGCTGGTGGCCTTCATGGCGGTGGGCTTGTTCGTCTGCTTCGGCCTCTTTGCGAGCCCGGCGGCGCTGTTTGACCAGGCCCACGCGGTGGAGGAGCTGCGCCGCCTGATGCAGTTCAACCAGGGCCAGCCGTTTGCCTACGCGCAGTGGCTCGGGTTGACCCTGCTGGCCATGCTGTCGGTGATTTTTCTGCCGCGCCAGTTTCAGGTGATGGTGGTGGAAAACGTGGACGAGAACCACCTCAAGCGCGCGGTGTGGGCGTTTCCGCTGTACCTCTTGCTGATCAACCTGTTTGTGTTGCCCATCGCGCTGGGCGGCCTTCTGCACTTTGGCCCGGGTCGGATGGACCCGGAAACCTTCGTGCTGTCGCTGCCGCTGTCGCAAGGCCAGGGCGCGCTGGCGTTGTTTGCCTTTGTGGGCGGGCTTTCGGCCGCCACCGGCATGGTGATCGTCGAAGCCATCGCCGTCTCCACCATGGTTTGCAACGACCTGGTGATGCCATTGCTGCTGCGCATGCGGCGCTTTGGCGCGCGTGCCAGCGGCGACTTCACTGCGGTGTTGCTGCGCATCCGGCGCCTGGCCATCCTCGGCATCCTGCTGCTGGGGTATCTGTATTTCCACCTGGCGGGCGAGGCTTATGCGCTGGTGAGCATCGGTCTCATCAGCTTCGCGGCGGTGGCGCAGTTTGCGCCGGCCTTGCTGGGTGGCATGTACTGGAAAGGCGGCACGCAACGCGGGGCGCTGGCGGGTCTTTTGCTGGGCTTCGCCTTCTGGGCGTACACGCTCATGCTGCCCTCGCTGGTGAAGTCGGGCTGGCTCACCGCCAGCTTCATGGAGCAAGGGCCCTGGGGATGGTGGCTGCTCAAGCCCGAGGCCTTTCTGGGTTTGTCCGGGCTGGACAACCTCACGCATTCGCTGATCTGGAGCCTGTTGGCCAATGTGGCGGCTTATGTGGGGGTGTCGCTGTGGCGCGCGCCCACCGCGCGCGAGACCAGCCAGGCGCTGCTGTTTGTGGACGTGTTTCACCGCACGCCGGCCTCGCGCCCGGTGTTCTGGCAGGGAAAGGCGCAGGTGTCTGCGCTGTTGCCGCTGGTGGGGCGATTCCTGGGCGTGGAGGCGGCGCAGCGCCTGTTCGAGGGTTATGCCTCGCGCGTCGGCGCGCGGCACATCGAACAGATCCCGGCCGATGCGCGGCTGGTGCACTTTGTGGAAACCCAGCTGGCGGGGGCCATCGGCAGCGCGTCGGCGCGGGTCATGGTGGCCTCGGTGGTGGAAGAGGAGGCGCTGGACCTGGACGACGTGATGCGCATCCTGGACGAAGCCTCGCAGCTGCGCGCCTACGCGCACGCGCTGGAGGAAAAGTCCCAGTCGCTGGAGCGTGCCACGGCCGAGCTGCGCCAGGCCAATGAACAGCTCAAGAGCCTGGACCGGCTCAAGGACGATTTCATGTCGTCGGTGACGCACGAACTTCGCACGCCTTTGACCTCGATCAGGGCCCTGGCAGAGCTGATGCGCGACGATGCAGAGATGGAGTCTGTGCAACGCCAGCAGTTTGTGGGCATCATCGTGGGCGAGACCGAACGGCTCAGCCGCTTGGTGAACCAGGTGCTGGACATGGCCAAGATCGAGTCGGGCCACGCCGAATGGCACGACGACGAGGTGGACATGAAGGCCTTGCTGCAGCAGGCGGCCATCACCATGGCCGAGCCGCTGCGCGAGCGCGGCGTGACGCTGGAACTGCAACTGCCCGCGCAGATGCCGCCCCTGCATGCCGACGCCGACCGTTTGATGCAGGTGGTGCTGAACCTGCTGTCGAACGCGGCCAAGTACGCGCCCCGGGACACAGGCTGTGTGGTGATGAGGCTGCAGGAGCGGGAGGAAGGCGTGGAGGTGGAAGTGCAGGACAACGGACCGGGCATCCCGCCCGCCCAGCAGGCCATGGTGTTCGAGAGGTTCCGGCAAGTGGAGGGTGATGCGCACTACCGGCCGGGTGGCACTGGTCTGGGGCTGCCCATCAGCCGCCAGATCGTCGCGCACTTCGGCGGACGCCTGTGGTTGCGATCCGAGGTGGGGCAGGGGGCGGTGTTCGGCTTTTGGTTGCCACGACAGACGCCAGGAAGAACAGCACAAAGAGGACCGACATGAGCCACAAGATACTGATCGCTGACGACGAGCCCAACATCCTGATCTCGCTGGAGTTCCTCATGAAACGCGAGGGGTTCGAGGTGGTGCTGGCGCGCGACGGGCAGGAAGCCATCAACGCCATCGTGCGCGAGCGCCCGGCGCTGGTGCTGCTGGACGTGATGATGCCGATCAAGACCGGTTTTGACGTGTGCAGCGAAGTGCGGGCCAACGAGGCCGTGAGCAACACCCTGATCGTGATGCTCACCGCCAAGGGGCGCGACACCGACGTGGCCAAAGGCCTGGCGCTGGGCGCCAACGCGTACATGACCAAACCGTTCTCCACCAGGGAGCTGGTGCAGAAGGTGCGCGACCTGCTGGAGCCTGCTGCATGAGCCGACGGCGCGTTGACCGTCGGGTGTGGCTGGGCGTGGCGCTGGCCGCCGCCGCGGTGTTGTTGTGGGCGGGGCTGACGGTGGGCATCGTCTGGTCAACTCTCGACACGGAGCAACGCCGGCTGCTGGAGGACTTGCTGGCCACGCGCGGCACGCTGGTGATGATGATGGTTGTGGTCCTGGTCGGGGCCCTTGCTTTGGCGGTGCGCGCCTTCGCGGGCCATTTTGTGGAGCCCCTGGCCCGGCTGGCCGAAGAGGGCATGGTGCTGGTGCGCTCCGACGTGGCGCGCAACCTGCCGGCCCAGGGCAGTGCCGAGAACCGTGCCGTCACCGGCGTGATCAACCAGCTGGTGGCGCAGCGCACACGCTTGCGGGACGAGATGGACCTGCGCGTGCAGGAGGCCAGCCGCGATATCGAGCAGGAAAAGAGCCGGCTGGCCGCGCTGATGGCCGAGCTCACGCAAAGTGTGGTGGTGTGCAACCTGGACGGGCGCATCCTGCTGTACAACCAGCGCGCCCGCCAGCAGTTCCGCGCGCTCTCGCAGGCGCCAGGGGTGGCCGGTGGTGCCGAGCTCGTCGGACTGGGCCGTTCGATCTACGCGGTGTTCGATCGCAAGCTGGTGGCGCACGCGCTGGAGAACATCCAGCATCGCATGCTCTCCGGCACGGCCCAGCCTTCGGCGCAGTTCGTCACATCCACCTCGGGAGGCCAGCTGCTCAGGGTGCAGATGGCGCCGGTGCGCTCCAGCCAGGCCCAGGCCGCCGAAGACCCGGCCGATCGCGCCGAGCTGACCGGCTTCGTGCTCATGCTCGACAACATCACCCGCGAGTTCGAGGCCGAGTCGGCGCGCGACCGGGTGCTGCACACACTCACCGAAGGCACGCGCTCGGCGCTGGCCAACACGCAGGCTGCGCTGGACGTGCTGGACCACCCCGATCTCGAACCCGCCGCGCGCGAGCGTTTCCTGCGGGTGATCCGCGAGGAGACCTCCGCACTGAGCCGCCGCATCGCCAGCATCGAAGCGGACGCTGCCCAGAGTCTGAAGACCCGCTGGCCGCTCGAAGACATGCTGGGCGCCGACCTGGTGTCGGCCGCGTTGCGCCGCATCGAGATCGTGACCGGGTTGCCCGCTTCCGCGCTGGAGGTCAATGCCGCCCTGTGGCTCAAGGTCGAGAGCTTTTCGTTGTTGCAGGTTCTGGTCTATCTGTCCGGTCGGTTGAAGGATGAGTTTGCGGTGCGGTTCGTGCAGGTGCGCCTGGACCTGGCCACGGGCAGCACCGGCAAGGCACAGCTGGACCTGGTGTGGTCGGGTCAGGCCATGAGCAACGAGACCGTGATGGGCTGGGAAATGGACACCATGACGGCTGGCGCCGAGGCCACGGGGCTCACGGTGCGCGATGTGGTGGAGCGCCATGGGGGCGCCTTCTGGTTCGAGCGCGAGCGCTCGCGCCAGCAGGCGTTTTTCCGCGTCCTGCTGCCACTGGCCGACCCGCGCGACCCGGCCGAAGCGATCAACTTCTTGCGCAGCGAGAGCCGGCCCGAGTACTACGATTTCGATCTCTTCAAGATCACCGAGCAGACCCGTTCACTGGACGAGCGTCACCTGGTCGATCTGGTTTACACCGTGTTCGACACCGAGACCACCGGGTTGGAGCCCGCTCAGGGCGACGAGATCATCCAGATCGGTGCGGCGCGCATCGTCAACGGCAAGCTGCTTCACCAGGAGTGTTTTGAGCAACTGGTGGATCCGCAGCGCGGCATTCCGGCGGCATCCATTCCCATCCACGGCATCCAGCCGGCGATGGTCGTGGGCCAGCCGACGATTGGCGAGGTGTTGCCGGCGTTTCATGCCTTCGCGCAGGACACCGTGCTGGTGGCGCACAACGCCGCGTTCGACATGCGCTTCCTGCAACTCAAGGAGAAGTCCACCGGCGTGGTGTTCGATCAACCCGTGCTCGACACGCTGCTGCTCTCGGCGGTGATCCACCCCAACCAGGATTCGCACCGGCTGGAAGCGATTGCCGAACGCTTCGGCGTGCCCGTGATCGGACGCCACACGGCCATGGGCGATGCCATGGTCACGGCCGAGATCTTCATCAAGCTGGTGCCGTTGCTGGCGCAGCAGGGCATCCACACGCTGGGGCAGGCGCGCGAGGCCGCTCAAAAGACCTACTTCGCCCGCTTGAAGTACTGATCGGTCCGTCTCGAGGGACGACTCAGAACGTGTATCGCGTGGACAGAACCGACTGCAAGGACTGCACGACTTGAAACGCATCCTTGAGCTGGGTGCGCTCAAAGTTGGAGAGCTCTGCTGGATCCAGAAAGTTGTCGGGCGTGCGTCGTTGGTTGATTTGCCGCGCCTGGTGCTGGATGCGCAAGGCGGCCAGGAATTCCAGGGCATCGCGCAAGTCGCGCGCGCTCTGCGCGCTGATGTCGCCGCCGTCGGCCGCGCTCAGCAATCGGTCGTGGGTGTTGACCTCGGCGTGGCCGCCGGCCAGCGCATACACACGGGCCAGATCGACGATGGGCACCACGCCGGTGAGCTTGAGGTCGATGGTGCCTTTGTGCTCCCCGCTGCGTGCTGGCGACAGGCCTTTGAAGAAGCCCAGCGGCGGTTGGCGGCTGAGCGCGTTGCCCACCATGTGGGCCAGAAACAGGGTGTTGCCCCGGGTGTGCTGCAACACGTCCCGGCGCAGCCCGTCGAGCAGGCTCGCCTTGCCGTGGATGGCGCGCAGGTCGAAGAACACGCAAGTGAGCATGAGCGCCGTGGGCTCGGGCTCGCCAATCCAGCGCCGGAAGTACTCGGCCCAGCGCGCGCGGGGTTGGCGCCAGGTGTCGGTCATGGCCATCATGTCGCCCGGGCAGAACACATAGCCGCAAGCGTCGAGACCGGTGCAGACGAATTGCGCGAGTTCACGAAAATAGGCACCGTGCAGCCCTTCGTTGTATGCATCGTCGAGCACCATGCAGTTGTCCTGGTCGGACCTGGCGGTCTGTTCGCTGCGGGCCTGTGATCCGGCCGCGACCCACACGTAGTCCACCGGCGCTGGGCCCAACTGCGCTTCGCCCAGCTGCAGCAGGCGGGTGGTGATGGCGTCGGTGATGGCGGTGATGATGTGGCCGGTGTTGTAGGCGGTCGCGTCGGCCGCAGCCAGGCTCTGTTGCAGTGCACGGATGCGTGTGCTGGCGCGCTGCAAACCTTCTACCGACGTCTGCTTGTAGATATCGCCCGCGAGGTACACCGCCGAGGTGCTGTGCTGCTCGGTCAGGTCGGTGGCGGTGATCATGCCCACGATGCGCTGCCCATCGAGCACCGGCACGTGGTGAATGTTGTGACGCGCCATCAGCAGCAAGGCGTCGAACGCAGGGTCGTGCAGGTTCACGAAGAACGGTGCCAGTGTGGCAATTTCCAGGATCGGCCGCTGCGTGTCCAGCCCGGTGGCGATCACGCGGTTGCGCAGGTCGCGGTCGGTGATCAGACCAAACAGATGGCCTTGCTCCACGATCAGGATGGACGACACCCGCTCCTCGTTCATCCGTTGCGCCGCAGCCCGGATGCTGGTGTGCGGTGGCAGGGTGATGGGCGCGCGCTTGATCAATGAACCCACCGGTGTGGTCATCAGGTTGAGCGCCGCGTCGCTCGGTTCAATGCCCGTGTCTGCGGTGGCTTGATCTGCGGTGTCGATGGTCATTGAGTTTGTAGGACTTAAGAATGTGTTCTTCATCGTGATGCCCCCATCTCTAACAATATTCGGGTAAGTACTTAGAGGGTTTGACCTGCCTCAAATGGGCTGGAGGATCATCTGTAAGAAAGCGGTAAGGTGCAAATTCAGAATGGCGCCAAACCAACCGAGGCTTCCATGCTGTTCTTCATTTCCGCGGTCAAGCTGATCACAGAAATCGCACTGCTGGCGCTCGTGGGTCAATGGGTGCTGGGTCTGCTTGCAGGAAAGCGCAAGGACACCAATTTGTTTTATCAGGTGCTGCAGCAAATGGGCAAACCTTTCGTGCAGGTGGCCCGGTTGGTGACACCGAAATTCGTGCTGGACCGCCACCTGCCTCTGGTGGCTTTCCTTCTGCTGGCCTTCATCTGGGTGGCGGTGACGCTGACCAAGGTCAATCACTGCTTGAAAATCGGGGTGGCGCTGTGTCAATGAATCGTTCGCTCAACCGCAAGTTCATCCAGCTGCAAATCCGGGCGCTGGTGCTGTTCGGCCAGCGCGAGCGCGCGCTGGAGCGGGTGGATGACCTGCTCGCCAGCCACGCGGCAGACCCCTACGCTTTGGCCACCCGTGCTCACCTGCTGGCCGAACTCGGCGACAAGGCTGGTGCGCAGCAAGCGTTGCAGCAACTCGTGGCCGCCCAGCCCGATCAGCCAGCTGGCTGGTTCAACCTCGGTTACCTCAGCGAAGAAATGGGCCAGCTGGAACAAGCCGAAGCGGCCTTCCGGCGCGCCACCGAACTCGACCCCCAACTCGACCGGGCCTGGTACGGCCTGGCCTTGAGCCTCATCCGCCAGCGCCGCTTTGACGAAGCCGTCACCGCCCTGCGCAAGAACACCGAACTGCAACCGATGAGCCCTTACGGCTGGTACCAGCTGGCCCGGGTTCATGTGGACCGGCAAGAGCCCGACGAGGCCGCGAAGATCATTCGCCACCTCCGAAAGTTCGAGCCCAAAGTGGCTGCACAGCTGGAGCGTGAGACCGGTCTTGGGCACCAAGCCCAGGCCTGATCTCACGCTGCTGCTGCGCAGCTTTCAAAAGGGAGAGCCGGTGGAAACCGGCTTTCGAGAAACGCGGACCGGTTGCAGGCTGCCTGGGGGAAATGGGCGGCGTCCGTGATTTGCCCGAGAGGGTGTTCTTGATGGAGGTCGATCGCATGGAACTGACTGACAAGCACCGCCGCTACTGGCGGAAAAACCTCAACATCACAGCCATATTGCTTGCAATCTGGTTTGTCGTGACGTTCGTGGTGAGCTACTTCGCACGTGACCTGAGCTTCAACTTCTTTGGTTGGCCGTTCAGCTTCTGGATGGGTGCCCAGGGCGCCTTGGTGGTGTACTGCGTGATCATTGCGTACTACGCCTGGTACATGAACAAACTCGACATTGAGCACGGTGTCGAAGAGACCGAGGAATAACACCATGGCAGGCATGTTCGAAACGGGCGCCGGCGGTTCCGGCGGCAACAAGGCGTTCAAGCAACAGCTCAACAAGGTGTACACGTGGTACACGGGCGGCTTCTTCATCTTCGTGGTGGCCTTGGCCATCCTCGAGCAGATGGGCTTGTCTCGCGAATGGATCGGCTTCATCTTCCTGCTCGCCACCATCGGCTTGTACGCCGGCATCGGCATCATGAGCCGCACCACCGACGCGGCCGAGTACTACGTGGCGGGTCGGCGGGTTCCAGCGGTCTACAACGGCATGGCCACGGGCGCGGACTGGATGTCTGCCGCGTCCTTCATCGGCATGGCCGGCACGCTCTACCTGACCGGCTACAGCGGCCTGGCCTTCATCATGGGCTGGACCGGTGGCTACTGCCTGGTGGCGCTGTTCCTCGCGCCTTACCTGCGCAAGTTCGGCCAGTTCACCATCCCCGACTTCCTGGGTGAGCGCTACGGTGGCAACCTTCCGCGATTCATCGGCATCTTTGCCGCCATCCTCTGCTCCTTCACCTACGTGGTGGCGCAGATCTACGGTGTGGGTCTCATCACCTCGCGTCTGACGGGCGTGGCCTTCGAGCTCGGGATTTTCCTGGGGCTGGGCGGCATTCTGGTGTGCTCGTTCCTGGGTGGCATGCGCGCGGTGACCTGGACGCAGGTGGCGCAGTACATCATCCTGATCGTGGCCTACATGATCCCGGTGGTGTGGTTGTCGGTGAAGCAAACCAGCGTGCCGGTGCCACAGGCTATCTACGGCTTCCAGCTGGAAAAGGTCACGGCCAAGGAAAAGCTGTTGGCAGCCGATCCGAAGGAGCTCGAAGTTCGCGAGATCTACAAGCAGCGTTCGGCCGCACTGGCTGAAAAGCTGAAAGATCCCGCCGCTGCGCTCACAGCCGACAAGGCCGCTGCCGAAGCCAAGCTGGCCCAGCTGCGCGCTGCGAATGCTCCGTCCGCCGAAATCTCCGCTGCAGAGAAGGCCATCTCTTCCTTGCCCAAGGACGCAGACGCAGCCAAGAAAGCATGGACGGCTGCGAAGGCGGGCGCGGACGCGAAGTCCCGGCCGCTCAACGGCATGCCTCCCCATGCACAGCAGTTCTCGGGTGACCCGAATGGGGATGCCGCAGCGGTGAAGGCGTACGACACCTCACGGTTGAACTTCCTCGCGCTCATCTTCTGCCTGATGATCGGCACGGCCGCGCTGCCGCACATCCTGATGCGCTACTACACGGTGCCCAGCGTGCGGGAAGCGCGTGAGTCGGTCACGTGGTCGCTGTTCTTCATCTTCCTGCTCTATTTCACCGCCCCGGCCCTGGCCGTGCTGGTGAAGTACGAGGTGTTCCATGTTTTGGTCGGCACACCGTTTGACCAGTTGCCCGCCTGGGTGGCCTCGTGGAACAAGGTGGACCCTTCTCTGATGTCGATCACCGACATCAACAAGGACGGCCTGCTGCAGCTCAACGAGATGACGATCGGTGGCGACATCATCGTGCTGGCCACGCCGGAAATCGGTGGCTTGCCCTACGTGATCTCGGGTCTGGTGGCCGCCGGTGGCCTGGCCGCTGCGCTGTCCACTGCCGACGGCCTGCTGCTCACCATTGCCAACGCGTTGTCGCACGACCTGTACTACAAGATGATCGACCCCAACGCATCCACGGCCCGTCGCGTCACCATCTCCAAGATGTTGCTGCTGATCGTGGCGCTGGCGGCGGCCTACGTGGCGGCGCAGAAACCGGCGGACATCCTGTTCCTGGTTTCAGCGGCGTTCTCGTTCGCGGCGGCGGCGTTCTTCCCGGCACTGGTGTTAGGCATCTTCTGGAAGCGAGCCACCGGCATTGCTGCCTCGGTTGGCATGGTCGCTGGTCTGGGCATCACCGTGTATTACATGGTGACCACCCAGCCCTGGATGCGCGGCATTTTCGGCGTGACCTCGCCCATTGAACTGTGGTTCGGCATCCTGCCGATCTCAGCCGGTGTGTTTGGTGTGCCGGTTGGCTTTGCCGTGATCATCCTGCTGAGCCTGGTCACCCCGGCCCCCAGCCGCAAGGTGCAGCAGCTGGTGGAACATGTGCGTTACCCCAGCCTGCGCATGAGCTGAGCGCAGCCTGCGTGACCTCCCCGCTCACCCGCCGCTTTGGCGGCTGGTGAGCCCAGGAACCCGGCCAGTTTCACGACTGGCCGGGTTTTTTGCTAGAATCGTGGGCTTGCCTTGCTGCACCCCATCTGACGCTGGGGGCAGCTCCAACCCAAGCCCGCCTGCGAAGGTGGGCGAATCCACAAGGAGAGTCCATGCGTCATTACGAAATCGTTTTGCTGATCCATCCGGATCAAAGCGAACAAGTTCCAGCCATGCTGGAGCGCTACAAGGGCATGATCACCGCCGGCGGCGGCAAGATCCACCGCGTTGAAGATTGGGGCCGTCGCCAGATGGCTTACCAGATCAACAAGCTGTCCAAGGCCCACTACCTGTGCGTCAACATCGAGGCCGATCAGGCCGTGATGGCCGAACTGGAGCACGCCTTCAAGTTCAATGACGCCGTGCTGCGCCACCTGACCGTGCTGCGCAAGAAAGCCGACACCGGCCCATCGTCCATGATGAAGTCGGTCGAGCGCGAAGAAGCCCGCAAGCTTCAGCAGCCAGAGCAGCGCCCCCAGCAGCACCAACCGCAGGAACAGGCCCAGGCTTGATGCCCGGTGCGCGTTAACGTCAACGGGTGAACCAGACACAATTGTCTGCCGTGGTGGTGCAGGTGCAGAGCCTGCGTTACACACCGGCAGGCATACCGGCCGTCAACCTCGTGCTCGAACACGAGTCACAGATCGTCGAGCTGGACACCCCCAGGCAAGTGAAATTGCAACTCAGGGCCATCGCCTTCGGGTCGCACGCCGAGATCCTCTCCCGACAGGGACTCGACTCGGTCTGTGAGTTTCACGGCTTTCTGACCAACGCGCGCAATGGCAAAGGCGTGGTGTTCCACATCCAAGATTTCAGCAAGACATAGGAAGGCCCATCATGGCGTCACCCAAACGTTTCAACAAAGACAAGCGCCCCAAGCGCAACACCCAATCGCTGCTGTTCAAGCGCAAGCGCTTCTGCCGCTTCACCGTGGCCAACGTCGAAGAAGTCGACTACAAGGACGTTGATGTCCTTCGCGACTTCATCGCCGAAAATGGCAAGATCATCCCCGCGCGCCTGACCGGCACGCGTGCCTTCTACCAGCGTCAGGTCAACACCGCCATCAAGCGCGCGCGCTTCCTCGGCATGTTGCCTTACAGCGACCAGCACCGCGTCTGAAAGAGAGCCTGACATGCAAATCATCCTGCTCGACAAAGTTGTCAATCTCGGCGCCCTCGGCGATGTGGTCAAGGTCAAGGACGGCTACGCCCGCAACTTCCTGATCCCCTCCGGCCGCGCTCGCCGCGCCACGCAAAACGCCATCGCCGAATTCGAAGCACGCCGCGTCGAACTCGAAAAGGTGGCCGCTGCCAAACACGCCGAAGCTCAGGCATTGGGCGAAAAGCTCGCCTCCGTGACGGTCAAGCTGTCGCAAAAAGCCGGTGTCGACGGTCGCCTGTTCGGCTCCGTCACCAACCACGACGTGTCCGAAGAGCTGAATAAACAAGGCTTTAAGGTCGCCAAGTCGCAAGTGCGCATGCCCAACGGTCCCCTGAAAAACGTGGGCGACTACACGGTGAGCGTGAACCTGCACACCGACGTGACGGTCGACGTGAACGTCACGGTGCTCGGCGAAACCGCCTGAGTTCCGCGCGAGCGCCCAGGCGCTTCGCTCGAAAGCCGCAGCCCCTTGGGCTGCGGCTTTTTTGTTGGTGGTTGGAGCTTCGCTGAAGACGCGGCAAGCCGTCCGTCATCCACCCCTTTTACCGGACTTGTCCACAGACTTGTCCCATGACTTTCAGAGGGTCAGCGCGTACCATGACGCTTTACTTTTCTCACGCCGATGTCCGCCGTTTTCTCCAGTTCCTTTTCTTCTTTTGATGCCGGCCTGGAAGAGGGAGGCGGCGGTGCCGACCGCCAGGTTGCTCAGCTCCGTGTTCCCCCGCACTCCATCGAGGCCGAGTCCAGCGTGTTGGGGGGCCTGTTGCTCGACAACGGCGCCTGGGACCGGGTGGCGGACCTCGTCAACGATTCTGACTTCTACCGCTACGAACACCGACTGACGTACTCGGCCATCGCCACGATGGTCAACGCCAGCAAACCCGCCGATGTGGTCACCGTGTTCGAGCACCTGCAGAACCTGGGCAAAGCCGAGGAGGCGGGTGGCCTGGCTTACCTCAATTCGCTGGCGCAGTATGTGCCGAGCGCGGCGAACATCCGGCGTTACGCCGAGATCGTGCGCGAGCGCGCCATCCTGCGCAAATTGGTGGCAGCCAGCGACGAGATCGCCACCGCAGCCTTCAACACGCAGGGCAAGTCGGTCGACAAGATACTGGATGAAGCCGAACAGAAGATCTTCAACATCGGCGAAGAAGGCTCGCGGATGAAGGAGGGCTTCCAGGGCATGGACACGCTGGTGGTCGAGCTGCTCGACCGCGTGCAGGAAATGGCCGACAACCCCAACGACATCACCGGTGTGCCCACCGGTTTCGTTGACCTGGACCGCATGACCTCGGGCCTGCAGGCTGGCGATCTGGTGGTGCTGGCGGCGCGTCCCTCCATGGGCAAGACCGCGTTCGCCATCAACATCGCCGAGCATGTGGCGCTCAATGAAGGCCTGCCCGTGGCCGTGTTCTCCATGGAGATGGGGGCCTCGCAGCTGGCGGTGCGTATCGTCGGCTCCATCGGCCGCATCAACCAGTCCCACCTGCGCAACGGCAAGCTCACCGACGACGAGTGGCCGCGACTGACCGAGGCCATCGAGAAACTGCGCAACGTCTCGCTTCACATCGATGAAACCCCTGGCCTCACCGCCAGCGTGCTGCGAGCCAACGCGCGGCGCCTGTCGCGCCAGTGCGGCAAGTTGGGCCTGATCGTGGTCGACTACTTGCAGCTCATGAGCGGCAGCGGCGGCGATGGTGACAACCGCGCATCCGAGTTGGGTGAAATCTCGCGAGGCCTGAAGATGTTGGCCAAGGAACTGCAGTGCCCGGTGATCGCACTATCGCAGCTCAACCGCAGTGTGGAAACCCGCACCGACAAGCGCCCCATGATGAGCGATCTGCGCGAGTCCGGCGCGATTGAGCAGGACGCGGACATCATCATGTTCATCTACCGCGACGAGTACTACACCAAGGACGCGTGCAAGGAACCGGGCGTGGCCGAGATCATCATCGGCAAGCAGCGAAACGGCCCCACGGGCACGGTGAAGCTGGCCTTCCTGAACATGCTCACGCGGTTCGAGTCGCTTGCGGGTGGTGGGGACTTCTGATCCATCAGTCAGCATGAAAAAACCCGGCCATGGCCGGGTTTTTTGTTGCTACCTTGAGCGATCGTTTCAGAGCACTTCCGACGCAAAGTCGGCCAGACGCGAACGTTCGCCACGCGCCAGCGTGATGTGCCCGCCGTGCGGCCAGCCCTTGAAGCGGTCCACGGCAAAGGTCAGGCCCGATGAGCCTTCGGTGAGGTAGGGCGTATCGATCTGCGCGAGGTTGCCCATGCAGATGATCTTGGTGCCCGGGCCGGCACGCGTGATGAGCGTTTTCATCTGCTTGGGCGTCAGATTTTGAGCCTCGTCGATGATCACGTACTTGTTCATGAAGGTGCGACCGCGCATGAAGTTCATGCTCTTGACCTTGATGCGGCTGCGGATGAGTTCGTTGGTGGCCGCGCGGCCCCATTCACCGGCATTGCCGCCATCGCCCTTGGCCAGGAACTCCAGGTTGTCGTCCAGAGCGCCCATCCACGGGCCCATCTTTTCCTCTTCGGTGCCGGGCAGGAAACCGATGTCTTCGCCCACGCTCACCGTCGCGCGGGTCATGATGATCTCGGTGTAGCGGCGGTCGTCAAGCACTTGCGTGAGGCCGCTGGCCAGTGCCATCAGCGTCTTGCCGGTGCCCGCCGTGCCAGCCAGCGTCACAAAGTCGATCTCCGGGTCCATCAGCAGGTTGAGCGCGAAGTTCTGTTCGCGGTTGCGGCTGGTCACGCCCCACACCGCGTTCTTGAGGTGCGTGTAATCCTTGAGTGTCTTGAGCACCGCGGTCTTGTCGCGAATCTCGGTCACCCGGGCATACAACGAGGGTTCGCCCGGTGCTTCGAAGTAGACAAACTGGTTGATGTAGAACTGCCCCACCGCGGGGCCGCTGACGCGGTAGAACGTGTGGCTGCCGCTTTGCCAGCTTTCGATCGTCTTGCTCTGGCGGGTCCAGAAATCCTGCGGAAGCGCCAGCGCACCGGCGTACAACAATTCACCGTCGTCCAGTGTCTTGTCGTTCTGGTAGTCCTCGGCAGCCAACCCCAGCGCGCGTGCTTTTACGCGCATGTTGATGTCCTTCGACACCAGGATCACTTCGCGCTCGGGATGCCGTTGGCGCAGCGAGTGCACCACTCCCAGGATCTGGTTGTCGGCCTTGCCTTGCGGCAAGCTGGAGGGCAGGTTGCTTTCCAGGGGTTCGGTCTGGAAGAACAACAGGCCGCGGGCGCCGTGGTGGCCCGTGGCCGAGAGCTTGAGGCCCTTGGTCATCTCGCCGCCCTGTTGGGCCACCAGCGCGTCGAGCGTGCGGCTGGTCTGGCGACCGTTGCGCGCGACTTCGGTCATGCCCTTTTTGTGACCATCGAGCTCTTCGAGCACGATCATGGGCAGGAAGATGTCGTGTTCCTCGAAGCGGAACAGGCTCATCGGGTCGTGCAGCAGCACGTTGGTGTCCAGCACGAAGAGTCTGGCGGGTCCATTGCCAGCCTTGCCCGCAGCCCGACGGCGGCTGCCTGACGAAGCGGTGACCTGCGCAGCCTGTGTGCTCCGCGGAGTTGGAACGGCGGGCGTTGCGCCTTTCTGCAGGGCAGGTGCGGTTTCCGCCCGCTCGGCCACCACAGGGGTGGCTTGCGCAGCGGGCTTGCGCCCGCGGCCGCCTGCACGGCCGGCGGTTTTGGCGGTAGGTTGCGGCGGCGTCGTCGCGGCCGCCTCGGGCGGGCGTGCTGGTTGGGCAGCGGGCGCCATCACAACGGGTGACGCTTCGGCTTCCAGCTCGAAGGGTTCTTCGGCGGCTTTGAGGCTGTAGGCCTCGGGTGACAGGAGGGCGGCGCGTTTGGAGGGGGCGGGGGGCAGTGGCATGTGGGCTTGTGTGTTCAGCACGAGGCTGGAAAACAAAAAGCCGCCGGGGTGACCGGGCGGCTTTGGAGTCTGCTTGCAGTGGGCAGAAGGGGTGGGGCTGAGGGGCTTCCCGGCGTCATGAATTCATTATGCATGAGTCCCGTGAATCGCTGCCTCGGGCCATCGACCCAGCCCAACAGGTGCGGATCAGGCGGCTTTTTTCAGGGCCTTGACAGCCTTGAGCACGTCTTCCACGTGGCCAGGGACCTTGAGTCCTCGCCATTCTTCCTTCAGAACGCCATCGGGGCCGATGAGGAAGGTGCTGCGTTCAATGCCCTTGACCTTCTTGCCGTACATGATCTTGTTCTTGACCACGCCGAACATGTGGCACATCTTCTCTTCCGTGTCGGCAATCAGTTCGAAAGGCAGTTCGAGCTTGGTCTTGAAATCGTCATGCGACTTCATGTTGTCGCGCGAGACACCGAACACCTGGGCGCCAGCCTTCACGAAGTCCTTGTACTTGTCGCGGAACTGCATGGCTTCGGTGGTGCAGCCGGGCGTATTGTCCTTGGGGTAGAAGTACAGCACGATGGTCTGGCCCAGATGCGTCTGGTTGCTGACCTTGATGCCGCCGGTGGCCATCGATTCGAATTCGGGAATGGGTTTATTGACAACGACTGCCATACTGCGTGGACCCCTGACGTAAGTTGGTGGTGATGCGTTGGCTTCCCGGCTGTTTCACGGCGAGCTCTGCATTGCAGCAATGGGACCCGTGGCAGGAAACAATCGGCTATTTTACCCTGATTGGGTCCGTCCGTCATGCTGACGGCACCCGGCGTCGGCCAGAGCTTCAGGTCTCCAGCAGCAAAGCCGCCACCACACGCCGGCCCTCGCCAGCGAGGATGTTGTAAGTCCGGCAGGCGGCGGCCGTGTCCATGGTTTCCACGCCGATGCGCCGGGCCATCAAGCCTCTCAACAGGGCCGGTGGTGCGAATCGCAACCGGGTGCCGCTGCCGAACACCACGAGCTCAGGGGGCTCGCCCGATGGCGGGACGAGCACGTCGAAGTGCGAGGCCTCCAGCAACTCGAAGCGCGAGCAGGACCAGGGCAGCAACTGGCCCTTGGGTGTGAGCACGAGGCTGTGGGAATGGCGCTGTCCATTCACCGCGATCCAGCCGTCGCCATAGCCGGTGACGGACTGGATATCCAGCTTGTCGGAGTGCAGTTTCATGGGGAGGTGGGCGATCGGACGGGGTGCGGAACTGTGGTCAAATTGCAGGTTTTCCCTGCAGACGAGACCGAATATAACGCCCGGTGCAACACGCCGGGAACACCGCGCCGCACGACCCCAGAACCTCCAGGGAGCGACTTTGAAGACCATCCAGAAATCCGCCAAGCTGGCCAACGTGTGCTACGACATTCGCGGGCCGATCATGGACGCCGCGCGAAAGATGGAAGACGAAGGTCACAAGATCATTCGGCTGAACATCGGCAACCTGGCGGTGTTTGGTTTTGATGCGCCTGAAGAGATCCAGCAGGACATGATCCGCAACCTGCCGAACTCGGCGGGCTACTCGGACAGCAAAGGCATCTTCGGTGCGCGCAAGGCGGTGATGCATGAGACGCAGACGCAGGGCATCAAGGGCGTGACGCTCGACGACATTTACCTCGGCAACGGCGCGAGCGAACTGATCGTGATGGCCACGAACGCGCTGCTCGACGACGGAGACGAGCTGCTGCTTCCCGCGCCCGACTACCCGTTGTGGACTGCGGCCGTTAGCCTCTCGGGCGGCACGCCGGTGCACTACATGTGCGACGAGTCCAATGGCTGGATGCCCGATCTGGACGATATCCGCCGCAAGATCACCCCGGCCACCAAGGGCATCGTGGTGATCAACCCCAACAACCCGACCGGTGCGCTGTACTCCGACGAATTGCTCAAGGCCATCGTTGAGATCGCGCGCGAGCATGGCCTGGTGATCTTTGCCGACGAGGTCTACGACAAGGTGCTGTACGACGGCGTCAAGCACACGGCGATTGCCAGCCTCTCGGACGATGTGCTCACGCTCACTTTCAACTCGCTCTCCAAGAGTTACCGCTCGTGCGGTTACCGCGCGGGCTGGCTCATCGTCTCGGGCGACAAGAAGCCGGCCAA
>PNMH01000076.1 GCA_013823505.1 Polaromonas sp. | reverse complement strand
AGGCCGAGAGCATGGTGGCGCTGCTGCTGCGCCTGAAGAAGGACCACGCCATCATGCTGGTGGAACACGACATGGACGCTGTCTTTACGCTGGCCGACCAGCTCACCGTGATGGTGAACGGCCAGGTGATCGCCAGCGGCACGCCCGCGCAGGTGCGCGCCGACGCAGCGGTGCAAGCGGCCTATCTGGGTGAGGAACACTGATGAGCGCTTTGACGAACGCATTGGTTGAGGCCAAGGGCCTGAACACCCACTACGGCGCCAGCCACATCCTGCGCGGCATCGACTTCACCGTGGGCCAGGGCCAGACGATCGGTCTGATGGGGCGCAACGGCATGGGCAAGTCCACGCTGCTCAAATCCATCATGGGCATCGTCAAACCCAGCGGCGGGAAGGTGCACGTGAAGGGCCGCGACATGACCGGCGCGCCCACCTTCGAGATCGCGCGCCAGGGCCTGGCCTACGTGCCCGAAGGCCGCGGCATCTTTGGCAACCTGAGCGTCAAGGAAAACCTGGTGATGTCGGCCCGCGCCGGCACCCAGGGACAACGCGACTGGACGTACGACCGCGTGCTGGAGACCTTTCCACGCCTGGCCGAGAGGCTCAACCACGGCGGCCAGCAGCTCAGTGGCGGCGAGCAGCAGATGCTCACCATTGGCCGTGCGCTCATGACCAACCCCGACCTGCTCATCCTCGACGAAGCCACCGAAGGTCTCGCACCCCTGATCGCGCGCGAGATCTGGCGCATCTGCGGCCTGATCCGCGAAAGCGGCATCAGCAGCATCATCGTGGACAAGAACTGGAAACACGTCACCCAGATCACCGACCGCAACGTGATCCTGGTCAAGGGCGAGGTGGTGTTCGAGGGAAGTTCCGAAGAGCTCCTGTCCAAGCCCGAACTGCTGGAACAGTACCTGGGCGTCTGAACCCGGTCAGAGCAGCGGCCGCAGTTCGCGAGCGGCATCCTGCAGCAGCGGCAGCATGTCCTGCTGAAACTGTGGCGAATCCATGCGCTCGGCGGACGAGACCACGTTGAGCGCCGCTACCGCCTTGCCTTGCATGTTGCGCAGCGGCACCGCCAACGCAAAGACGCCCAGCTCGTGCTCCTCTCGAGCGATGGCCAAGTCTTGATTGCGCACCTCGGCAATGAGGGCTTTGAACGCTTTGTGGTCCACCGCCGTGTGAGGCGTGAGCCGGGGCAGTTCGCGCCCCTTGAGCCAGGTGGTGAATTCACCGCGCGGCATCGCGGCCAGCAGCACCCGGCCGGTGGACGTGGCGTGTGCGGGCAGCCGCGCACCGAGGTGAAGGCCGTAGGCCATGAGCCGCTGGCCACCGATGGAAACGTTGCGCGCAATGATCACGACCTCGTCGCTATCGAGCACCGCCGCTGAAAACGAGTCCCGCGTGAGTGCGGCGAGGCGGTTGAGCGTGGGCTGCAGCAGGCGCGGCAGGCGCGCCGAAGCCAAGTAACTCCCCGAGAAGCGCAGCACCTTGGCCGAGAGCCAGTAATGGCTGCCGTCGGTGTCCAGGTAACCGAGGTGGGCCAGCGTGAGCAGGTGGCGCCTTGCGGCCGCGCGCGTGAGGCCGGCGCGCTCGGCCGCCTGTGTGGCGTTGAGCCGCTGGCGCTGCGTGTCGAAGCTCTCCAGCACCGCCATGCCCTTGGCCATGCCTTCGATGAAATCGGCCTTGGCGATTTGGTGTGCAGATTCATTCATGGCCGGATTATCCGCTGCCCGCCCCATATTGCGCGGTGATCGCACAGAAAGTTCGATCATCGCGCAAGCGTGGTCGAGAGCGATTGTGTTGCGAGCTCCAGGTTTCTACGCTTGGCGATTCCAATCAGGAGACACCACATGAGAACCCAGGTCGCCATCATCGGCGCCGGCCCGTCGGGCCTGCTGCTCGGCCAGTTGCTGCACAAGGCTGGCATCGACAACATCGTCATCGAGCGCCAGAGTGGCGACTATGTGCTGAGCCGCATCCGTGCCGGCATCCTGGAGCAGATCACGGTGGACCTGCTGGCCGAGGCCGGCGTGGGTGAGCGTGTGAAGGCCGAAGGCACGGTGCACCACAGCATCGAACTCGTGTTTGCCAACACCCGCCACCCGATCGATGTGCACGGGCTCACCGGCGGCAAGGTGGTCACGGCGTATGGCCAGACCGAGGTGACGCGCGATCTGATGGACGCGCGCAGCGCCGCCGGCCTGACCACGGTCTACAGCGCGGGCAACGTGACGGTGAACGACTTCGACACCGACCACCCGGTGGTGCGTTACGAGAAAGATGGCCAGACGCACGAAGTGCTGTGCGACTTCATCGCAGGCTGCGATGGCTTTCACGGCGTGTGCCGCGCCAGCGTGCCCGAGGGCGCCATCACCGAGTACGAGAAGGTCTACCCCTTCGGATGGCTCGGTGTGCTGGCCGATGTACCGCCGGTGTCCACCCACGCCATCGTCTACGCCAACAGCGAGCGCGGCTTCGGCCTGTGCTCCATGCGCAGCCTCACGCGCAGCCGCTACTACGTGCAGTGCCCCATCGACGACAAGGTGGAGGCCTGGAGCGACGACCGTTTCTGGGACGAACTGCGGCGCCGTCTGGACCCCGAAATGGCGGAGCGCATGATCACCGGCCCCAGCATCGAGAAGAGCATTGCTCCGCTGCGCAGCTTCGTGGCCGAGCCCATGCGTTTCGGGCGGATGTTCCTGGCCGGCGATGCGGCGCACATCGTGCCGCCCACCGGCGCCAAGGGCCTGAACCTGGCGGCCAGCGACGTGAAGTACCTCTCCAGCGCCTTCATCGACCACTACATCGAGAAGAGCAACGCCGGCATCGACAACTACTCGCAGCAGGCCCTGGCCCGCGTGTGGCGCGCCGAGCGCTTCAGCTGGTGGCTGACCTCGCTCATGCACCAGTTCCCCGACACGGCCGGCTTTGGCCAGAAGGTGCAGGAGGCCGAACTGGACTACCTGGTGAACTCCGAAGCGCTGTCGCGTTCGCTGGCTGAGAACTACGTGGGACTGCCGCTGGACTTCGGGCGTCGCTGAGGTCTTGTGAATGGGGTCAGACGGGCGACGCTGTCGCCCGTTTGCGTTTCAGGCGATCCCTGCGGCGCTACAGTGCAGCGACCCCACCCACCCGACGCGCCCATGACCCCCACCAACCGCCCCGCCCCCGCCCTCAAACCCCTGCGCGGCGTGCGCGTGCTCAGCCTCGCGCTGAACCTGCCGGGGCCGGCCGCGCTCATGCGCTTGAAAGCCATGGGCGCTACCTGCCTCAAGGCCGAGCCGCCCGCGCCGAAGACCGCAACGAGCGGCGATCCGATGGGCCAGTACAACCCCAAGGCCTACGCCACGCTGCACGACGGCATCAAGGTCGTGAGCATCGACCTCAAGACCGACAAGGGCCAGGCCGCGCTGCACAAGGCGCTGGCCCGCACCGACCTGCTGCTCACCTCGTTCCGCCCCTCGGCACTCACCAAACTCAAGCTCGGCTGGAAGGCGCTGCACAAGCAGTACCCGGCACTCAGCGTGGTGGCCATCGTGGGGGCGCCCGGTGCGCGCGCCGAAGAGCCGGGTCACGACCTCACCTACCTGGCCGACGCCGGGCTGGTGCCTGGGCTGGAACTGCCCGCGACGCTGTTTGCCGACATGGGCGGCTCGCTCATGGCCAGCGAGGCTGCGCTCAAGGCGATGATGGTGCAACGGTCCTCCGGCAAGGGCGTGTTTCAGGAGATTGCCTTGTCGGACGCAGCCCATTGGCTCGCCCTGCCCCGCAGCTGGGGCCTCACACAACCCGCTGGCGCGGTGGGTGGCGCCCACGCGGGCTACCGGGTGTACCCCTGCAAGGACGGCCGCGTGGCCGTGGCTGCGCTGGAGCCCCATTTCGCCGCAGCCCTGTGCACGGCGGCCGGCTTGGCGGTGAGCGACATGCGCACGCTGTTCAAGCCCGAGACACACGCGTCCATTGCCGCGTTCCTCAAGGGCATGACGCGCCAGCAGCTGGATGCACTGTCGGTGGCCAAGGACATTCCTCTGCACACGCTGGCCTGAGGCTCAGTCCGCCAGCACATCAGCCGCCCACGCGGGCAACTGGCCCGTCACCACGGGCGGCAAACCCCGCCGGCAGCGAGCCACCAGGCGCGGCGGCTGGATGGCGGCGCCCGAGGTGTCGTACAGCAAGGCCAGATCGGCCAGGCGCACGGCGCCTTTCAGGTGTGCCAAGGTGCGCGGGTAGCGCGCGAGGATCCGTTCAGGCGGCACGGCATGACCGCCTTCGCGCACCCGCTGCGCCACCCGGCGCACCAGTTGCTGCGCATCGTCCACGCACACCACCAGCAGCACCGTGCGAAACCCTGCCGCCTGCGCGTCGGCCAGGAGTTGCAGCTTCGAGGGATGGGAGAAAACGGTTTCGCTGACAAAAGAACGGCCTGCACCCAGCAACGTTGCTCGGCGCTGGTCTGCCCAAAGCCGCGCCTGCTCCGACCGCGCTTTCGGATCGACCACCTGCGCCAGTTGAGCCGCCTCGAACAGGTCGGCATTCACAAATTCAAGCTCGGTGGGGATCAACCTCTCGGCCACGGCGGCGCGGTAGAGCGTGGACTTGCCGGCGCCGTTGGGCCCGGCCAGCAGGTAGAAGACGGGTGGCGTCACGCAGCGCGACGGGCAGCCGGTGCCTTGCTGCGGTTGTCCTGCACGGTCTGGCGAACCGCCTGGGCCAGGCGGCCGCTGGACTCGGCGGCCAGGAACCGGGCCTCGATGGCGTCGAGTGGATCGGCCGGTACTGCGTGCCGCGCGGCCGCGTCGTAGCGGGCAATGGCCTCGCGCGCTTCCTGCACCGTGAGACCGGTCTCTTCGGCAATGCGACCGAGCGTGGCCCAGTACTCGATTTGCCCGGCCACCGAGCGCCGCTGTGGCTGCGCAGCCTCACGCGCCTGCTGAACCAGCCCGGCGGGCAACTTGACAGAGGAAAATGCAGAACCGGTGGTGGACATGGAAAATCTCCTGTTTGGCGCATTTTGCGCCATTCGGGATGGCCTGACAAGTCGCAACCCCTCCTTCGACCCATCATTCAACATCATGCGAAAACAGGGAACCGTGGTGCGCTGGGATCCAGCCAAGGCGTTCGGCTTCATCCGCAGTGAACAGACCGCCGCCGACATCTTTTTCCACATGCGGGACTTCAGTGGCCACCAGCCGCCCAGCGAGGGCCTGCCGGTCACGTTCCAGGAAATCCACGTGGGTGGCAAGGGGCCTCGCGCGCTGTCGGTTGAGCCGCTGCGAAACGAGGTGAAGGCGCCGTTCGAAACGCCCAAGCCTTTGACGCCGCCCGAGGCTGAATTGCTGCCGCGCACCGCGCCCGCCAAAAGATCCCGCCTGCCGCGCGAAAAGCGCCGCGAGGAGTTGCCGCTGTGGATCGGCCTGGGCCTGATCGCTTTCTGGCTGCTGCTGTGGCTGGTGGGTATCGGCCTGGGCCGCTTTCCGTGGGTGATCCTCACGGCGGTGGTGCTGATCAACCTGGGCACGTTCTACATGTACTGGCGCGACAAGGACGCCGCCATCAACGAAACCCAGCGCACGCCAGAAGACCAGTTGCACGCACTGGCACTCGTCGGCGGTTGGCCGGGCGCCTGGTTTGCGCAGCAGATCCTGCGGCACAAGACCAGCAAGCAGCCGTTTCGGCTGTACTACTGGACCACGGTCGCGGTCAACACCGCTGCGTTGCTGGGTTGGATCGCCTGGCCAGCGTTCGCGGGCTGAGACCCGCCATCAGCGCGGCTTGCGCTTGCCCGCACCCACCGGTGAACCCGGCCGACCGGCACCGGTCACCCGAGGCGGCAAACCGGTGTGCTGCGTGAGCAGGCGGCCAGCTGCGGGTTGCACCGTTTTGCCCACCGGCGTGCTGTTCTTGCGACGCGCGCTCTGGTAGCTGCCATCCGTCATGGGCTGGAACGTGGGAATCAGGTGGTGCTTGCCGTTGCCGATGAGATCGGCGCGGCCCATGGTCTTGAGCGCCTCGCGCAGCAGCGGCCAGTTGTTCGAATCGTGGTACCGCAGAAACGCCTTGTGCAGGCGGCGGCGCTTGTCACCGCGCACGATGTCCACCCGCTCGGCGCGCTGCGCATCGCGGCTGATGCCCTTGAGCGGATTCAGGTTGGTGTGGTACATCGCCGTGGCCGTGGCCATGGGGCTGGGGTAGAAGGTCTGCACCTGGTCGGCGCGGAAGCCGTTCTTCTTCAGCCAGACCGCGAGGTTCATCATGTCCTCGTCGCTGGTGCCCGGGTGCGCGGCAATGAAGTACGGAATGAGGTACTGCTTCTTGCCCGCCTCTTCGCTGAACTTCTCGAACAGCTGCTTGAACTTGTCATAGCTGCCGATGCCGGGCTTCATCATCTTGGACAGCGGGCCACCCTCGGTGTGCTCGGGCGCGATTTTGAGATACCCGCCCACATGGTGCTGCACCAG
This sequence comes from Polaromonas sp., assembly GCA_013823505.1. The sequence goes on along the minus strand of PNMH01000076.1, from coordinate 12,080 downwards.
CTCTTTCACGTATTCCGGGCTCTTCACGGCCAGGTCGTAACGCAGGCCGGAGCCGATCAACACCTTCTTGATGCCGCGCAGTTCGCGCGCCCGTTTGTAGATCTTGATCAGCGGGCCGTGGTCGGTGGTGAGGTTGGAGCAGATGCCGGGGTAGACGCAGCTGGGCTTGCGGCAAGCGGCCTCGATCTCGGGCGTCTTGCAGCCCAGGCGGTACATGTTCGCCGTGGGGCCACCCAGGTCAGAGACCACGCCGGTGAAGCCTTCCACCTTGTCGCGGATGTCTTCCACTTCCTTGATGATCGATTCTTCCGAGCGGCTCTGGATGATGCGACCCTCGTGCTCGGTGATGGAGCAGAAGGTGCAGCCGCCGAAACAGCCGCGCATGATGTTGACGCTGAAACGGATCATTTCCCAAGCCGGGATCTTGGTCGCGCCGTCGTGCTTGCCGTGTTCGTCGGCGTAGGCCGGGTGCGGGCTGCGGGCGTACGGCAAGTCGAACACGAAGTCCATCTCGGCCGTGGTCAGCGGAATCGGTGGCGGGTTGATCCACACGTCGCGCGCGGTTGCGCCCTCGCCATGCGCCTGCACCAGCGCCCGTGCGTTGCCGGGGTTGGTTTCCAGGTGCAACACGCGGTTGGCGTGGGCATACAGCACGGCGTCGCTCTTGACCTGCTCGTAGCTGGGCAGGCGGATCACGCTGCGGTCGCGTGCGGGCGGCTTGCGTTTGCTCTGCAGGGCGGGGTTGGGCACGAACTTCAGCGGCTGAATGGCGGGATTGGCCACCGCAGGCTCGGCATTGCCGTCGTCCTTGGAGCAGGTCTCGCCCTGCGCCTGCGCCTGTTCGCTGGTGGTGAGGTAGGGGTTGATGTGGTCTTCCACGCGGCCCGGCATGTCGACCTCGGTGGAATCGATCTCAATCCAGCCTTCGGCCGTGGGATCGCCGGGGCGGCGCACGAAAGCGGTGCCGCGCACGTCGGTGATGCGCTCGATGGGCTCGCGCGCCGCGATGCGGTGCGCCACTTCGACGAGCGCCCGTTCGGCATTGCCGTACAGCAGCAGGTCGCACTTGCTGTCCACCACGATGCTGCGGCGCACCTTGTCGCTCCAGTAGTCGTAGTGCGCAATGCGGCGCAGGCTGCCTTCAATGCCGCCGAGCACGATGGGCACGTCCTTGAAGGCTTCACGGCAGCGCTGGCTGTAGACGATGGCCGCGCGGTCAGGCCGCTTGCCGCCCACGTCGCCGGGCGTGTAGGCGTCGTCGCTGCGGATCTTGCGGTCCGCCGTGTAGCGGTTGATCATGGAATCCATGTTCCCCGCGGTCACGCCCCAGAACAGGTTGGGCTTGCCCAGGGCCTTGAAGGCCTCGGCACTGGTCCAGTCGGGCTGGGCGATGATACCCACGCGAAAGCCCTGCGCTTCCAGCACGCGCCCGACCACCGCCATGCCGAAACTGGGGTGGTCCACATAGGCATCGCCGGTCACCAGGATGATGTCGCAGCTGTCCCAGCCCAGCTTCTCCATCTCGGCGCGGCTCATGGGCAACATGGGGGCCACGCCAAACCGCTTGGCCCAATACGGGCGATAGCTGGTGATCGGCTTGGCGGCGCGAGCGAAAAAGGAGACGTCGACGGGAGCGTTCATGGGGTGACACGGACCCGGAGCGCGGGTGGGTGGAAAACCCGTGATTTTACGGGTTGCCCCCAATTTCAGGGGGTTGCAGGGCTACTGCTCCGCGGACGGGCTTGTGCATGGGCAATCAAGCGGTCGAACACCGCCTCGAGCTGGCGCCGCTCGGCCTTCGAGAGACAGCCAAAAATGTCGTCATTGCGCTGCTCGATCAGCCGCATGACCCGCTTCCACAAAGGCCGCCCGGTGCGGGTGAGCGTGAGCACCACGCCTCGCGCATCGGTTTCGCTGGCCGACTTGAGGACCAGTTCGCGATCCACCAGCATCTGCGCGGCCCGGCTGGCCTGGGCCTTGTCGAGGTTGGCCTGCGCCGCGAGGTCGTTCACCGACAGCGGCGCGAACTGCCCGATGGCCGCCAGGCACCGCGCTTCACCCACCCCCAGCCCAAAGACCTGGGCGTAAGCGTCGCTGCTTTGCCGGTCGGTGAGTTTGGCCAGCCGGTGCAGGCGCCAGGTCAGGAAGTCTTGCAGCGCAGGCGGTGTGGTGTCAGCGGCCATCGCCGGCTCCGTCCGCACACTGGCACTCGGCATGGGCCATCAGGGGCAGCACCTCGTCGGCTTGATGCAGCCGGCTGATGAGCGACAGGCACAGCATGGAGAGGAACAGCGGGGCCTTGTCTTCGCCCACCCGGGTGAGGGCTTCGCACAGGGCGCTGTAGCTGCGGTCGAGATCGGCGTCGGTCATGCGAACACTCCGGTGGTTTTGAGCGCCTGGAGCACGGGCGCCGGGTCGTGTCCGTGCCAGCGGCCCATCACGTAACCGTCTGGGCGCACGAGCACCAGCGCGGTGTCGCCAGCGTCCGACAGGCCGTAGCGCTGCCAGGCCTGGCCGTGTGCATCCATGGCGGGATCGATGGTCAGCACCGCCAGGCCGGGCACGGTGGGCGTCGGTTGACCCTCAGGTCCGAAGGCGAGCACCAGAAAGTCCCGCCCGAAGCGGCTGCTGAGGTGAAAGTCGCCCTCCCCGCCCCTCAACAGCGCTTCGGGTGCTGGCGCGCCTGGCGCCGCCTGCTCGTGGGTCCACAGGCCAACCTCGGGCGCATTCAGCACCGAACCCACGTAGGTGATCGGTGTGGACTGGCGCGGGTTGATCAGCGATCGCACCTGCGCATCGCCTTCGGCCAGCCGCAGCGTGGCTTCGCGCATGAGCCGGTAGGCGAAATTGGGCGGCGCCATGAACTCGGTGCTTTTGGCGCCGTACGCGATGTTCTCGCGCGTGGCGTGCACACGCTCGGTGGAATACGAATCCAGCAGCGAGTGCGGCGAGAGGCCGCGCACCACCCGGGCCAATTTCCACGCCAGGTTGCCCGCATCGTCCAAACCCGAATTGAGGCCGCGCACACCGAAGATGGGCACCAGGTGAGCCGCGTCGCCCGCGAACATCACGCGCCCGTGGCGGTAACTCGGCAGCGTGAGGCACTTGGCGTTGTAAATCGAAATCCACAGTGGCTCCCAAGGCTCGGTCTCGCCGATCATGGCCAGGTGGCTCTGCACGCGCGGCAACACGTTCTCCGGTTTCACCGCTTCCAGCGGGTCTTCGTCGTCGCGGATCTGGTAGTCGATGCGCCACACATCGTCCGGCTGGCGGTGCATGAGGATGGTGGAACCCGGGTTGGACGGCGGGTCGAACCAGGCCAGGCGCTCCACGGCGCGCTGCGTTTTCTGCACCACGTCAACGATCACGTACTTGCCGTCGTACTGCGTGCCTTCGAGCTGCAGCCCGAGCTGCTCGCGCACCGTGCTGCGCCCACCGTCGCAAGCGACCAGCCAGTCGGTGTGCACCGTCTGCAGACCTTCGGGCGTGCTCACCTCCAGCGCGACCCCGTCGGCATGAGGCTTCACCGCGGTCACGCGGCTGGCCCATTGAACCTGTGACGCCCCTGTTGCCTGCGCGGATCGGTGTGACAACTCCTCCACATAAAACTGCTGGATGTTCACCATGGGTGCGAAACGCTGCGTGGGCTCGCTCGGCATCTGGAAATGCAGCACCTCGTTGTGGCGCCAGTAACTGCGACCGCCCACCCAGCTCAAGCCCTTCTCGACCAGGGCCTTGTCGGCGCCCACCCAGCCCAGAATTTCCTGCGAGCGGCGCGACATGCAGATGGCACGGCTGCCCGTGCAATAGCTTTCATCGGCCTCAATGACCAGGTTGGCAATGCCCTGGGCCGACAACAAGGCCGAGAGGGTGAGGCCAACAGGGCCTCCACCGGCGATCAACACGGGAACATGGGTGGGCAGTGTCATAGGCATGTCTTCGATTTGGTTGCGTGCGCAACTGTATGCGATACGCACCCGCAAGAGAAGCAGCAACGTGCAGGACCGGCGAATTGAAACAGCCTGTACGGTTCATCTCGTTACCCCTCTTACGGAACCGTCCCGAATGTAAGCACCGCCGCACTTAGCATGACTGCTTCACTTTTTGAAGGAGCTGGCATGGCACTGCACTTTGGCAAACGCGACATCGATCAACCCAAAACCCTGAACCAGGGCATGGCCACACCTCGCTACGGACAAAGCACCGGCGGTGCGTCGACGCCATCGCAGCCGTCCGCAGCGACCCAGACCACGCCTGATGTGGAGTTGCCCTCCACGCCGTCCATGGCCCAGCCGGCTTCAACAGGCGCGCCCGAAGGCGGCAGCAAGCTGACCGTGGGACCCAACATCAAGCTCAAGGGCGTGGAGATCACCGATTGCGACACGTTGGTGGTGGAAGGCCTGGTTGAAGCCACGATGGACTCGCGCGTGATCCAGATCGCCCAGCAAGGTGAGTTCAAGGGTTCGGCCGAGATCGACATTGCCGAGATCCGTGGCGTGTTCGACGGCAACCTCACCGTGCGCAACAAGCTGGTGATTTACTCCACCGGCAAGGTGACCGGGCGCATTCGCTATGGCAAGGTGGTCATTGAAGAAGGCGGCCAGCTCTCCGGCGACATCGAATGCTCGGTGAGCGCGGGCAACAAAGTGGGCAGCAAGCACGCCATGGCCCTGGCGGCCTGATCGCACACTCGCACCGAGCGCGGGGCCGAGAAAGCCCTGCGCCCGGCCTCGAGCCTTTGCCGGGCCAGGATGGCGGCGGTATGCTCGGGTGCATGTACGCCGAGTTTTTCGGGCTCAAGCAGAGCCCGTTTTCCATTGCACCGGACCCCCGCTACCTCTTCATGAGCGAGCGCCACCGGGAGGCTTTGGCGCATCTGCTCTATGGCATTCGGGGCGGCGGTGGTTTTGTCTTGCTCAGTGGCGAGATCGGCGCTGGCAAGACCACGGTGTGCCGCTGCTTTCTCGAACAGCTGCCCGAGAACTGCCGGGTGGCCTACATCTTCAATCCCAAGCTGACCGTCAGCGACCTGCTCAAGACGATCTGCAGCGAGTTTCACATCGAGGTGAAGCACGAAGGCATTGGCCCGGCGACCATTAAGGACCACCTCGATCCGCTCAACGCCTACCTGCTGGCCAGCCACGCCAGGGGCGAGCGCAACGTGCTCATCATCGACGAGGCGCAGAACCTCACCCCTTACGTGCTGGAGCAACTGCGCCTGCTCACCAACCTGGAGACCAGCGAGCGCAAGCTGCTGCAGATCATCCTGATCGGCCAACCCGAGCTGCGCACCATCCTGGCCAAGCCGGAACTGGAACAACTCGCCCAACGCGTGATTGCGCGTTTCCACCTCGGCACGCTCGACAAGGCCGAGACCCTGCAGTACATCCAGCACCGCATGCAGGTGGCGGGCTTGCGCGGGCCGCTGCCGTTCTCCAAACAGGCCGTGGCGCGCATCCACGACCTGGCACGCGGCGTGCCACGGCGGATCAACCTGCTGTGCGACCGCGCGCTGCTGGGCGCCTACGCCAGCGGCGTGCCGCAAGTGGCGGCCGCGGTGGTGGACAAAGCCGCGCGCGAAGTGTTCGAGGGAGAAGTGGCCGGCTTGCCCGCGCAGGGTTCACCAACCCGCCTGCGGGCCCTGCCCGGTTGGCTGGGCACGCTGGGCGCAGGCGCACTGGGCGGCGCACTGGTGGCCGGTGCATTGTTCTGGTGGTGGAGCACGTCGCAACCAGCGGCCCGACCGCTGGAGACCGGCGCCGCGACAGCCATCCCGCAGGTGACATCCGCCGTGGCGGCGGCCGCGCCTGAAATGCAGGCCAACGCAGTCGCGGCCGCGCAGGCAGATCCGCCACCCGGACCCATCCGCCCCGTGATCGACGGCGCACCAGCCTTTGCCTCATTGATCAACAACGAGGCCGTCGCCTGGCGCGAGCTCGCTCCACTCTGGGGTCAAGCGCTGAACACGGGCGAAGCCTGTGCCACGGCGCTCGAGCACCAGTTGCAGTGCTACCGCACCGACCGCATGACCCTCAACGGGCTGCGCCAGCTAAATCGCCCCGGCATCCTTGTGTTGCGCGCCGACGGGCAAGGCGCCGGCCGGGCACTGGTCACGGCCATGACGTCCGACAGCGTGACCCTGCAGGCGGGTGAACAGCAATGGCGCCTGCCCCTGACCGCGCTGGCGAACCTGTGGCGCGGCGAGTTCGCCACCCTGTGGCGCACGCCGCCTGGCCACAGCGGCCGGCTGGTGGATGGCCTGGAAGGACCGGCAGCCCTGTGGTTGGGCGAACGCATCGCCAGCCTCCAGGCACTGGGGCGCGTTCCACCATCGGCCAGCGACCTGGATGCGCGTGTCAAGGCGTTTCAGCGATCACAAGGTGTGGAGGCCGCCGGAGTGGCCGGGCCCGTGACGTTCATGCAGGTCAACCTCGCCAGCGGTGTGGACGAGCCCCGGCTCCACGCACTGAAGCCCTGATCCCTCGCCCATTTCGCCGCACCGCATGTCCTACATCCTCGATGCACTCCAACGGGCCGAAGCCGAGCGCGAGCGGGGTCGCGTGCCCGGGCTCAAAAGCCAGCTCGTGCCCCCTCCCGGGCACGACAGCGCCAAGCCGGGCTTGCTTCGCCCCTGGCACGCGCTGATCGGACTGGCTGTGTTGCTGGTCGCGTTGGGCATCTGGTGGTGGACAGGCGGGGCGCAGACACCCCCAGCGACTGCCAGCGCCCCGGTGGCCGCGTCGCCGCCCGAAGCCGTGAACACGCCTCCGCAGGTCGCACCGGGCCAGCCACCGCTGCCCGCGAGCCCACCGCCACCGCTGGCCATCCCGCCAGAGCCGGTGCAGCCCATCCTGGCGCCACCGCGCGCGCCGCCAGTGACCACCAAGCCGACGGCAGCGACCGCAACTCCCGCCGCGTCACCTGCGCCCGCTGCGGCGACCGGTACCACACCGCCTGCATCTGCATCTGCATCTGCATCTGCGACAGCAACAGCAACAGCAACAGCGCCAGCACCTGCGCCCGTGGCCACCAGCGCCACCGTGCCCACGTTTGGCGAACTCACGGCAGATGCACGCGCGCAGTTGCCCGCTGTCAATGTGAGCGGCTCCACCTACTCGCAGAACCCCGCGCTGCGCATGTTGATCGCCAACGGCAAGGTGGTTCAGGAAGGCCAGGACATCGCGCCCGGTCTGCGGCTGGAAACCATCGGCCCGCGCAGTGCGGTGCTCAACCACCAAGGCCTTCGTTACAGCATTGGTTACTGACGCATGGAGCAGGACACCACAGACGCCGTGCTGACGGTTCAAGGATTGCATTTCAGCTGGCCAGGCATCCCGCTCTTTCACAACCTGAATTTGATGGTGCCCGCGGGCGTTTCGGCCGTGTGTGGAGACGAAAGCAGCGGCAAAACCACGCTCTTGCGCTTGCTCTCTGGCGACCTGTTGCCTGACCGCGGATCGATCGTCGTGCATGGCACAACCCAGTCGCTGGGCACGCAGGTGTTTCGGACCCAGCCACGCAGCGATGCCCTCGATGCGGTCAGCGCGCAGTCATGGTGGGCCAGCCTGCATTTGCAATACCCCAACTTCAACGCTCCCCTGGCGGCAGAGCTGGCCCGCGGCTTTGCGCTGGAGCCGCACGTCGCAAAGCCGATGTACATGCTCTCCGCCGGCAGCAAACGCAAGGTGTGGCTGTGCGCGGCCTTTGCAGCCGGCACGCCCCTCACGCTGATCGACGAACCTTTCGCCGCACTCGACATGGCCTCCATCCGGTTTCTGCACGATCTGCTGCGGGAGGCATCGACCCACGCCGGGCAAGCCTGGATGCTGGCGGATCACTCCGCGCCCGAAGGGCTTGTGTTGAAGACGCAGCTCGTCCTGCCAACACCCGATTGATTTTGCCTATTCAGTTCTGCGACATGGGCATCGCCAAAGTCGAAATGGACGCGGGCGAGGCGCGCTTTTAAATTTCTCCCATCGACAACACAGTCAACGGAGAAAGCCCATGCCACCCCACCAGCCTGCTCGCACATACAACAGCGCCTTCAATACCGGCTTTCGCGAATGGCTGCGCAAGGTCACGTCCACCACAGACGACGCCACCAAGCTCGCCTGCGAACAACTCCGGCTGGAGCAGGTGAAAAAATTGATCGGTGATCTGCTCGGAGCCCACGTGTCGGACATGTCTGCCCGCGATCTGAGGGTCTACCTGCGGATTGTGCTGGCCTCGCAGATCGACAGCATCCGCGAGGTGCGTTTCGAATGTTTTGATTTGATGTGTCGCAAGATCAGCGAGCCCGTGGCCGTGCGCCAGCTGCAGACACTGGACACCTTGATCGCCTGAACGTGCAAAGCCGCGTGCCTCAGCGGGCGCCCTGCTCCACCGCGCCCGGCAGTGCCTCCGCAACAGGGATGGCCACCTGTTCTTCGGACACGGCGGACAAAAACTCCCGCAACTGCAGACGCAGCCACCGGTGGGGTTTGCTGTTGTGGGTGCGTTGGTGCCAGATCATGTTGACCGGCATCGTGGGCCAATCAAAGTCGGTGGGCAAAGGCAAGCTGCGGATGCGCGGGTTGCTGCGCTCAAGTTGCCTGGCTTGCTGGCGGCTGGTGGTCACCAGCCGGTCCGTGCGGGCCAGCAGCTCCGAACACAGGTGCCAGGAATTCACGATGGTCGTCTTGCGCGGGGGAAAACCGCGCGATTCCAGTTCGAGGTCGATGGGACTGCGGCGTCCTCCATGGCGCTTGAGGAAGGTGATCAGCAAATGCTCCTCGGCCTGGTATTGCTCCAGCGTGAGCGTGTCCCGGATGCGGGGATGGTCAGCCGCCACACAGCAGTGGGTGATTTGGAAGTGTTTGACGGTCTCCCGGTAGAGATCGCGCGCATCGCCCGGCGGCTCGTAGTGGCTGCACACCACATCCACCCCACCGGCACGCAATGCCTCCACATCGGCCGGCCCGTTGGCGGGCGCATGAATGTCCAGCCCCAGATTGGGCGCCTTGCGAGTGATGCTGCGGTAGAGCTCGGCGAGTTCGGTTTCACCAAAGGCGTCGTAGCACGACATGACGATGTGCGAGTCGCATTCCAGCGGATTGAAGACCCAGGCGTTGTTGCTCACGTCTTTCCACAGCTCGACCATTTGTTGGAAAACACCGTAGGCGCCATCGGCGTACGGGGTCAGCTGGTAGCGGTTTTTTTCGCGCACGCAGAGGTCGTCGTTGAGCACGTTGCGCAGGCGGGTGAGCGCCTGGCTGGCGGCCGATGGAGTGATGTTCATGCGGGATGCCGCTTCGGTCAGGCTTTGGCTCTCGATGAGTTCGCAGAACAAGGCCAGCTGTTTGATGTCGACGTTTTTCATGGATCCAGGGTCCCCACAGCAAAACACGCGCAAATCATACTTTTTAACTACACAAATGCAAAAGCCTTGGTTTATCTGCGTGCAAATTAAATACGTTGGTACCTGTAAGAAACGGGCGCAAGTGTCGACTACCGCACAGGTGGTTGCAAGGTGCACCACCGCTGTCACACCCAACGAAAGGCCCGTTCCGATGAAACCTTTGCTCCTTGCCGCCGCAGCGTCCGCTGCCATGGGCAGCACTTTGCTGACCCCCGTTGCATTCGCCCAAACCTCCCTCGCTGAATCCCAGGTCAACGCCCTCGAGGGCTTGGCCGGCCCACAGCCCGGCTCGCGACGCTCGGGCGCCAAAGGCATCTGCGCCAGCGGCCATTTCGTTGGCAACGCTGCCGGCCGCGAGCTCTCGCGCGCCTCGGTGTTCAAGGGCGACAAGATTCCCGTGGTGGCGCGGTTCTCGGTCGGTGGCGGTAGCCCCAAGGCCAGCGACAAAGGCAAAACGGTGCGTGGTCTGGCGCTGGCCTTTGACTTGCCAGGTGGCGAGCAGTGGCAGATGGCCAACATCTCGGCGCCGGTGTTCTTTGTCAGCAAACCCGAGCAGTTCGCGCCATTCGTGCAGGCCCGCACCGCCGATCCAGCCACCGGCAAGGCCGACCCCGAAAAGATCAAGGCCTTCAGCGCCGCCAACCCGGACACCACGCGCCAGGGCGCCTACCTTGCGCAAGCACCGGTGCCAGCGAGCTACGGCACAGTGAATTTTTGGGGTGTCAACGCGTTCGAGTTTGAAGCCGCGCCCGGCAAGAGCCGCTTCGCGCGCTGGCAGTTCGTGCCCGAGGCAGGCGTGCTGGGACTCACCGAAGACCAGCTGAAATCCATGGGTGACGAGTTCCTGGCGGGTGAGCTGCGCGAGCGCGCTGCCAAAGGCCCGGTGTCGTTCGACTTCCGCCTGCAGCTCGCCGAGGCCGGCGACAACCTGACCGACCCGACCCTGACTTGGCCGGAAGCGCGCACGGTGGTTTCGGCCGGCAAGCTCGTGATCGACAAGGTGAGCGAAGGCATGGGTGGCGCTTGCGACGCCATGACCTTCAACCCGCTGGTGCTGCCCGCCGGCATCAAGCCGTCGGCCGACCCGGTGCTCAACGCGCGCGCAGCACCCTACGCCATCTCGCTCGGCCGCCGCCTGGGCGAAGCCGCGAAAAAGTAAGCCAACGCGACATCGGGCGGACGTTCAGCGTCCGCCCAGTCCCATGGCGCGCGAGATCACCTCTTTCATGATCTCGTTCGTGCCGCCGTAGATACGCTGCACCCTCGCGTCGGCGTAGGCCCGGGTGATCGGGTATTCCCACATGTAGCCGTAGCCGCCAAAAAGCTGCACGCACTCGTCCATCACCTTGCACTGCAGGTCGGAGCACCAGTACTTGGCCATGCTGGCGGTGGCGGTGTCAAGTTTGTCCACGTTCACCAGTTCGCAGCACTTGTCGACGAACACGCGGGCCACCTGCACCTCGGTCTGCAGCTCGGCGAGCTTGTAGCGCGTGTTCTGGAATGCAGCCACGGCCTGGCCGAACACCTTGCGGTCCTTGGTGTATTCGACCGTCCAGTCGATCGCGGCCTGCGCTGCGGCCACGGCACCGATGGCGATCTGCAGGCGTTCCCAGGGCAGTTGTTCCATCAGGCAGATGAAGCCCTTGCCCTCGCCACCCAACAGGTTCTCAGCCGGCACTTTCACGTTGTCGAAGAAGAGTTCCGAAGTGTCCTGCGCCTTCATGCCCAGCTTCTTCAGGCGCTTGCCCTTCTCGAAGCCCGGCATGCCACGCTCCACCAGCAACAAGCTGGTGCCCTTGGCACCCGCGCTCGGGTCGGTCTTGGCGACCACGATCACCAGGTCGGCGTGCCAGCCGTTGGTGATGAAGGTCTTGCTGCCGTTGAGCAAATAGCTGCCGTCGGACTGCTTGATGGCGGTGGACTTCACGCCTTGCAGGTCGCTGCCGGCGGCCGGCTCGCTCATGGCGATGGCGCCCACCATCTCGCCGGTGGCCAGCTTGGGCAGGTACTTCTGCTTCTGCGCCTCGGTGCCGTAGTGAAGGATGTACGGCGCCACGATCTCGCTGTGCAGGCCAAAGCCGATGCCGGTGAAACCGGTGCGCGCGATCTCCTCCATCTGCACCACCGAATACAGCTTGTCGGCCTCCGAACCGCCGCAAGCCTCGGGCAGCGTCATGCAGAGAAAACCGTTCTCGCCGGCTTTACTCCACACCGCGCGGTCCACATAGCCCTGCTCTTCCCAGGTCTCGTGGTGGGGCGCGATTTCCTTGTCGATGAACTTGCGGAAGCTGTCGCGGAAGGCTTCGTGGTCGGCGTTGAACAGGGTGCGTTCGATCATGGTGTCACCTATCAGACTGGGAAAGATCGGGGAGTTGGAATTTGACAAAGCAACTGCTTGGCAAAAGTCTATACTGATTCGCGGCATCCGCCTTCCCCCAGGAGACACCATGAGCGAAGCATTCCTTTTCGATGCCGTGCGCACGCCGCGCGGCAAGGGCAAAAAAGACGGCAGCCTGCACGAGGTCAAGCCGATCGACTTGCTGGCCGGCGTGTTGACCCACCTGCAGCAGCGCAATGGCTTCGACACCGCCGCGGTGGACGACGTGGTGATGGGCGTGGTCTCGCCCATCGGCGAGCAGGGCTCGGTGATCGCCAAGGTGGCGGCACTCAAGGCAGGCTGGGA
>PNMH01000075.1 GCA_013823505.1 Polaromonas sp. | reverse complement strand
ATCGGCATGATCTCGCCGCCGGTGGGCATGAACCTCTTCGTCATGAACTCGCTGCTGCCGCTGGTGAAGCTCAAACACATCTTCCAGGGTGTGTGGCCATTCGTCATGGCCGACATCGTGCGCCTGGGGATCCTGATCGCATTCCCCGCCATCTCCCTGTGGCTGCCAGGCTTTATGAGCCGTTGAGCGAGGGCCGTTCCTTGATGTGCACCACGCGCTGTGGGTACGGCATTTCGATGCCTTGTGCCTGCAGCGACTGCAGAATCTGGCGATTGACGAGCGAGCGCAACCGCAGCTGGTCGCTGTTGTCGCCCGACTCGATCCAGTAACCCACGGTGAACTCCAGGGCGTCGGCGCCAAACGCCGACAGGGCCACCAGCGGTGCGGGCTCCTTGAGCGCGGCGTCCTGCTCCAGCACCGCCGCCATCAGCAGCGCGCTCACGTGTTCGACGTCGCTGCCATAAGCCACCGAGACCACCGTGGTCTGCCACACGCGGGTCAAGGCCGTGGAGAGGTTTTCCACGCGGTTGATGACCATGAACTCGTTGGGCACGATGGATTCGCGCCCGGTGGGTGCGCGGATCACGGTGTAGCGGGCGTTGATGTCCAGGATGCGGCCTTCGAAGTTGTCCACCCGCACGTTGTCCCCGATGCGCATGCGGCGCTCGGCCAGGATCACGAAGCCGCTCACGTAATTGGACGCCAGCTTCTGCAGACCAAAGCCGATGCCCACACCGACAGCGCCGCCCAGCACCGACAGGGCGGTGAGGTCGATGCCCACGGCAGAGAGCGCGATGATGAGACCGACGAACATGAGCAGCGCGCGCGTGGCGTTGCTGGCGGCCTTGCGCAGCGAGAGATCGGCACCCGCGGCCTTGCGCAGCAGGCGGGTCTCGATGGCGGCAGACACCCACAGCGACAGAATCAGCACCGCACCGGCCGTGACGATGCCTTCGATCGTGGTGCGCAGGCTCAGCGTGGTGGCGCCGATCTTCCAGGTGATCTGGTCCATTTCAGCCAGCACCACCGGCAGCAAACCACTCACCCACAGCACCATGGCCAGCCAGGCCACCCACGAGATGGTTCGTTCCAGTGCACGCACCCAGGGCGCGGTGGCAAACGCCACCTGCAGCACCTTCACACCCACGCGAATCACCACCAGCGACACCAGCACCGGAATGGCAACCTTGAACGCCGCCAAGGGGAGCACGGCCATCAACAGCGCACGCGCCACATAGGCCAGCGTGAGAAGCAACAGGGGGAACATCACGCCGTCGATGAGACGCCGTCCGAACAGCACCGAGGACTTCTCCTCCTGCATGCGCAACGCGCGGCGCAGCAGCCACGTGATGCCGAGCGCCAGCGCGATGCAGACCACCAATGCGCCCAGCTCGGAGAGCACCGTGGGTTGTGTGAAGGCGGTCAGCCAGAGACCGAAGTCGTCGATGGGTTGCGGGGCGGCGGTGGATGAGATGGCCATGCGGAAAGACGTTGCGTTGAAAGGTCAGGCGCGCCAGCTCGGCGCGCGTTTGTCGATGAAGGCCTGTACGCCCTCTTGCGCCACGGGGTGCGCCATGTTGCAGGCCATGGTCTGGCCGGCGAGCTGGTAAGCGGCTTCGATGCCGGTTTCCAGCTGGCGGTAAAACAGCGCCTTGCCCATGGCGATGGCCTCGGGCGGTTTGGCCAGAATGCGGTCCACCAGGGTGGCCACCTCGGCGTCCAGCGCATCGGGTGCCACCACGCGGTTGACGAGCCCTCGCGCACAAGCCTCGTCGGCGGAAATGAAGTCACCCGTAAGCAGCATCTCCATCGCCTGCTTGGGCAGGATGTTGCGCGACAGGGCCACACCCGGCGTGGCGCAGAAGAGTCCCACGTCAATGCCATTCACGCCAAAGCTCGCGGCCTCGCTGGCCACGGCCAAATCGCACTGCGCCACCAGCTGGCAACCCGCTGCGGTGGCCAAGCCCTGCACGCGCGCGATCACAGGCACGTCCAGCTTGCGGATCGCCAACATGAGCCGTGAGCAGCGCGCAAACAGCGCCTGGTAGTAGGACTGCTCGGGGTTCGCCTTCATTTCCTTGAGGTCGTGCCCGGCGCAAAAGGCCTTGCCGCTGGCAGCGATCACCACCAACCGAGCTTGCGCATCAGCGGCCACCGCGTCCATCGCGGCATGCAGCGCCGCGAGCATCGCTTCGGACAACACGTTGAAACTGCGCGGGGTGTTGAGCGTGAGCGTGTGCACACCACGCTCGTCGCGCGTGTGAAGCAGCACTGCGCCGTCGGCCGCGGGGGAAGGGGGAGATGCGGGATGGGTCATCGAAACATTATCCGACGCCCGTTGTCCGCAGAAGTTCAGACGTCGGCCAGCACCCGCAAGTGCGCTTCCACGCTGCGGCCCAGCGCGCTCAGCGCGTAGCCGCCTTCAAGGCAGCTCACGATGCGGCCCTTGGCGTGGCGCTCGGCCACCTCCTTGATGCGCATCGTCATCCAGGCGTAGTCCTGCTCCACCAGGCCCATCTGGGCCATGTCGTCTTCCCGGTGGGCATCGAAGCCGGCGCTGATGAAGATCATCTGCGGCTTGTGGGCATCGAGCCGCGGCATCCACATCATGTCGATCAGCTCACGGATGTCCATGCCCTTGGTGTAGGCCGGCACCGGCACGTTGACCAGATTGGCAGCGGTGGAATGCTCACACGCCGGGTAGAACGGGTGCTGGTAGAAGCTGCACATGAGGATGCGGTCGTCGCCGGCCACGATGTCCTCGGTGCCGTTGCCGTGGTGCACGTCGAAGTCGATGATGGCCACGCGTTTGAGGCCATGGCGCTCCAGCGCGTATTTGGCGGCCACGGCCACGTTGTTCACGAAGCAGAAGCCCATGGCCTGGTTGCGCGTGGCGTGGTGGCCGGGTGGGCGCACGGCGCAGAAGGCGTTGGGCATTTCGCCGGCCATCACCGAGTCGGTGGCGTCGATGGCGGCACCCGCGGCCATGAGGATGGCGTCCCAGCTGTGGGTGTTGATGGAGGTGTCGGGGTCGACCTGCGCGTGGGTGGGGCCGCCGGCTTTGATCTCGTCGCGCAGGTTGTCGCTGAGGCCGCGCAGCGACGCCAGGTGCATGCGGCCGTGGGCGAGTTCGAGGTCGGCCATGGAGGCGGCGGTGGCCTCGCGGCGCTCCAACGCCACGTCGAGTCCGCTCATGAGCAAACGGTCCTCGATCGCGTCCAGACGCTCTGGGCATTCCGGGTGGCCGGCGCCCATTTCGTGTCTCCAACAATCCTTGTGGGTGAAATACCCGGTGGCCTGGCCCATAACGGTTTTACGGTAAGGTTCGCGGCATGCAAGCCGACACAAAAATCCAACAGTTGCTGAATCAGCTTAACACGGTGATCGTGGGCAAATCACAGCAAGTTTCCGACTGCGTGGCCTGCCTTCTGGCCGGTGGTCACCTCTTGATCGAAGACGTTCCCGGCGTGGGCAAAACCACCCTGGCGCACGCACTGGCCCGCTCGTTCGGCCTGCAGTTTTCAAGGGTGCAATTCACTGCCGACCTCATGCCTTCAGATCTGGTCGGCGTGTCGATCTACGAGCGCGGGCGCGAGGCCTTTGTGTTTCACCCAGGCCCCGTGTTTGCCCAGGTGCTGCTGGCCGACGAGATCAACCGCGCCAGCCCCAAGACACAGAGCGCACTGCTGGAAGCCATGGAAGAAAAGCAGGTGACGGTGGAAGGCGAAACCCGCGCCCTGCCCGAACCCTTCTTTGTGATTGCCACACAAAACCCGCACGACCAGCTGGGCACCTACGCGCTGCCCGAGTCGCAGCTGGACCGGTTCCACATGCGCCTGTCCATCGGTTACCCCGACCGAGCCGCCGAGCGCGAACTGCTGCGCGGCCAGGACCGCCGCGACATGCTGGACAAGCTGCCGCCCGCCTTGACGCCCGCCGACCTCGCAGCCCTGCAGCACACGGTGAGCCAGGTGCACACCGCCGAGCCGGTGCTGGAGTACTTGCAAGATCTGGTGGCAGCCACACGCAACGGGCAATGGTTTGCCCAGGGTCTGTCGCCGCGCGCCGCGCTGGCCGTGGTTCGCTCGGCCAAGGCGCAGGCCTATCTGAGCGGGCGCGACTACGTGGCGCCCGACGACATCGCCGCCATCCTGCCGCAGACGGTGGCCCACCGGCTGATTCCGGTGCGCGACGCCGGGCGTGGCCCTGTGGAACAGGTGCGCGCCATGCTGGAAGCCATCCCTCTCCCTTGACATGGTGGCCACCGCTGCGCGCTCGCCCGCTGGCGCCCTCAGCTTGCAACCCTGGCGTCACCCCTGGCGCACACTGCGCACCCGGCTCCAGACCTGGTGGCACAACCGACTGCCCAAGTCCGACACGCTCACGCTGACCCAGCGCAATGTCTATATCTTGCCCACCCGCCCGGGCTGGATGTTGGCCATCACCTTGCTGCTGCTCCTGGTGGCCAGCATCAACTACCAGCTCAACCTCGGCTACCTGCTCACCTTTTTGCTGGCGGGCAGCGCGGTGGTGGGCATGCACGTGTGCCACGGCAACCTGCGCGGCACCACGCTGCTGCTCACGCCGCCCGAGCCGGTGCACGCCGGGCAGGCGGTGGCGCTCACGGTGCGGCTTTCCAGCGAACGCAAGCGCACGCGCTACGGCATCGGCATGGGTGTGATCGGCGCCGACACCAAACACGCGCCCCTCGCCTGGACCGACGTGCCCGCGCAAGGCAGCGCCCACTTGCAGGTGAGCTTTCCGTCGCCCGAGCGCGGCTTGCACCCGCTGCCGCCGCTGACCGCGCAAACCCTGTTTCCGCTCGGTACCTTCCGCGTGTGGACCGTGTGGCGCCCTGCTTCGGGCGTGCTGGTGTACCCCGAGCCCGAAAGCCACCCGCCGCCGCTGCCCCCGGGCGAGCCGCAGGCGGGCAGCTCGGGCGCGGCGCGGGTGCAGAGCACCGGTGAGTTTGACGGCGTGCGCGCCTACCGCCGGGGCGACCCGCTCAAAGCCGTGGTGTGGCGCAAGGCGGCGCAGGCGTTCTCCAGCGGGCGCGACGACCTGGTGAGCCGCGACGCCTTGTCGCACCAGCGCCACCAGCTCTGGCTGGACCACGCGCAGTGCGGCGGCGCGGGGCTGGAAGCGCGCCTCTCGCGCCTGACCGCCTGGGTGCTCATGGCCGACCGGCAAGGGCTGGACTACGGCCTGCGCGTGCCCGGCCGCGAGATCCCACCCGACCAGGGCCCTGCCCACCGCGCGCGTTGCCTGGAGGCGTTGGCCATATGTTGAACGCTGCCACCGCCAACGCCGGCGCACTCCAGCGCTGGAACCTGGGAGCCAACCTCCCCAGGGACACGCGCGACACCTTGTTCCTGCTCGCCGTCATCGGCTGGGTGGCCTTCATGCAGGTGGGCCACACGCCGTGGTGGTGCACCGTGCTCACCGCCGGCGTGCTGGTGTGGCGCACCACGCTCGCGCTGCGCGGCCTGCCGCTGCCCGGCTGGCCGGTGCGCGTGGGCTTGCTCGGCATCACGCTGGCCGCCACCTTCATGACCCACAGCACCCTGCTCGGGCGCGACGCGGGCGTGACGCTCATCGTGGTGCTGCTGGCACTCAAGACGCTGGAGATGCGCGCCCGGCGCGACGCCTTCGTGGTGTTTTTCCTCGCCTTCTTCACGCTGCTCACACACTTCTTCTATTCGCAGTCGCTGCTCACGGCGGCCGGCATTCTGGTGGCGCTGCTGGGCCTGCTCACCGCGCTGGTGAACGCCCACATGCCGGTGGGCCGCCCTCCGCTCTCGCAGGCCGCGCGCATCGCCGGCGGCATGGCGCTCATGGGCGCGCCCATCATGCTGGTGCTGTTCCTGTTGTTCCCGCGCCTGTCGCCGCTGTGGGGTGTGCCGGGGCAAGACGAAACCGGGCGCAGCGGCCTCTCGGGTTCCATGAAGGTGGGCCAGATCGCCGAGCTGGTGCTCGACGACAGCATCGCGTTCCGCATCCGCTTTGAAGGTCGCCCGCCACCGCAAGGCCAGCTGTATTTCCGCGGCCCGGTGCTCAGCAGTTTTGACGGCAGCGAGTGGCGCGCGCTGCGCTCGGGCTTCCCGTTGACCATGGCGCTGGCGGCCGACCTGCAGGTGTCGGGCCCGCCGGTGCGCTACGAAGTGACCATGGAGCCCAACCGCCGGCCCTGGCTGTTCGTGATGGAGTCCACCCCGCAGGCCCCCGAGGTACCCGACAACGCGGTGCGCATGAGCAACGAGCTGCAGTGGTTCACCCAGCGCCCGCTCAACACCCTGGTGCGCTACAGCGCCGAGAGTTACCCCAGCTTCCGCCACGGGCCGCTCTCGCAGGTGGTGAGCCTGCAAGACCAGATTGAACTGCCCGGCGGCTTCAACCCGCGCACGCTGGCGCTGGCGCAGGAGCTGCGGCGCGAACACGGCGCCGGCCCCGAGGCCAACCCCAAACTCATCGACGCGGTGATGAACCGCCTGCGCACCGGCGGCTACACCTACACGCTGGACCCCGGCGTGTACGGCGTCAACACCGCCGACGAGTTCTGGTTCGACAAACGCGAGGGCTTCTGCGAACACATCGCCAGCAGCTTTGTCATCCTCATGCGAGCGCTCGACATCCCCGCGCGCATCGTCACCGGCTACCAGGGAGGTGAGCTCAACGGCGTGGACGGCTACTGGACCGTGCGCCAGCGCGACGCCCACGCCTGGACCGAAGTCTGGCTGCAAGGCCAAGGCTGGGTGCGCGTGGACCCCACCGCTGCCGTGTCTCCTGGCCGGGTGGGTTCGTTCGACCGGTTGCGCCCGCCCGAAGGCGCGCTGGCCGGCGCCATCCGCAACCTCAACCCCAACATCGCCGCCCAGCTGCGCGCCGCCTGGGAAGCGGTGAACAACAGCTGGAACCAGTGGGTGCTCAACTACACCCAGGGCCGCCAGCTCGACCTGCTCAAGAACCTCGGCTTCAAGTCCCCCAGCTGGACCGACCTCGCCTATGTGCTGATTGGCGTGGTGGTGTTCGTGAGCCTGATCGGCGCCGCGTGGACGCTGTGGGAGCGCCAGCAACACGACCCCTGGCTGCGCCTGCTGCAGCGGGCGCGCGCACGGCTGCACAAGCTCGGCGTGGAAAGCGCCGACCACACATCCCCGCGCGAACTGGCCCAACGCGTGCAACAACGCTGGAACCATGACAACGGTGGTGCCGGCGCCGCCGCACCGCTTGCACAATGGCTGCTGCAACTTGAAGCCCAGCGCTACGCGCGCCCTGGCGCCAGCAGTGCCACCCTGGCCAGCCTGCAGCGCGAGTTTCAACGCCTGGCCTGGCCCAAAAGCCCCGACACCTGACAACGACACCCGACCCCCAAGGCACCCATTGCATTCCGTGAACCGCTTCCTCTGCACCCTTGCTGCCACCCTGTTGGTGGCCGCCCCGGCGCTGGCCCAGTCGCCCGCCAAGACCCGGCCCAAGAACACCGCCACCACCGCCAAAGCCGCGCCCGTTTTCACGTACGACCAGAGCGAAGCCGCCATGGCCTTCGCCACCGACCTGGCCGTGCGCCGCAACCTCGACCCCGCCTGGGTGCGCCAGCAGATCGGCCAGGCCCAGCGCCTGCCCATCGTCGTGCGCCTCATGCAACCCGCGCCCACCGGCACGCCCAAGAACTGGGCCGCGTACCGCGCCCGCTTCATCGAGCCCATTCGCCTGCGCGCCGGGCAGAAGTTCTGGGAAGACAACCGCGACACCCTGGCCCGCGCCGAACTCGAATACGGCGTGCCCGCCAGCCTCATCGTGGGCGTGATCGGTGTGGAAACGCTTTACGGCCAGCACACCGGCAACTACCGCGTGATCGACGCGCTGAGCACGCTGGCCTTTGACTTCCCGGCCAGCCACCCTCGCGCAGCCGCACGAACCGAGTTCTTCAAGAGTGAACTCGAACAATTCATGAGCTTGACCGAGCGCACCAGCACCGACCCGCTCACCCCGCGCGGCAGCTACGCCGGCGCCATGGGCTGGCCGCAGTTCATGCCCAGCAGCTGGGTGAAATACGCCATCGATTTCGACGGCGACGGCAAGGTGGACCTGTTCAACAGCCAGGCGGATGTCATCGGCTCCGTGGCCAACTACTTCAAGGCCTTCGGCTGGCAAACCGGCATGCCCACGCACTACCCGGTGAGCTTCGACCCCGGCAAGCTCGACCTGGACACCCTGCTCGCCCCCGACATCTTGCCCAGCTTCAGCGTGGAGAGCTTCACCGCCAAAGGCGCCGTCATCGAAGGCCCTGCTCTGCAACACCCCGGCAAGCTCGCCCTGGTGCTGCTGGAAAACGCGGGCGCCCCACCCACCTACGTGGCTGGCACGGAGAACTTCTACGTGGTCACGCGCTACAACTGGAGCAGCTATTACGCGCTGGCGGTGATTGAGTTGGGGGAAGCGGTGCAGGCGTTGTTGCCCAGCCGCTGAAGTGGGCACCAGGCAACAGCCATGAACCCCCTGAACCCCAAGAAACTGCTGTTGACCAAATGGACGGCGGTGACGCCTGTGGCCAAACAAAAGCACTTCCTGGTCAGCCGTGTGATTCAACCCGAATTGCCCACCGACCCCATCGAGTTGGTGGAAATTGAAGCCGTGTTCTCCAAGGCCACGCAAATCATTCCGTGGCGTGCACTGCAGGACGAGGGTGTCTGGAAACAAGGCTGGGTTTGAGTGCCAGTTGGGGGAGGCGGTGCAGGCGTTGCTACCGGTGAGCTGCGAAAAGCGTGACCTCTGCGAGGGTCGGCCGTTCAGACCTTGGCGAGGAAGGCCGCCGCATCACCCGCTTCACACTTCCAGTCTGCGAAGACCCCGATCAGATTGCATTCCACGCAGCGGCAAGCAATGTAATTCCAACGCACGTCATGTGTGCCCTCGTACACGGAGACGCCAGACATCAGCTCAAACACCTCGTTTTCACACACGCACTCGTGTGTCTCGGGCACGGCTTCTTCAACGTATTCCGCACTGTCGCCCATCAGGTGTTCTTCCCCGCAGTCGGTGCAGGTTCGGATTGCGACGCCGGCTTCTTCATCGGTCTGCAGCGCGAAGCTCCGGCACCCGCATTCGCATTTGGACGCGGCAAACCGCACGGCCTCATGGCGATTCGCGACGCTGTAACTGCGCAGCTCGGCCTGGGTGTCGCCCGACGTCGTCCCGTACCAGAACTCGCCCTTCTTCGTCAGTGCCATTGATGCTGCTCCATTCTTCAAGGTGGGATCCCGGCAGGCCCGACGCCAAACTCGCCCCGATCATCTGGATTTTGCCTGTAGCCCGGCGAATCCTCGTCAAGGGCGCTGGGCGAGGTGGTCGCCTGGAGTCGAGACGCATTGGCGAACGGCGGATGTGCAGCGATTGCTGCTGGTGGCAGCTGGCGGACGAACTACCGCTAGGCGCCACAGAGCAGCCGAACAGTGAAGACTCCCGCTCCGCGAGGCAACCCCCTAGCGGAGTTGTAGGAAGTGAAATGCCGCATTGGAGGCGTCTAGAAAGTCACTCTGCGCCGCTCTGCAAGATCGTCAATCGCATCACAACAATCCCGTCTGTGCCGTTCATCTCGAGCGTCACAGTTCCCTGGTGCAGTTGCATCACCTGCCTGACGATATACAAGCCATGACCATGCCGCCGTCCGCCGAGGTTCTGGCTCGCACGGCCGCCTCGGTCGAACAACCAGTGGCTACTTCCGTCCCCATGCAGAGGGAGCGGACCTAACCTCAAGGAATCGGATACGGTAGGTCATCCGGCGTGTTTAGGGCGAGGTCGCGGTAGTGCGACTGCCAGCTATCGGGAGGAAAGCTCGCAGGGTCGCGCGGGGCGAGGTGTCTGACGATGTCGAAGTGGTTTAGTTTGTGGCCCATAGCTACCTCGTCAAGCCGCGCCGTGCCCTGTATGTGAGACATGATGGTGCGGCACAACAGCGAGTAGGACCACGTGGCCGAGCCAATGCCGTCCAAGCCGACGCCGGGGAAATACAGGTTGGCTGCATCCAGGCTGCGAAAGATGCAGCTGCAACGCGCCGCCAGTTCGTCCACCTTGCGGATGGACGCGATCGCTTCTATCGCGAAGTACGACAGGTCGATGCCGTAGCCAGTGCCCCAGAGCAGCAGCTCGGTTTGCACGCTCTGCCCGTTTGACAGCAACACAGTGCCGCCGGTGATGCTGTCCACGCTGGCGTGGTGACGATCGATGTTCGCATAGTGTTCGAGCATGCCCGGGCGCCCGGGAATGAGCTGGTCGTGCAGCACATCGAAGGGCTGCGTGGGCATGATGTCGGTGATGCCGAATTTTTCGTAGCGGTCGCGCATGTCGGCGCCAATGGTGGCGCTTTGTTGCGCGGGTGTCATGCCGCTGGCCTGCAGGCGGGCAAAGCCGCGCACGCTGCCGGCAACGTGCTTGGGCTTGCGCGTGGGCACAAACCAGCGTGTGCCGCGAAAGGCCCAGGCCACGCGCCGCGCGCCCTGCTGAAAACACAACTCCAGCAGGTCGAAGGCCGAGGCGCCGCCGCCCACCACCAGCACGCTGCGGCCGGTCAGCAGGCTTGGGTCGCGCAGGGCGCTTGAGTGGAACTCGCGCACGGTGCTGTCGGTGCGCGGGCACGCGGGGATCACCGGTGTGTTGTGCGCGCCCGTGGCAGCCACCAGGTGCCGTGCGTGCACCAGGCCCTGGGGCGTGGCCAGTTCCCAGCCCGAAGCGTCTTCGCGCGCCGACTGCACCGGCGTGTTCAGCTGGATGCCGTCGGCCAGGCCGAAGTGCTCGACCCAGGCTTCGATGTTGGCCAGGATGTGCGGCTGGGTCGCGCCCTGCAGCGGCAGCTCGCCCAGCTGCCAGTCGGCGGGGCTGATCTGGATGTCCTGCCACGCGGGGAGGTCGCGCCACAGCCCGCCCACGCGGCCCTGGCGCTCCAGCACCACGGCGTCCAGCCCGGCCCGGCGCGCGTAGGCCAGTGCCACGACTCCGGCCAGGCCGCCGCCCACGATGGCCACATCGAATCGCTTGCCCGCTATCTGCATGAGGCCTCCTTAGCGAGGGTTTCACCGCATCATGCCCCAGGCAGATTGCGCCTGTCCATGCGCAGCGCGATCAGCCACCTCAGTCCACCTTGGACCCGTCAGCCAGTGTGGGCTCGCCCGCGCTGCGTCGAAATTGTCGGCGTTCTCGCGTCCACTGTGCCTCTGAAACCGTGTATCGGCGCGTCGAAGCCAAAGCCCTCAGGTCAACTGCTTTGACGATTGCTGAAGTTCCCGGCACCAGCCGCTCCAGCCGGGTTGACACAGACGAAAAACAGACCTAGATTAACCACTTGGTTAAACCATGTGGTTAGAGAAATACATGTCTGTCCCGTCCGTCAAGAAAACGCCCACCGCGCGCCAACAGAAGGCCACTGCCCCCCGGCCTGGACCGGCCGAGTCCGGGGAGCCGGTCGACACGCGCGCACGCATCCTGGCTGCGGCCTTTCGCTGCCTCTCTACCCAGGGGTACGCCGCACTCAGCGCCCGTGAGATCGCCCGGGACGCCGGGGTCAATCACGCCTTGATCAACTACTACTTCGGCACCAAGGATCAGTTGGTCATTGCGGTGCTCGATGCCGCCAACCAACACCTGTTGCAGCGCCAGCGCGAGATGTACGCAGCGCCCGGCCGCTTTGCCGAGAAGTGGGCGCAGGCGCGTGCGTTTTACGAGAACGACGTGAACTCCGGCTTCGTGCGGGTACAGGCCGAGCTGTACGCGGCCAGTTTGTCCAACCCCGGGTTGCGTGAGCAGTTCGTCCCGCGCATCACAGCCTGGAAACAGGTGGTTCTGGAGGCGGTGCGCGAGGCCTTGCAGGCGTACGCGGTCGAATTGCCCCCTGCGTTCACCGCGGACGCCCTGGCCAGCCTGATCTCCGAGTTCTGGCTGGGCATGGAGTTCGCGCGACTCATTGGTGGCGAGACGGAAAAGGCCCGCCACGACCAGGCGCTGGACGCCGTCCAGCAGTTGCTCACGGCGCTGGACCAGGCCGCCGCGCGGCCCGTGCGCACACCCTCGGCAAAGGCAAGACAACCGAAAGGCTGACCATGGGCACCCGCACCACCGATCCCCAGGCCGCCGCATCCGATTGGCCCGAGCGCTTCAGCCGCATCGCCGGGCCCCTGCCGCCCGCCGGTGCGCTCGATGCCACCAAGCCCTATCCGTTCTCCACCATCGAGCCCGCGCAGCAGGGTTTTGTGGACCGCGACGGTGTGAAGATCTGGTACGCGGTATGGGGAACACAAGGGCCGTGGATCGCGTTCGCGCCACCCATCCAGTTCGTCAACACCTCGGTGTTCAAGGCGACTGTGCCGTACCTGTCGGAACACTTCCGCGTGATCACGGTGGACAACCGGGGCAACGGCAAGAGCGACCGGCCACGCGGTCAGGAACACTACGACCTCGAGCTGTACCACGGGGATTTTGTGGCCGCGCTGGACGCCATCGGGGTGGAGAAACTCGCGCTGGTGGGCCTGTCGGCCGGCGCCATGATCGCGCTGCGCCTGGCCGGCGAGCAACCGCAGCGCATCACGCATCTCATCACTGCCGGGGGATTTGCCGAAACGGTGCAAACACCTGAAGAGCGCGCCCGCATGCTGGGCAAGGACAGCCAGTTCTTCCGCGATCACTGGCCGAAAGTGCTCGACGCGTTTGTGGCCTCGATCTTCACCGAGCCGCATTCGACCAAGCACATCGAAGACGGCGTGCACTACGGCTGGGCCACCGACGGCGAGACCGTGGCCTGGGCGCGCAACGGCTGGTTCGGCCACGACGTGCGCGCCTTCGCGCGCCGTGTGCAATGCCCCACGCTGGTGATCCACGCCGACCGGGACCAGCGCGTCCCCTACGCCAAGGGCCAGGCGATCCACGAGCTGGTGCCGGGCGCGTCTCTGATCACCGTGGGTGCCGGTGGTCATGTGCAGCCCGCGCGCGACCCGGTGATGTTCAACCGCGCGGTGCGGGACTTCGTGGGCACCGCGCCCAGGCACGCCACGTGGACCCGCGCCATGGCGCGCCCGCGCCGCGCGTTGTTCATCTGCAGTCCCATCGGGCTGGGCCATGCGCAGCGCGACCTGGCCATCGCGCGCGAGCTGCGCAAGCTGCAACCCGATCTGGCGATCGACTGGTTCACCACCGACCCGGCTGCCCGATACCTGGAGCGTGAGGGTGAGCGTGTGCACCCGATCTGCAAGCGCCTGGCCAACGAGAGCCGCCACTTCGAGCAGGAAGCCGGTGAACACGACCTCTCGGCTTTCTTCGCCCTGCGCACCATGGACGAAATCATGGCGCGCAACTTCATGACATTCGTCGACTTGATGGAGGCCGAACACTTCGACGTGGTGATCGGCGACGAGGCCTGGGACGTGGACCATCAGTACCACGAGAACCCCGAACTCAAGCGCCAGCCCTTCGTCTTCCTGACCGACTTCGTGGGCTGCCTGCCGACGCAGGCGGGCAACGAGCGCGAGGCCTTTCTGTGCGCCGACCGCAACGCCGACGACATTGACCACGTGGCGCGTTACCCGCACATCCGCGACGCGGCCATCTTCGTGGGCAACAGCGACGACGTGACCGAACAGCCTTTTGGCCCCGGCCTTCCCGGCATTCGCGAATGGACCGACCGCAACTTCTGCTACTGCGGCTACGCCTTGCCGTTCGACCCGTCCACGCTGGCCGACACCGAGCGGCTGCGGGCCCTGCACGGTTACCGCAGCGACGAACGCATCGTGATCGCCACCGTGGGCGGAACCGGGGTGGGGCACCACCTGCTGCAGCGCGTCGCCGAGGCGTTTCCGCGCATGAAGCAGCAGGAACCGGGGCTGCGCCTGATCGTGGTGGCTGGTCCGCGCATGTCCGCCGACGCACTGCCGCGCCTGGACGGGCTGGAGGTGAAGTCGTATGTGCACAACCTGTACGAACACCTCGCGTGCTGCGACCTGGCGCTGGTGCAGGGTGGCTTGTCGACCACGATGGAGCTCGTGGCCACGCGCCGGCCGTTCCTGAGCTTCCCGCTCCAGAACCACTTCGAGCAGTGCGTGCATGTGCGCCGCCGGCTCTTCAACTACGAGGCTGACCGATCGTTGGACTACCGCGATCTCTCGCCCGAGCGCCTCGCCGAACAGGCGCTGGCTGCCATGCACCAGCCGGTGCGCTACCGGCCGGTGGAGACCGATGGTGCGATGCGCGCTGCGCTGCGCATTGCTCAGGCGCTGGAAAACCGGCACTGGGCGGGCTGAGCATCCCTAACCTCTTATCGCCTGAGCTTCCCATCAAAATCGCGTGGATACGCGTCGGTTGGCAGGTAATAGTCCGGTAGTTTGGAACCTCGACTGACTGCTGTGTGTCGGAAGCCGCCGGTCGCGCATCGAAGGTGAGAGACCGAGTTCAGTCTGAAGCGGACCACGGGCCGGACCTTCGGACTTACATCCGTGCTTGCCGAGCAGTCTTGGCCATCCAGATATCTGCGAAGGACAGAACCATCATTCGATCTGTTGTGCAAGCCCAAAGGGGCTTTCAGGCAAGCATTCCCACAGCCCGCCTCGCGCCGATAACATTCCGGTCAGTCCACCGTTTCTGAACATGCGGCGGACGATATTGCCAATCGCTTAACGACACGCCGCCATCCCAGGCGATCAGGAGGTTACCGATGAAAACTGCCATCACCACCCTCGTAGCGATAGCACTGGCCGGCTGCGCAGGCCTGGGTCAGCAGACTCGGCCTCCGTCGATCCTCGTCGACCTCGACCCAGCCAGTGTGGATCGAACCGTGATCATCGAAAGCATCACGGCCAGCCGAGATGGTTTGCTCTACGTGGCTGACCGCGTGTCCGGCAACTTCATGCGCATTGACCCGGGGAAGCCTCAGCCCGTCGTTGTCGGCCGCATCGGTGCGCGCCAAGTCAATGGGCAGAACACCGCGCCTAATCCCTCGGGCATGGTGTTCAACGCGCAGGGCGACCTGCTGATCGGTGCATCTGCGTTCGGCGAGGTTGTGCGACTGCGCGCTGCCGAGCTGGACCCGGCCCGACCCGGAGTGGCCCAGACCTTCGCCACGGGCGTGCCGGGAGCCAACGGCGTTGAAATCGACCGCCAGGGCCGTCTGTACATCAGCGGTGGCGCCAGCGGCAACATCTTCCGTGTCGGCCCCAACGGCGGCGCGGCCGAAACGGTCGCCACCGTTGAGCGCTTCACCCGCACATTGCCGGACGGTCGCACGCAGCAATCCATCGTGGCCAACGGTTTGGCCATCGACAAGGCGGGCGCTGTGTACGTCGCCGACACCGCCCGCGGCGCGGTCTGGCGCGTCGCTTTCGACAGCGAAGGTCGAGCGCAACGACCAGCGCTGTGGGTGCAGAACGCCGCGCTGGAAGGCGCCGACGGCCTTGCCTTCGACGCGCGAGGCCATCTCTGGGTAGCGGCCAACGAACTCAACGCCTTGATGCGCATCAGCCCCTCGGGCGAGTTGACCGAAGCCGCGCGCAATGGCCCCGCAGGCCCGCTGGAGTTTCCTGCCGCATTGGTGTTCGTCGGCGATACCGGCTACGTCGCCAACTTCGACACCCCGCGGCGAG
This sequence comes from Polaromonas sp., assembly GCA_013823505.1. The sequence goes on along the minus strand of PNMH01000075.1, from coordinate 3,209 downwards.
TCAACCTCGATGCTGGCAGCCTGACCACGGCACGGGAAGGTATCGGTGCATCGATCGCTCGCGTGACACGCTGAGTTTGAGCCCGCCCCCGGCAGTGGGCTCCGACGCCGGCGGACGAAGGACAGCTTCCTGGCGATCCCGAACCATGGCGACCAAGTGGACAAGGTGTCTGGGAATTTGAGGGGCACCCATGCCCCCAGCAGAGTCTGAGGCAGACTCTGGCTGGTCAGTCGCCAGTCAACTGGCCTCCTCAACACCTTGGACGGTTCAATCTGTATTCCTTTGGCGGACCTCGACTTCATTCCCACCGATCCTTCTGCTGTTGAACATGAGCTGCGCCGCGTGCACACCCTCATGCAGCTTGAGCAAAAGGAAGACCAAGCGCAATTCGCACTCAAAAACGCCAAGGCCAGCATCCAGGAGCGCCAGCGGCGCGGCTTGACCTGGTATCCCGTCACCATCACCCAGGAAGACATCGGCTTTGGCGGCAAGGTGGTGCTGGAACTGGAACGACCCGCCAGCCAGCAAGGCCTGCACCTGTTCCAGGTGGGAAAAAACGCTTCGCTGTTTGGCAAAGTGCCCGGGCATTCAGCCGTTGACCAGCCCACGCTCAATGGCGTCATCACCAGCGTGCGGCGCAACAAGCTGCTGCTGACCACCACCAAGGAAGCGCTGCCCGACTGGGTGCTCGACGGCGGCAAGCTGGGCATTGACCTCACCTTCGACGAGGTGAGCTACCGCGAGATGAACCAAGCCATGCTTGAGGTGATTCGCGCCCGGAGCGACCGGCTGGCCGAGCTGCGCGATGTGCTGCTGGGCGCGCGGCAGGCCCGCTTTGGCGAGCCCCAGGCCGACGACCTGTTCTATCCCGGCCCGCTCAACGACTCGCAGTTGGCGGCGGTGCGCCACGTGATCACGGCTCAGGACGTGGCCATCATCCACGGCCCACCCGGCACCGGCAAAACCACGACGCTGGTGCAGGCCATTCGGGAGACCATCCGGCGCGAGCGGCGTGTGCTGGTGTGCGCACCCTCGAACACGGCGGTGGACCTGCTCACCGAAAAGCTGGCCGAGCGGGGCGTCAACGTCATTCGCATGGGCAACCCCAGCCGTGTGTCGGACCTGCTGCTGGAGCACACCCTCGATGCCCGGGTGATGGCCCATCCGAGCCACAGCAAGATGCGGGCGATGCGCCAAACGGCAGACCAGTACCGTCAAACCGCCAGCGAGTACGTCCGCCATTTTGGTCACGAGGAACGGCAGCAGCGCCAGATGCTGAAGGAAGAAGCGCGGCAGCTGTTTCTGCAGGCCGACGATCTCGAGCGCTTCATCACCGAAGATGTGCTCGATTCGGTGCAGGTCATCACCTGCACGCTGGTGGGCGCGAGCAACCGCAACCTGCGTCACCTGAGCTTTGAGACCGTCTTCATCGACGAAGCCGCCCAGGCCCTGGAGCCGGGCTGCTGGATCCCGATTGCCAAGGGCCAGCGCGTGGTTCTGGCGGGCGATCACCACCAGCTGCCGCCCACCGTGAAAAGCGACAAGGCCGCCCGCGAAGGCCTGCGCGAAACCTTGTTTGAAAAGTGCATCCAGCGCCAGCCGGCCACGGCCCGCATGCTCAACCTGCAGTACCGCATGCACGAGCAGATCATGGCGTTCAGCTCCCAGCGGTTCTACGGCGGCCAACTGCAGGCGCACCAGAACGTGCGCCACGCCGGCCTGGACGCCTACGACCCGAGCTTCGCACTCGACCTGCCCGTGGAATTCCTCGACACGGCCGGCTTTGGGTTCATGGAGGTCACCATTCCCGAGAGTCGCTCCACGGCCAACCCGGAAGAAGCGGACTTGCTGCTCAGACGCCTCACCCAACTCCTGGAGCGCTACGACCCAGGCCAGCATGAGCATGACCCGCTCAAGGAACCACTCACCATTGGCGTCATAGCGCCCTACCGCGCCCAGATCAACTGTTTGAAGGACGCCATCGAGGAGAACGAAGCGCTGAGCGGCCTGCTGCAGCAACGCCTGCTCAGCGTGGGCACCGTTGATTCGTTCCAGGGCCAGGAGCGGGACATCATTGCGATCTCACTGACGCGCAGCAACCACCTGGGTGACATCGGCTTTCTCTCGGACATCCGCCGCATGAACGTGGGCATGACCCGCGCCCGCCGCAAGTTGCTGCTCGTCGGCGACTCGTCCACCCTCGGCGCCCATCCGTTTTTCAAGGACCTGCTGGCCCATGTGGAGCGCATCGGTGGCTACCGCACGGCTTGGGAAATGGACGACTTGAAACACGCATGAAGACCTTTCGTCTCAAGGTTGACGGCCAGGCGGCTGATGTGGAGGCCGACAGCGAGACCAGCTTGTTCGCTGCGATGACACGCGCGGGCATCGCCTGGCCGGTGTCCTGCCGCAACGGGACCTGTCGCACGTGCATGGCTCGCTTGCTGCAGGGGCAAGTGCGATACGACATCCCATGGCCCGGCCTGAGCGCCGAAGAGAAGCTGGAGGGCTACTGCCTGCCCTGCGTTGCCCGGCCCACAGCAGATGTTGTGATCGCCCGGGCCTGACACCCGGCAAACAAGGGTCCAACCGGCCGAACGCCTTTTGGCGGAGTCTCGCCCACGTCCATGGCGACTGGCACCGAAGTTGCTAACTCCTCCGTCAGAGAGGCGCTGTGCCCACACACACGCCAGCCTTGAAGACCGCTAGGGTTCCGGGCTCAGATCACTTGCCGGTCTGAGCTGTCTGGTCCGAGAGCAGTCGGCCACCATCGCGTGGTTCCACGGAGGGACAAAAGCCCGGGAGACGCTTGCGCTGCAAAGCACATGCCTCTCCGCCTTTTGTCCCCCGCTCAGGAGCCCCGCATGTCCTTGCCCCTTGCCCCCCCTGCCACGGCGCCGCGCGCTGCTGGTGCACCAACCCGGCCCAGGAAACGCTCCAATCTCTTCACCGTGCGCGCCGGCATCTCGCGGCGCACCTATTGGGTGCTTGCGCTCACCGGCCTGTTCACCCCTTTGGTGCTCTGGGCGGCGGTGGGCCTGTGGGGCGGGATCGATCCGGTGTTCATGCCGGCACCGCTGCAGGTGCTCACCAAGACCTGGACCTGGGCCACCGAGACCGGCCTGTTTGAAGACATGGGCATCAGCATCTACCGCGTGGTCGCGGGCTTTGTGCTCTCGGCGGTGATCGCGCTGCCGCTGGGGTTGTTG
>PNMH01000074.1 GCA_013823505.1 Polaromonas sp. | reverse complement strand
TGATCAGCTCGCGCTGGCCACGGCCGACGGGCACCATCGAGTCGATCGACTTCAGGCCGGTCTGCACTGGCTGGTCCACCGATTTACGAGCAATCACGCCTGGCGCGACCTTCTCGATCACGTCGGTCATCTTGGCGTTGATCGGGCCTTTACCGTCGATGGGGGCGCCCAAGGCGTTGACCACACGGCCAATCAGCTCGGGACCCACCGGCACTTCCAGAATGCGGCCCGTGCACTTCACGGTCTCGCCTTCGGAGATGTGCTCGTACTCACCCAGAATCACGGCGCCCACGGAGTCACGCTCCAGGTTCAGCGCCAGGCCGAAGGAAGGCACGCCATCCTTGTTGGCCGGGAATTCCAACATCTCGCCCTGCATCACGTCGGACAGGCCGTGGACGCGGACGATACCGTCGGTCACCGACACCACGGTGCCCTGGTTGCGCACATCGGTTGATGTGCCCAGTCCCTCGATGCGGGACTTGATCAGTTCGGAGATTTCAGCGGGATTGAGTTGCATGACTCTTTCCTTCTTTCGTTAAATGGTGAGCAGGCGGGCGCGGGGAGACAGCGTTTAAACCGGTGTCAGGCCGCAGTCAGGGCGGATTTCATGTGTTCCAGGCGGGCTTTGATCGAGGTGTCGAGCACTTCATCGCCCACCACCACGCGAATGCCGCCGATCAGTTCGGGTTGCAGTTCGACCTGGAGGTTGAGCTTGCGGGCAAAGCGCTTCTCCAGCACACCGGAGAGATCGGCCAGCGCAGCGCTGTCGATCGCAAACGCGCTGTAGACCACGGCGTCGAACGCGCCCTGTTGCGCGTTCTTCAAGGCGCGGAACTGGTCCGCGATTTCAGGCAGCGCGGCGAGACGGCCATTGTCGATCACGGTGCGCAGGAAGTTCTGCGCCATCGCGGGCAGACTCGTCTTGACCACACCGGTCACCAGACTGAACACCTGTTCGGGTGTGGTCCGGGGGTTGTCGGCGTACAGGCGAAGCTGTTCATCGGCAGCCACCGACGCCAGCTCGTCGAGCCAGGCGGCGGTACCTGCCGCGCCAGCGCCCGAGGCCTGGAACAGCGCTTCCGCATAAGGGCGGGCAATGGTGGCGATTTCGGCCATGGTTGTCCTTTGGTGCCGTGTCGGTGGATCAGAGCTCGGTCTTCAGGCGACTCAGCAACTCGGCGTGAACGCCGGCGTTGACTTCGCGCTTGAGGATCTGCTCTGCACCTTTGACAGCCAGCGCAGCCACTTGCTCGCGCAACGCTTCGCGGGCCTTCACGACCTGCTGTTCCGCTTCGAGGTGAGCTGCGGCGACGATCTTGTTGGCTTCATCGGTCGCGCGCGCCTTGGCCTCTTCGATCACGGTCTGCGCACGGCGCTCGGCGTCAGCCAGACGGGTGGCGGCTTCGTTGCGCGATTTGCCCAACTCTTCTTCCACACGCTTGTTGGCCACGGCCAGTTCGGACTTGGCTTTTTCGGAAGCCGCCAGACCTTCGGAAATCTTCAACGCACGCTCATCGAGTGCCTTGGCGATTGGGGGCCACACGAATTTCATCGTGAACCACACCAGGATCGCAAAGACGATGGCCTGCGCAAAGAGGGTTGCATTGATATTCATCGCAACGCCTTTCTGTGTGTTGACATAAGTGGTGATGCACTTGCCGCTGCGTCGGTGCGCTGGCAGCGATGGGCCATGGAGACCCCGCCGCTCAGTGCGCTGCCGACGCGGCAGCAAATCCCATTAAGCCAGCGTGAAGGGGTTGGCGAACGCGAACAGGAGGGCGATGGCCACGCCGATCAGGAATGCCGCGTCGATCAGACCGGCCAAGATGAACATCTTGGTCTGCAGGTCGTTCATGAGCTCGGGCTGACGGGCCGACGCTTCCAGAAATTTGCCGCCCATCAGCGCGATGCCGATGGATGCGCCGATGGCGCCCAGACCGACGATGAGACCGCAAGCCAGTGCGACAAGACCCAGAACGTTTTCCATGATGACTCCTATGAGATGAACGAAAGTTGAAAAAAGGAAAGAGAGAAACGAGAACTCAGAGCGAGGACAGGCCGCGCCACTCAGTGAGCGTCATGCGCCTGCCCGAGATAAATCAGGGCCAGCATCATGAAAATGAACGCCTGCAAGGTGATGACCAGGATGTGGAACAAGGTCCAAACCGTGCCTGCGATCACATGTCCGACGAAGAAAAGCCCACCGCCGAGCGAGAGGGAGGCAAAGCCACCCAGCAACGCAATCAGCATGAAGACCAACTCACCCGCGAACATGTTTCCGAACAACCGCATGCCGTGGGAGACCGTCTTGGCCACGAACTCGATCATTTGCATCAGGAAGTTGATCAGGCCCAGCAGCACAGCCCAGATGGGGTTCTTGCTGGTGCCGAAAGGCGCGGTGACGAGCTCGTGGGTCCAGCCGCCGATGCCCTTGATCTTGATGTTGTAGAACAGGCACATCAGCAACACGGACACGGACAGGCCGAGCGTGGTGGAGAGGTCGGCGGTGGGCACCACGCGCAGGTAGTCGGGATATCCCATGGCAGGACCGGCCACGTGCCAGATCGAGGGAAGCAGGTCGACCGGCAGCATGTCCATGAAGTTCATCATGAAGATCCAGACAAACACGGTCAGCGCCAGCGGAGCGACGAGTTTGCGGCTGTGGGCGTTGTGGATGACGGCCTTGGCCTGGCTGTCGACCATCTCGACCAGCATCTCCACAGCGGCCTGGAATCGACCAGGGACGCCAGCGGTCGATTTGCGCGCCGCCAGCCAGAGCACGAAGCAGACCAGGATACCCAGTAGGGAACTGACGATCACGGAATCAATGTTGATGACCGAAAAATCGACGATCGACGCCTGCTTCTTGTTCGTCAGGTGAACCAGGTGGTGGCGAATGTATTCGCCGGGAGTCAGAGCGCTGCCTTCAGTTGCCATGTTCGTTTGCACCGATTTGTCGGAAATTCAACCGTTTAGATTTGCGCGCCGGGTCTGGATCCAGAATCCAAACCAGTACACCTTGAGGACCAACACCAAGCCTGCCAACAGGCCCAGCCAATTCAGCTCGGGGACGATTCGGGGCGCCGACCACAGCATGGCCACCACCAACAAAATCTTCACCCCCTCCCACAACAAAAACCCCGCAAAGGCGGCTTGCGCATAACCCGCCAGCAGGCGACTCAATGCACTCGATGTCAGGCCATAGGCCATCAGAGCCGAAGGCAACACCACCGACGCCGCGCCGTACAGCACGGACCAAGCCACCGGGACCGATTGCGTGAACAACCAGGCCAACAGGCTCGCGGACGAGCCCACCAACAACTGCAACCCCACCAGACGCCACAAGGACAGAGCCGGCTGGCGGGCTCGCCACTGCTGCGCTTCTTCGCGCGTCAGCGGCTTGAATTCATTCTCATGCTCACCATCTACCCCGTCTGCCTGGGCCTGCGACTCCGGATCGACGCGTTGCATTGTCGACATGGATGGTTACAGACAGGTTACGTTGGGTGACATTCGCAAAGCCGCTGATTATACGTAGAAACCCCATGGCTCCGTCAAGGCTGGGCGGAGCTTTCCCGTTCTTCGCCGGAGCCGCCGTCGATAATCGTTTCCTGACCGCCGCGGACGGGAACCGCTGTGTCGGCCTGAACCGGAGAACCACCATGGAACAACCCCGCGAGATCCCGCCCGAGCAATCCCTCATCGAGTACCCCACACAATTTCCCATCAAGGTGATGGGGGCGAACGTGGAGGGTTTTGTCGACGCGATGGTGCACGTGGCCAAGGCCTTCGATGCCACGTTCGACCCCGGCACCGTGGAGCAGCGCCCGAGCAAAGCCGGCAACTACATGGGCCTCACGCTGAGCGTGCACGTCACCAGCCGCGAACAGCTCGACGAGCTTTACCGCACGCTGACCACGCACCCCATGGTCAAGATCGTCTTGTGAACATCCGCTCACTGGGTCGGGTTCCTTACGACGCGACTTACCAGGCCATGCAGGCCTTCACGGCTGAGCGCATGGCCGAGTCCGGCGACGAGCTCTGGATCTGCGAACACCCGCCCGTCTTCACGCAGGGACTGGCGGGTCGCGAAGACCACCTGCTCGCCCCCGGCGACATCCCCTTGGTGCAGACCAACCGGGGTGGCCAGGTGACCTACCACGGCCCCGGTCAGGTGGTGGCCTATCCGCTGGTCGACTTGCAGCGTGCGGGCTACTACGTCAAGGAATTCGTCTACCGGGTCGAAGAGGCCGTGCTCCGCACGCTGGCGGCTTTCCAGGTCACGGGTCACCGCGTGGCTGGTGCCCCCGGCATCTACGTGCGGCTGGACGACCCTTTCAGCCACGCCCTGCTGCCTCAGCGCCCGCAGCGGCGCGCGCCTGGCGAGCCGGCGCCCGAGCCCGACTTCACCGGTCTGGGCAAGATCGCTGCGCTCGGCATCAAGGTCAGCCGCCACTGCACCTACCACGGTGTGGCGCTCAACGTGGCGATGGACCTGCAACCCTTCCAGCGAATCAACCCGTGTGGCTACACGGGCCTCCAAACGGTGGACCTTTCTACAATCGGGGTGGCGGTTTCCTGGGACGAGGCCGCGCATGTGTTGAGCCAGAAGCTCGGCGCCTCCTTGTCACCCTGAACAACCCCGACTCCACGCGCCAAACGCGCCGCCGCCATGAACTCCACCGATACCTCCGCTGCCGCAGCCGACACCACCGTGCGCGAAGCCCAGCCCGCCGCCAGCTACGACGCCACGGCCAAGCAGAAGAGCCAGGCCAAGACATCGCGCATCCCGATCAAGATCGTGCCGGCCGAGGTGCTCAAGAAGCCGGAGTGGATCCGTGTGAAAGCCGGCAGCCCCACCACCCGTTTCTACGAGATCAAGGACATCCTGCGCACCAACAAGCTGGTGACGGTGTGCGAAGAGGCGAGCTGCCCCAACATCGGCGAGTGCTTCGGCAAGGGCACAGCCACCTTCATGATCATGGGCGACAAGTGCACGCGCCGCTGCCCGTTCTGCGACGTGGGCCATGGCCGCCCCGACCCGCTCGATGTGAACGAACCCGACAACCTCGCCAAGACGATCGCGCAGCTCCAGTTGAAGTACGTGGTGATCACCAGCGTGGACCGGGACGACCTGCGGGATGGCGGCGCTGGCCATTTCGTGGCCTGTATCGAGAAGACACGCGCGCTGTCGCCACACACCCAGATCGAAGTGCTGGTGCCCGACTTTCGCGGCCGCGACGACCGCGCACTGGAGATCCTCAAGGCAGCGCCGCCCGACGTGATGAACCACAACATGGAGACCGTGCCGCGCCTCTACAAGGAAGCGCGCCCAGGCTCCGACTACCAGTTCAGCCTGAACCTGCTCAAGAAGTTCAAGGCGCTGTTCCCGCACGTGCCGACGAAGAGCGGCCTCATGGTCGGCCTGGGTGAAACGGACGAGGAGATCCTGGAAGTCATGCGCGACATGCGCGCGCACGACATCGACATGCTCACCATCGGGCAGTACCTCGCTCCCAGCGGCCACCACCTGCCGGTGCGCCGCTACGTGCACCCGGACACCTTCAAGATGTTCGAGGCCGAGGCCTACAAGATGGGCTTCACCCACGCCGCTGTGGGCGCCATGGTGCGCAGCTCTTACCACGCCGATCAGCAGGCGCACGGCGTGCTGAACCCGGCGTTGGTGAAGTGACATGTCTTCTGCGCGCGACGTTCTCGGCGTGCGCAACTACGGCGCCTCGCACGGCAGCCACGACCACACACACTTCCAGATCCTGATCGGCCTGGACGGCGTTCTCGAACTTGAGGTTGCCGGGCGCGGACAACGCATTGCCGCCGGCGACGGCTGTGTGGTGCCGCCCGGTGAACGCCACGACTTTGAGGCCCGCTCCGGTGCTCGCTGCCTCGTGCTCGACAGCCACACCAGTGACTGGGCCCGCGTTGGGGCTGCGCCACCACCGGCCACGATTGCCCTCGCGCGTTACCTTGCACAGGCTTGCACCGAGCAGTTGCCGCGCGCCCAACAACTCGGCCCAGCGCTGATGCTCGAAGCCTGGTCATGCCCACCCGCGCTCCCGCTGGCCCGCCCTCGCCGCGCGATCGACTGGGACGCGCTCGCCCATTGGGCACTTGCCGGTGGCCCCCGCACGACGGTGGCCGAACTGGCGATGCGCGTGCACCTGAGTGCAGCGCAACTGGCAGCGCGCTGCCGCGAGGAACGCGGGCAAAGCACCCAGCAATGGCTGCGCGGACTGCGGCTGGAGCAGGCGCGCGAGTGGCGCGCTCAAGGCCTGAGCGTGGCCGAGGTGGCACGCCGCAGCGGCTACCGTTCGCCCTCGGCGCTCACCGCCGCCCAGCGCCGCGCCGGCGACTGAACACACGCGCTGCGCGACGAAAGACACGCGCCGCGCGACGGCACGCCGCGGTAACCTCACCCGCATGAACGCCAATCTCCTTGCCCTGGGTGCCATCGCGCTGTGGGCATCGCTGGCCGCACTCGGGGTGGCGCTGTCGCACGTGCCGCCCTTTTTGCTCACCGGTCTGTCGCTGTTGGTGGGCAGCCTGATCGCGCTGCCACTTTCGCGCTTCGACCTGCGCCAGTGGCGTGTACCCGTGAGCACGCTCGCCCTGGGTGTGTACGGCCTGTTCGGCTTTCACTTCCTGCTGTTCATCGCGCTGCGCCACGCGCCGCCCGTGCAGGCCAACCTGGTCAACTACCTTTGGCCGCTGGGCATCGTGGTGATGGCGCCGCTGTTCCTGCCGGGTGTCACGCTGCAGGGCAAGCATGTCTTCGCCGCCCTGTTGGGTTTTGCGGGCGCAGCGCTGGCCATCCTGGGTGGCGCCAATGGCGCGGGAGACACCGGTTGGGCATGGGGCTACATCCCGGCGCTGGCCTCGGCCTTCATCTGGGCCAGTTACTCGCTGTTGACGAAACGCGTGCGCGCCTTCCCCACGGCCGCCATCGGCAGCTTCGCATTGCTCTCGGGCGTGCTCTCGCTGCTGTGCCACGCGCTGCTGGAACCTGCGGTCTCGCTCTCGACCCAGGACATGCTGCTGATCGCCGTGCTCGGACTGGGTCCGCTCGGGGGCGCCTTCTTTTTGTGGGACGCAGCGCTCAAGCGCGGGGACGCACGGCAAATCGGCGTGCTGAGCTTTCTCACGCCCTTGCTGTCGACGCTGACCTTGCTGCTGGTGCGGGGTGAATTGCCCAGTCCTTCGATCGGACTGGCGGCTTTGATGATCGTGGGCGCGGCGGTGATCGCCACGCGCCGATAGCGAGCGATCAGGCGCCGGGCCGCCCCAAGCCGGATCAGCCCCCTCGGGGGGCAGCGACCCGCGCAGCGGCGGAGCGTGGGGGCCACACCTCTTTCAGTCGGTCATCAATGCGGCGGGATCTTCTGCCGCCAACACCGTCTGCGCCCAGGTCTGCAGCCGCGTCGTGTCGCAGCGCAGGATCTGCTGCTTGACCGCCAGGATCTGCGACGGATGCATGGAAAAGCTGCGCAGGCCCAGGCCCAGCAGCAGGCGTGTCATGGCGACATCGCCCGCCATCTCGCCGCACACGCTCACACCCTTGCCCTGGGCCTGACATTGCGCAATGGTGCTGGCCAGCAGGTGCAACACGGCAGGGTGAACCGGGTCGTAGAGGTGTGAGACGGCTTCATCGGCGCGGTCGATCGCCAGCGTGTACTGGATCAGATCGTTGGTGCCGATCGAGAGAAAGTCGAAGTGCTTGAGGAACAGCGGAATAGTGAGGGCGGCGGCAGGCACTTCGATCATGGCGCCGAGCTTCACCGCCCCGTGCCGCACGCCCGCGGCATCGAGCTGCTCACGCGCGCGGTGCACCAGCGCCAGCGTCTGGCGGATCTCGCTGGCATGCGCGAGCATGGGAATGAGCAGGTGCACCGGCCCATGCGCGGCCGCGCGCAAGATGGCGCGCAGCTGGGCGAGAAACATGGCAGGGTCGGCCAGGCTCCAGCGGATGGCGCGCAGGCCCAGCGCTGGGTTGAGGTGGTCTTCGCCCGCGCGCTGCGCCACTCGGTCCAGCGGCTTGTCGGCACCCACGTCCACCGTGCGGATGGTCACTGGCAGGCCCTGCATTCCCTCAACCGCGCGCCTGTAAGCCTGGAACTGCTCCTCTTCGTCGGGCAGCTTGCCGTTGCGCCCCATGAAGAGAAATTCGCTGCGGAACAGACCCACGCCCACGGCGCCGGCCTTGAGCGCGCCCACCGCGTCTTCGGGCTGTTCGATGTTGGCCAGCAGCTCGATCTTCTGCCCGTCGAGCGTGACGGCGGGCGTGTTCTTCAGGCGCGAGAGCCGCTCGCGCTCCACCTCGCCCTGGCGCTGCTTGAAGCCGTATTCGGCCAGCAGGATGGGCGAGGGATCGACCACCACCACGCCGGCGTCGCCGTCGATGATGACCCAGTCGTCCTGCTCGATCAGCTGGCTGGCCGAGCGCGCGCCGACCACGGCCGGGATGTCCATGCTGCGCGCAACGATGGCGGTGTGGCTGGTCTTGCCGCCCACGTCGGTGACAAAACCGGCAAACACGCTTTGCTTGAACTGCAGCATGTCGGCGGGTGACAGGTCGTGTGCGATCAGCACCAAAGGCACGTCGACCGCGTTGTCCTGTCCAGGGCGCGTCTGGCCCGCGCCCACCGGAGACGTCACCCCACGCATTGCCCGCAGGACGCGTTCGACCACCTGCTCCAGATCGGCCTTGCGCTCGCGCAGGTACGGGTCTTCCATCTCGTCGAACTGGCGCGCGATCACCTCCAGCTGGGTGGTGAGCGCCCATTCGGCGTTGTAGTGGCGTTCGACGATCCAATGTTTGACGCCCCCCGTGAGCTGCTCGTCCTGCAGCAGCATGAGGTGCACATCGAGCAGGGCTGTGAGCTCCGGGTGGGCATCCGAAGGACCCAGCTCGTGCAGGCTCTGCTGCACCTTCGCGATTTCGGTCGCCACCTCGTTGCGCGCATGCCGCAAGCGCTCGATTTCGCCCTCGACCTGTTCGGCCTGCACGAAATAGTGCGCCACGTCGATGCGGCTGGACGCCACGATCACCGCCCGCCCGATGGCAATGCCCCGGGAGACGGCGAGACCGTGGACGCTGAAGCTCACTCACCCTCTCCAAACTTGTCATTGATGAGAGCCAGCAAAGCGTCCATGGCTACCGCCTCATCGGCGCCGCTGGTCTCCACCTCCACCGTGCTGCCCAACCCGGCGGCCAGCATCATCACGCCCATGATGCTTTTGGCATTCACACGGCGATCGCCCCGCGACATCCACACATCGCTGGCGAAGCTGCCGGCGAGTTTGGTGAGTTTGGCCGAGGCGCGTGCATGCAGCCCCAGCTTATTGCTGATGGTCACGGTGGTCTTGATCATGAGTGGCTCGTCTGGCCTGGTTTTGCGGAGCGGTCACCGCCACCTGAATCACCCCCTGTGTGGCACCGATCATGGCGCGCGAGATCAGCGCGTCCAGCGATTCGTGGCGGTAAGACACGGTGCGCAACAACATGGGCAGGTTCACGCCGGTGATCAACTTGGAGTTGATGCCATCGATGAGTTTCTGCGCCACGTTGCACGGCGTGGCGCCGAACACGTCGGTCACCACCAGGGTTTGCGGCAGGTGCATCTGGCGCATGAGCGCACGCGCCTGGGCCAGCGATTCTTCGGGCGGTACGTTGGGTTGGACATCCAGGGCCGAGACGGCCTCGGCGCTGTCGGGGAACACATGCATGACGCACTGGCGCAGTGCCGAAGCCAATGGCGCGTGCGCGATGATGAGGATGCCGTTCATGGACGCAGTTTAGCTGGCCTGCACGGCGGGACGGATGCGCCAGGCGCGCCAGAAAGCGAGGTAGGCGCACACGCAACACACACCGAAGATCGCGATGGCACCGCGATAGCGATCGGGCTCACTCCCACCGAACACCGTGAGCGCCTCGATGAGCAAGCCGATGCCCCACTGCACACCGAAGACACCGCCGAAGATGGCCAGGTTGTAGGCCGACAGTGCCCGACCTGCGGCCTCGGGCGGCAACGCCAGGGCCACCGCGGGCTGTGACAGCGACACAAAGGTGCTGGTGACACAGAACAGCGCCCACAGCTCCCAGCCTGCGCCGGCACCGAGCCACACGATGGCCGCCAGCACCAGAAAGCTCAAGGGCAGGCCCCAGGCGATCAGTCGCTCGGGCTTGAGACCGCGGCGCGCCAGGTGGGGGTTCACCAGGCCCCAGAGCCAGAAGGTGCACAGCATCGAGAGGTTGATGCCAAACAGGCCCGCCGCCGCTTGCTGCGGCGAGTAACCCGCCACCTTCACCATCCAGGGCCCGGCCCACAGGGTCTGCACCGCGACCATGCCGCCGTAGTTGACGAAGCCGATCGGCAGCATCTGGCGAAAGTAGGGGTTGCGCCAGATGAAGCCGTAGCCCTGGGTGTTCGACGATGTCTCCTTCAACTCGGGCCCGGCCGGCTGCCTCCAGCGCGGCACAGCCAGCGCCAGGCCCACCATCGACAGTGCGATCAGCCCCGCCAGCAACCAGAACAGCCCGCGCCAGCCGGTGTAGGGCATGAGCCACTGCACCGGCAAGGTGGCCGCCACCATGCCCAGCGAACCGGTCATGAGCATCCACGAGTTCGCGCGCAGCTGCGTGGCGGGTGTGAGCCAGCGGCGAAAGCCGGTGAGCGGTGCCATGAGGCAGGCGCTCACGCCCATGCCGGTGAGCACCCGCGCGGCCAGCAGTCCTGAAAAGCTCGTGGCCAGCGCGAACGCCATGCAGCCCAGCACCGCCACCGTCAAAAAGGACAAAATGACCCGACGCGGCCCGTGGCGGTCAAGCCAGTTGCCCAGCGGCAATTGCGTCAGCGCAAAGCCCAGGAAGTAACCCCCTGCGAGCAGACCGAGGTCGCCCGCGTCGAGGTCGAGCTCCTGGCTCAGCGTGGGCGAGAGCGTGGCCGTGATGGCACGCACCAGGGCCGACAGGAAATACGTGATGGCAAACGTCAGGAAGACGATGACCGCCGCGCGCGTGCCCAGCGCGTCGCTGTGGGAGGATGCCGGCGCACCGGTCATGGCAGCTTCAGTCCCTCAAAGAACGTGGTCCTGACTTCGTCGCTGGCGGCGCCATAGATCGCCGCCTGATACACCTGCGCACCTTGCGCGAAATACACCGCCCGGGCCTGCACGGGCTGGCCCTGCGAATCGGTGCCCTGCGCGGTGAGCCCTTGCACCGGCGAGGCGCCGGCCACGGTGGCTGCCCACTGGTAGGCCGGATCGGTTTGTCTGGCGGGGTCCACCCGGATCGCGGCCAGTGAAGCACGTTGCCAGTCGCTCAACAGGGCGGGCACAGTGGCTAAGTCGGCGGCACGGACCCATGCCAGCGCAAAGGTGAGGTCCCCCGTCTTGCAGCTGTGCATGTGCAGCACCGTGGGCGCTCCGCCCAGCGGCACCGTGCGTTCGGCGGTCTCCGGCTTGCATGGCAGCAGCGCCTGCAGCGGTGTGCCCTCGGGCCGCAGCTCGCGCCAGTTGAAGGTGGGATAACAACCGGCCAGCGTCAGCAGACACAACGCGGCGAGCTGCATGAAGCGTCGCTTCGCGCGATCAAAGAGGTTTGAAAACATGAGGTGGAGATGGGTCGGCCGCCACGGCGACACTGCGGGCATGGCGGTGTCACGCACAATGGCAGCATGAACGCTCTGGATGGTATCCGCATACTCGATTTGTCCCGCGTGCTCGCGGGTCCCTGGTGCACGCAAACCCTGGCCGATCTGGGCGCCGACGTGGTCAAGGTGGAGCGCCCACCGGCCGACAAACACCCAGGCGGCGACGACACGCGCGGCTGGGGCCCACCCTTTCTGCGCGGGCGAGACGGGACCGACACGGCCGAGGCCGCGTACTACCTCGGCGCCAACCGCAACAAGCGCTCCATCACCTGCGACATCGCCACACCCGCGGGCCAGGCGCTGATCCGTGAACTCGCAGCCAAGGCCGATGTGTTCGTGGAGAACTACAAGGTCGGCGACATGGCGCGCTACGGCCTGGACTTCGAGAGCCTGCACGCCCTCAATCCCAGGCTCGTGTACTGCTCCATCACCGGCTTCGGCCAGACCGGTCCCTACAAGGAGCGTGCCGGGTACGACTTTGCCATCCAGGCCATGGGCGGCCTGATGAGCGTGACCGGCGAACGCGACGACCTGCCCGGTGGTGGCCCCCAAAAAGTCGGGGTGGCGGTCGCCGATCTGTTCACCGGGCTGTACGCCACCGTGGCCATTCAGGCCGCGTTGCGGCACGCCGAGCGCACCGGCGAAGGCCAGCACATCGACATGGCCTTGCTCGACACCCAGGTGGCCATGCTCGCCAACCTGGGTGCCAACTACCTCGTTCGCGGTCGCGACGACGGCAAGGTGCCGGGTCGCGCCGGCAACGCCCACGCCAACATCGTGCCCTACCAGGTGTTTGAAGTCGCGCCGGACGCACAGGGCCAGGCGCAGCACATCATCCTGGCGGTCGGCAACGACGGCCAGTTTGCGAAGTTTTGCGCCGTCGCAGGCCAGCCCGAACTCGCCAGCGACGCGCGCTTTGCGCAGAACCAGAACCGGGTGCGCCACCGCGCCGTGCTGGTGCCTCTGCTCGAAACCATCCTCAAGACCCGCAGCAAGGCCGACTGGCTGGCCGCGCTGGAAGCGGCCAAGGTGCCGTGCGGCCCGATCAACAGCCTGGCTGAGGTGTTTGCCGACGAGCATGTGCTCTCGCGCGGCATGGTGCAGCGCTGGTCGCACCCGTTGGCCGATCAGGTGGATCTGGTGGCCAGCCCGCTCAAGCTCAGCGCCACCCCGGTGCGCAACGATCTGCCGCCGCCACTGCTCGGTCAGCACACCGCGGAAGTGCTGGGCGACTGGCTGGGCAGCACGCCTGAAAAGCTCGCCGAGCTGCAGCGCAGCGGCGCGGTCTGACTGGAACCGACATGGCCACCGCCCAGCCATTGCCCACGCCTCCTTCGCTGCGTGGCGCCGCCCTGGCTGCGGCCGCGCGCGGCGAGCCGCTGGTCGTCATGACCACGCTCAAGGGTTGCGTGTACTGCGAGTTGGTGCGCAACAGCTACCTGGCGCCCATGCAGCGCGAGGGTTTGCTGGTGGCCGTGCAGGTCGATGTGCAGGACCGGCAGTCCAACTTGCAGGGCTTTGCCGGTGACACCACCACGCCAGCCGACCAGGCCCGGGCCTGGAAAGCGCGTTTCACGCCCACGGTGATGTTCTTCGGCCCCGACGGCCGGGAGCTGGCCGAACGTCTGGTGGGTGTGGCCGTGCCGGACTTCTACGGCGAGTACCTTGAAGCGCGCCTGACGGAGGCGCGCGGCAAGCTCAAGAAGCGTTGAAGCGCCAGCAGGCGCTCACTTCAGGGCGCCGAACACCTTCTTGAGAATGGCGCTGCCCGTGCCAACCGGGTCCTGGCGGATCTTGCGCTCTTCCTCACCGATGATGGTGTAGAGGCCATCGAGCGACTTGCCGGTGACGTACTTCTGGATGTTGGCGTCTTCAGACTTGACCAGCCCGATGCCCGCCGCCTTGCCCGCCACCTTGTTGTACTGGTTGGCCAGCCCGACCTTTTCGGTGGCCTTGGTCACCACGGGCAAAAACCGTTCGCCCAACGGGAGGCGGGTTTTTTCGGCAAAGAACTGCGTCACCGAGTTGTCGCCCCCGCCCAGGATGTTTTTCGCGTCCGTCACGCTCATGGACTTGACGGCATTGACCAGCAGGTCTTTGCCCATGGGCACAGCGGCTTCGGCCGCGCGGTTCATGCTGGTGACCAGTTCGTCCACCCGCTTGCCCTGCCCGGTGAGCTTCAGCAACTTGGAGGCGTCTTCCAGAAAACCGGGCAAAGGAATCCGAACTTTTGGATTGCCCAGGAATCCATCAGCCTTGCCCAGCAGCGCCACGGCGGCGAGGGCGCCTTTCTCCAGTGCCACCTTGATGCCCTGGGTGGCGTCGCCCTCGCTGAGATCGCCCAGCGACAAGGCCCGGGCCTGCTGATGGGCCGCCAGAATGAGCAGGCCGATGGCGGCGGTGGACTGGGTAAACTGGCGGCGCTGCATGCGGTGTCTCCTGGATGCTGATGAACGAATGGCGTGGGGCAATGTAGCCCCCGGGAAATGAAAACACAATGACCGAACTTGATCGAGCTGGCCTCCTGCGCCGCCGCAGTCTCGCCGCCGCAGCCGCCCTGGGTACCGCCGCCGTGCTGGGCTTGGCGGGCTGCGCGGGAGGCGAGGCCGCACCCAACTCCACCTTCTTGCTGCTCGACGGCTCCAAGGCCACCACCGCCGACCTCAAAGGCAAGGTCACGCTGGTGAATTTCTGGGCCACCACCTGCGTGTCGTGCGTGAAGGAGATGCCACAGATCGTGGCCACGTGGCACAAGTACCAAGGCCAGGGCTTCGACACCGTGGCGGTGGCCATGGAGTACGACCCACCCAACTGGGTGCTCAACTTCGCGCAAAGTCGCCAGTTGCCCTTCAAGGTGGCGCTCGACAACACGGGTGAGGTCGCCCAGCAATGGGGAGATGTCAAGCTCACGCCCACCACCTACCTCGTCGACAAGCAGGGCCGAATCGTCAAACGGTACGTGGGTGAGCCGGACTTTGCCGCGCTGCACCAACTCATCGAAAAGCTGCTGGCACA
Source organism: Polaromonas sp. (assembly GCA_013823505.1). The sequence continues at coordinate 4,349 of PNMH01000074.1, read as the reverse complement.
GACCTGAGGCTCCCCAATCACCACACGGCAAAAAGCCGGGACCTCGGTCCCGGCTTTTTGCATTCCGACGCAGGCCGCAGGCGCGCTCAGTCCTTGCGGTAGGCGTCGTGGCACGCCTTGCAGGTCTGGCCCACGGCACCAAAGGCGGTCTTCACGGCTTCGAGGTTGCCGGTCTTGGCCGCGGCGCTCAGCTTGGTCGCCTCTGCCTGCAGCTTGTCGGCGCCTTCCTTGAATTTGGCCTGCTCGGTCCAGATCGCCGGCAGCGCGCGGGTGTCACCTTTGTCGGTGCCAGGACCAAAGCCTTCCCACGGGAGTTTGCTCATGGTCTCGACGATGGCCGCACTGTCGGCCGCCACCTTGGGGTCGAAGGGCACACGGCCGTTGGCCATGGCACCCACGCGCCCGAAGTGCGTGGCCATCACGGTGAAGGCCGCTTTGCGGTACTTCACGGCATCTTCGGGCTTCTGGAACTGGGCGAACGCCGGGGCAGACAAGCTGGTGAGCGCAATGGCCATGGCCAACGGGGCGAGAATTTTCATGAACACTCCTGAGCGTGGTTGAATACAAAAGGCAGCCAAGATACTACCTCGGCGAGAGTGTGCCGACATGGTTCAAGTTCCCCCGGAACTGACGGCATGCCCCCTGGCTCCACTCATCTTTGAAACCATTTGTCATCATCATGCAAACCATTCGCGTCTGGGACCTGCCCACCCGCCTCTTCCATTGGCTGCTCGCGGCCGCCGTCGTCGGCCTCGTGATCACGGCCAACGTGGGCGGCAACTGGATGAACTGGCATTTGCGCCTGGGTTATGCAGTGCTCACGTTGTTGCTGTTCCGTCTTGTGTGGGGATTTGTCGGCGGGCACTGGTCGCGCTTTGGCAGCTTTCTGTATGCGCCATCCTCGGTGCTGGCCTACCTGCGGGGTCGCTCAAAGCTCGAGCACCGGGTGGGACACTCGCCTTTGGGGGCGCTATCGGTGTTCGCCTTGCTGGTGATCTTGCTGGCCCAGGTCACCTCCGGCCTGATGACCGACGACGAGATCGCTTTCTTTGGCCCCTTGGTGCGCTTCGTGTCGGGCGACACCGTGGCCCTGGCCACCAGTTACCACAAGAACGTGGGCAAGTTCATCGTGATCGGCCTGGTGGTGCTCCATGTGGCGGCCATCGCGTTCTACAAATGGGTAAAGAAAGACAACCTGGTGCGCCCGATGTTGGTGGGCGACAAGCAGATGCCAGCCAGCTTCAAGGTGCCTCAAGCGCGCGACTCGCTGGCTTCGCGGGTCCTGGCGCTGATGGTGCTGGCCGTCTGCGGCGGTGCCGTGGCCTGGCTGGTCCAGTTGGGTGCCGCTTTCTGATGGCCTTCACCGCCGTGCTGGCCGTATAGTGGCGTCCCCGTCTCCGCCCGATTCCAGACCGCCCGAATGAACCCCACCGAGACAGCCGACGTCAAGCTCCGGCTGGCCCAATTCCCCGACGACCTGCACACGGTCCGATCCCTGTTTCTCGACTACCAGTCCGACATGGGCATCGATTTGTGCTTTCAGGGCTTCGAAGCCGAGCTGGCCCAGCTCCCCGGTGAATACGCGCAGCCTGCGGGCTCGGTGTTTGTCGCCATGGTGGGCGGTGAACCTGCGGGTTGCTGCGCGTTTCGCCCGCTCACCAACACCGACCATCTCGACGCCTGCGAAATGAAGCGCCTGTTTGTGCGACGCGCTTTCCGGGGCTTCGGTCTGGGTCGCCTGCTGGTGGAGCAGGTCATGTCCGACGCGCGTCTGGCCGGTTACACCACCATGCTGCTTGACACGCTCAGCGACATGGAAACCGCCCGCGCGCTCTACCAGGAGGCCGGGTTCGTGGAGGTGGCGCCTTACTATCACAACCCGATTGCCGGGGCGCATTACCTCAAGGTGGATCTCTGAAGCTTCTGTCTTTGTTCGCTTCGTGAGGTTTTCCGGATGTGGAGCTGGTCATCGGCGACCGTGATCCGCAAGAGGTGCGGGCAAAAAACAAAAAGCCGCTGATGTCGCCATCAGCGGCTTTTTGTTTTGCTCAACCCGCGTTCAGACGCCGGCTTTGGCTTGGGCCAACAAAGTGGCTGCGTCGCTCACTTCAAACTTGCCTGGGCCCTCGACGTTCAAGGCCTTCACCACGCCGTCCTTGATCAGCATCGAATAGCGGTTGCTGCGCAGACCCATGCCGCGACCCGTCAGGTCCAGCGTGAGACCCGTGGCCTTGGCAAAGTCGGCGCTGCCGTCGGCCAACATGCGCACCTTGTCGCCGGTCTTCTGATCGCGCGCCCAGGCGCCCATCACGAACGCGTCGTTCACGCTCAGGCACCAGATCTCGTCCACACCGGCCGCCTTGAAGTCGGCTGCGTGCTCCACGAAACCGGGCACGTGCTTGGCCGAGCAGGTCGGCGTGAAGGCGCCGGGCAGTGCGAACACGGCAATCGTCTTGCCGGCTGCGGCCTTGTGGGCATCCACGGGATTGGGGCCGATGCTGCAACCATTGCCTTCGACTTCGCTGTATTCCATCAACGTTGCCGCCGGGATCTTTTCGCCAACCTGAATCATGCTGTGCTCCTCGTGGTTTCGGGCCCGTGGGCCGTGGTGTGAGGGACCGAAAAACCGATCCCGGAAAAAGAAAAAGCGACCGGCATTGTCGGTCGCTTTTCAGTTCAGCGCTGCGAGCAGCGCGAATCGCGCTTAAACCAGCTCGGCCTTTTGGACCAGGCGGGTGGCGACCCAGTTTTTCGTCTTCGACAGCGGACGGCTCTCGGTGATCTCGATCGTGTCGCCGGTCTTGTACTCGCCCTTTTCGTCATGGGCGTGGTACTTGCTCGACTTGGCCACGATCTTGTCGTAGAGCTCGTGCTTCACACGGCGCTCGACCAGAACCGTCACGGTCTTGGTGCGCTTGTCACTGACGACCTTGCCGATCAAGGTGCGCTTGAGGGATGTTTTAGCTTCCGTCATGGTCACTCCTTATTTGGCCGAAGCCGCGTTGCGCTGCTTCTCGGCCAAGATGGTCTTGGCGCGAGCGATGGCACGGCGGGTGTCGCCCAGCACGGCGTTGTTGTTGAGTTGTTGCGTGGCTTTTTGCATGCGCAGACCGAAGTGGGCCTTTTGCAGCGATTTCACTTCGGCTTCGAGGCCGGCCACATCCTTTTGGCGCAGTTCAGCAGTTTTCATCTTGTGTTCTCCTGAATCACTGACCCAACAAGCGCGTCACGAACGTGGTGCGCAGGGGAAGTTTGGCGGCGGCCAACTGGAACGCCTCACGGGCCAGCTCTTCTGGCACACCAACGATCTCGTACAGCACCTTGCCGGGCTGGATTTCGGCCACGTAGTACTCCACGGAACCCTTGCCGTTGCCCATGCGGACTTCAGCAGGTTTCTGGGAGATCGGCTTGTCCGGGAACACACGGATCCAGATGCGGCCGCCACGTTTGACGTGACGGGAAATCGCGCGACGCGCGGCTTCGATCTGGCGGGCCGTGAGACGACCGCGGTCGGTGGACTTCAGACCGAAGTCGCCGAACGCAACGGTCGCACCGCTGGTGGCGACACCGGTATTGCGGCCTTTTTGTTCCTTGCGGAATTTGCGGCGTGCAGGTTGCAACATGTTTATTCTCCTTTGCCGTCCGCAGCTGCAGATGCGGGCGCGGCGTCTTTGCGAACGCGCTTAACGGCGGGTTTGGTTTCGGTACCGGTCGTGGCTTCGGCAGGCTTGTCGCTGCCATCGGCTGGAGCGGCGTTGGCACCTGGACGACGAACCGCAGCACGAGCAGGAGGACCTGCTGGACGCTCACGGCGCGGGCCACGGGGGCGGCGCTCTTCTTCGGCACGGGGCTCGGCGGCCACGGGCGCATCGTTGCGACCCAGGGTGTCGCCCTTGTAGACCCAGACCTTGACACCGATGATGCCGTAGGTGGTCTTGGCTTCGGACGTGCCGTAATCGATGTCGGCGCGCAAGGTGTGAAGTGGAACGCGACCTTCGCGGTACCACTCGCAACGAGCGATTTCGATGCCGTTCAGACGGCCCGACGACATGATCTTGATGCCCTGTGCGCCCAGGCGCATCGCGTTCTGCATGGCGCGTTTCATGGCGCGGCGGAACATGATGCGCTTCTCGAGCTGCTGCGTGATGCTGTCGGCGATCAGCTTGGCATCGATTTCGGGCTTGCGCACCTCTTCGATGTTGACCGCAACCGGCACGCCCAACTTGGCGGTCAGTTCTTTCTTCAGCTTCTCGATGTCTTCGCCTTTCTTGCCAATCACCACGCCCGGACGTGCCGAGTAAATGGTGATGCGGGCGTTCTTGGCGGGACGCTCGATCACGACGCGCGAA
>PNMH01000073.1 GCA_013823505.1 Polaromonas sp. | reverse complement strand
TGGGTCTGGGCTGACACGGCGGGGGCGGTGGGGGTGGGGGTGCTGGCGGTGTCGGACATGGGGGTGCTGGAAAGTGGGGTGAAGCGGGGTGGCGCTGAGACTCGCGCGATGGCGCAAAACAACGGATTTTATCGGCCAGCCCATCGTCGGCAGCGTGGACCGGCGTCGGAACAGCGCGCCAGCCCATAATTCTTTGACGCGTGCGGCCTTGTGCGCCCGGCACGCGCATCCAACCGCTTTCCATGACCCGACTCGCCACAGCACCTTCCTCCCCACCCCCCCTGGCCACGGCCATGGTGCTCGCAGCCGGGCGCGGCATGCGCATGCGACCGCTCACCGACGTGACGCCCAAACCCCTGCTGAACGTGCAAGGCAAGCCGCTGATGCAATGGCCCATGGAGGCACTGCTCGCCGGTGGATTCCGCCGCCTGGTGGTCAACACCGCCTGGCTCGGCGAGCAGATCGATGAGCACTGCACCAGCTGGAGCCGCGACCAGCCGGGCTGCGACGTGGTGATGTCGCGCGAGGGCGCCGACTTTGGCTACGCCCTGGAAACAGCAGGCGGCATCGCCCGCGCATTGCCCATGCTGGCCGACGTATTCTGGGTGCTGGCGGGCGACGTGTACGTGCCCGATTTCCAGTTCACGCAGGCCAGCGTGGTCCGTTTCGAGGCCAGCGGCCTGCTGGCCCACATCTGGCTGGTGCCCAACCCGCCGCACAACCCGCGCGGCGATTTCGGCCTGGGCCTTGACGGCCTGGCGATCAGCCGGGCCGACGAGGCCTGGACCTTCAGCACCATTGGCTTGTACCGGCGCGAACTGTTCGCACTGCCTTGGTGCGAGGTGCTGCCGGGCAACCCGCAAGGCACGGCCGAACCGCTGGCGCCGCTGCTGCGCCGGGCGATGGAGGCGGGGCAGGTGAGCGCGGAGATCTACGAAGGCCCCTGGGTCGACGTGGGCACGCCAGAGCGCCTCAAAGAGCTGAACCAGCAGAACTGATTCCCCCGGCACACGGGCGGGCCCCGAAAGTCAGAGAATGGCGAACATGGACTCCACCACCCACACCCACCTCTACGCCGAACGCCGCGCCCGTGTGGCCGCCTCGCTTGGCCCCGGCGGCATCGCCATCGTGCCCACCGCGCTGGAGCGCCCGCGCAACCGCGACAGCGACTTTCTCTACCGGCACGACAGCTACTTTTATTACCTCACCGGTTTCACCGAGCCCAACGCCTGGCTGGTAATCACGGCCGAGGGCGGCACCACGCTGTTCTGCCAGCCCAAAGACGTGGAACGCGAAATCTGGGACGGTATCCGCCTCGGGCCAGACGCAGCGCCGGCGCACCTGGGCGTGAGCGACGCGTTCTCCGTGAGCGAGCTGAACCAGCGCCTGCCCAAACTGCTGGAGAACCGCCAGACCGTTTGGTACCCGTTCGCCACCCACGAGGGACTGGAGAGCCGGGTCAACGGCTGGCTGCAACCGGTGCGGGCCCGCGTTCGCTACGGCGCACTCTGCCCCGAGTCGCAGCGCGACCTGTGCGGCGTGCTTGACGAGATGCGTCTGGTCAAAGACGCCTTCGAGCAGGACACCATGCGCCGCGCCGCGCAGATCAGCGCCAAGGCCCACATCCGCGCCATGCAGCGCAGCGCGGCCATGCTGCGCGCGGGGCAGGACGTGCGCGAGTACCACCTGGACGCCGAGCTGCTGCACACGTTTCGCGAGCACGGTTCGCAGTACCCGGCCTACGGCAGCATCGTGGCCGCCGGGGCCAACGCCTGCGTGCTGCATTACCGCGCCGACGCCGCGCCCATCCGCAGCGGCGAGCTGGTGTTGATCGACGCCGGTTGCGAACTCGACGGCTACGCCAGCGACATCACCCGCACCTTCCCCGCCAACGGCGTGTTCACCGGCCCACAGCGCGAGCTCTACGACCTGGTGCTGGCCAGCCAGATCGCGGCGGTCAACGCCACCAAGGCGGGCGCCCGCTTCGTCGATCCTCACGAAGCCACCGTGGCGGTGCTCGCGCAAGGCCTGCTCGATGTCGGCCTGCTCGACAAGAACAAGGTGGGCAGCGCGCAGGACGTGATCGCCAACCGCTCCTACTTCCAGTTCTACATGCACCGCACCGGCCACTGGCTGGGCATGGACGTGCACGACTGCGGCAGCTACGTGGAGCCATCCGAGCTCGGCACCGCGCAAGAGCGCAAGGACCCGCTGAGCGGCGAAATCATCAAGGACCGCCCCAGCCGCATCCTGCGCCCGGGCATGGTCCTCACCATCGAGCCCGGCCTCTACGTGCGACCGGCCGAAGGGGTGCCCGAGCAGTTCTGGAACATCGGCATCCGCATCGAGGACGACGCCATCGTCACCGAGACCGGCTGCGAGCTGATCTCACGCGGCGTGCCGGTCGAGGCGTCCGAGATCGAAGCGCTGATGCGCGGCTGAGGCCGTGCACGTCGTCAGCGTCAACACGGGTGCGGTGCGCCCGCTGCGCATCGGCTCCCGGAACGTGCCCTCGGCCATCGGCAAGACCGCCGTGACCGGGCCGGTGGCGGTGATGCCTCTGGGTCTGCTGGGCGACGAGCAGGCCGACCTCAGCGTGCACGGCGGCCTGGACAAGGCGGTGTACGCCTACCCGCAAGAGCACTACGCGCTGTGGCAGGCCCAACGCAGCCAGCAGGGCGCCAACCTCTTTGACGATCCGTTGCCCATGGGTTTCATGGGCGAAAACCTGACGATCCACGGCCTGCTGGAGACCGAGGTGTGGATCGGTGACCTGCTGCACTTCCCTGGCTGCAGCCTTCGCGTGACCGCGCCGCGCGAGCCTTGCTACAAGTTCAACACGGTGATGGGCCTGCCCCAAGCCGGACGGCTCATGATGGAGCAGCTGTGCCCAGGCTTTTACTTGTCGGTCGCGCAGCCCGGCCCCATCGAAGCGGGCCAGGCCTTCACGCTGGAGCCCGGCACACGCGGCCTGCGCGTGAGCGAGGCGTTTGCGGCCAAACGCCTGAAACACCTGCGTTGACATTGGCGAGCATGGAGTACAACGCCGGCATGACCTCGCCTGCGGACACCGTGCTGTGCCTCACCATGAACCCGTCGGTGGACGTGTCCACCCACACCGGGCGGGTGGTGCCCGCCGACAAGCTGCGCTGCGGCCCGGCGAGACGCGACGCCGGCGGCGGCGGCCTGAACGTGGCGCGGGTGGTGCAGCGCCTGGGCGGCCACAGCAGCGCCCTGTTCCCCGCTGGCGGTCCTGCGGGCGACTGGCTGGTGAACCACCTCCAGGCGGCAGGCCTTCCAGTGCGCCGGATCCCGCTGTCCGGGGACACGCGCGAGAACTTCACCGTGCAGGCGCTGGACACCGGCGCCGAATTCCGCTTCGTGCTGCCCGGCCCCACGCTGACCGAAAGCGAATGGACAGCCTGCCTGGCCGCCATTGAAGCCCTGCCGCTTCTGCCGGCGGTCGTGGTGGCCAGCGGCAGCCTACCGCCTGGCGTGCCGTCCGATTTTTACGCCCGGCTGGCGCTCATCGTGCGTTCACGCGGGTCGCGGCTGGTGCTCGACAGTTCCGGGCCGGCGCTGGCGGCGGGTGTGGCCGCTGGCGTTTACCTGGTCAAGCCCAATCTGCGCGAACTGCGCGACCTCACGCAACAGCCGTTGGACACGCCGACCCAGTGGCGAGCGGCCGCGCAGGCACTGGTGGACGAGGGGCGGGCCGAGGTGGTCGCGCTCACGCTGGGCGAGCAGGGTGCCCTGCTGGTCACGAAAGACGGCGCCTGGAGCGCGGATCCGCTGCCCATCACCGTGGCCAGCTCGGTTGGCGCGGGCGACAGCTTTGTCGGCGCCTTCGTCTGGGCCCTGCAGCACGGTGAGTCCATGCCAGACGCCTTCACCTGGGCCGTGGCTGCCGGCTCGGCCGCCCTGATCACGCCGGGCACGGGTTTGTGCCTGCTGGAAGACGTGCAACGCCTGCGACCGCAGGTTCGGCTGCAGCGCTGAGCGTTTGGCCATTCAACCCGGTGGGCCCATCCAGGGCGCCACGGTCAGCGCGCACAATGACCCCCTGAATTCATCACTCGAAAGGAACAGCCATGAAAGGCGACCCCCAGGCCATCTCGCATCTGCAGGCACAGCTCAAGAACGAGCTGACCGCGATCAACCAGTACTTCGTCCACTACCGCATGCTCAAGCACTGGGGCCTGGACAAGCTGGCCGCCAAGGAATACAGCGAGTCGATCGGCGAAATGAAGCACGCCGACCAGCTCATGGACCGCATCTTCACGCTCGATGGCCTGCCCAACCTGCAGGATCTGGGCAAGCTCAACATCGGCGAAGACGTGCCTGAGCTGCTGCAGAGCGATCTGGCGCTGGAGACCGCCGCGCAAAAGACGATCAAGGACGGCATCGCCCACTGCGAGACCGTGCGCGACTACGTTTCGCGCGACCTGTTGCAAGGCATCCTGGACGACACCGAAGAACACATCGACTTCCTGGAAACCCAGATCGAGTTGATCGGCAAAGTCGGTCTGCCCAACTACCTCCAGAGCCAGATGGGTTCGGTGAGCTGATCGGCCCACGCCCTGGCCCACAAGCTCCGCCCGTGGCGGGGCTTTTTTTCCGCCATTCGCACGGCATTCCCTCCTGAAAAGTCACAGCCCCCGCCACGGTTTACGCGGTATTACGGACTAGGGTTTTCCCGGGCGCGGAACTAGAATGCGCAACTCGCTTTCACATAGCAAGAATTCAGCACGACCGGAGACAAGATCATGACCATGGACAACAGCCAGGAAAACAAGCGCGCCGAGCTGCGCCGAGCCGCCCTCGAGTACCACGAGTTCCCAACGCCCGGCAAGGTGGCGATCGCCGCCACCAAGCAGCTCACCAACCAGCGCGATCTGGCCCTGGCGTACTCGCCCGGCGTGGCCGCTCCATGCGAAGAAATCGTGGCCGACCCGGTCAACGCCTTCAAGTACACCAGCCGCGGCAACCTGGTCGGCGTCATCACCAACGGCACCGCTGTGCTGGGCCTGGGTGACATTGGTCCGCTCGCGGCCAAGCCGGTGATGGAAGGCAAAGGCGTCCTGTTCAAGAAGTTCGCCGGCGTCGACGTGTTCGATATCGAGATCGACGAGAAGGACCCGGCCAAGCTGGTCGAGATCATTGCCGCGCTGGAGCCGACCTTCGGTGCGATCAACCTCGAGGACATCAAAGCACCGGACTGCTTCTACGTGGAGCGCGAACTGCGCAAGCGCATGAAGATCCCCGTGTTCCACGACGACCAGCACGGCACGGCCATCACGGTGGCGGCGGCCATGCTCAACGGGCTGAAGGTCGCGGGCAAGGACATCGGCCAGGTGAAGCTGGTCACGTCGGGTGCGGGCGCCGCAGCGCTGGCTTGCCTGAACCTGCTGCTCAAGGTGGGCCTGAAGCGCGAGAACGTGTTCGTCACCGACCTGGCCGGCGTGGTCTATGAAGGCCGCGAGGAGCTGATGGATGACGACAAGCGTCAGTACATGCAAAAGACCGACAAGCGCAAGCTCGCCGAGGTGATCGAAGGCGCCGACGTGTTCCTTGGCCTGTCGGCCGGCGGCGTGCTCAAGCCCGCGATGGTGGCGACGATGGCACCCAGGCCGGTGATCTTCGCGCTGGCCAACCCGAACCCCGAGATCGCCCCCGAAGATGCGCATGCGGTGCGCAGCGACATCATCATGGCCACGGGACGCACCGACTACCCGAACCAGGTCAACAACGTCCTGTGCTTCCCCTACATATTCCGCGGCGCGCTCGACAGCGGCGCGACCACCATCACCGACGAGATGGAAATCGCAGCGGTGCACGCCATCGCCGAACTCGCCCAGGCCGAGCAGAGCGAAGTGGTGGCTGCCGCCTACGCCGGTGAACAGCTGGCCTTTGGCCCCGAATACCTGATCCCCAAGCCGTTCGATCCGCGCCTGATGATGAAGATCGCGCCGGCCGTGGCCCAGGCCGCGGCTGAGAGCGGCGTGGCCCTGCGCCCCATCACCGACATGGCGGCCTACCGCGAACGCCTGCAGAGCTTCGTGTTCGCTTCCGGCACGATCATGAAACCGATCTACGCGGCCGCCAAAACCGCCGCCCGCAAGCGCGTGGCCTACGCCGAGGGTGAAGAAGAGCGTGTGCTGCGCGCCTGCCAGATCGTGGTGGACGAAGGCCTGGCCCGCCCCACCCTGATCGGCCGCCCGGCTGTCATTGCCCAGCGCATCGAGAAGTTCGGCCTGCGCCTGCGCGAAGAGCTCGACTACGACATCGTCAACGTCGAGCAGGACGACCGCTACCGCGATTTCTGGCAGACCTACCACCGCATGACCGAGCGCAAGGGCGTCACCCAGCAACTCGCCAAGATCGAGATGCGCCGCCGTCTCACCCTGATCGGGTCGATGCTGCTGCACAAGGGCGAGGTCGATGGTCTGATCTGCGGCACCTGGGGCTCCACCCACAACCACCTGCAATACATCGACCAGGTGATCGGCAAACGCGCTGGCGGCAGCCCGAGCACCGCACAGGACGTGCGCATCTACGCCTGCATGAACGGCCTGATGCTGCCCGGACGGCAGGTGTTCCTGGTCGACACCCACGTCAACCACGACCCCAGCGCCGAGGAGCTGTGTGAAATCACGGTGATGGCGGCCGAAGAAATGCTGCGCTTCGGCCTGCAGCCCAAGGCCGCCCTGCTGTCCCATTCCAACTTCGGATCGAGCAACGAGCCCAGCGCCATCAAGATGCGCCGCACGCTGGAGCTGCTGCGTGAGCAGGCGCCCTGGCTGGAGGTGGACGGCGAGATGCACGGAGATGTGGCACTCGACCCCGAGGCACGCGCCAGAATGATGCCGAATTCCACCCTCAAGGGTGCGGCCAACCTGCTGGTGTTGCCCAACATCGACGCGGCCAACATCGCCTACAACCTGCTCAAGACCGCCGCCGGCGGCAACATCGCCATCGGCCCGGTGCTGTTGGGCGCCGACAAACCGGTGCACATCCTCACCGCGAGCGCCACCGTGCGCCGCATCGTGAACATGACAGCACTCACCGTCGCCGACGCCAACGTTTCCCGTTGACGCATAGGGAAAAAGCAAGCACTAACTTTTTCACACATTTCCGGCACCCTGATTTGCCCGATTTTTCAGCAACCGCTTGCGTTTTCGGGCCGCCTCAGGCACACTAGCGCGCTTGGAATACAGGGTTAACCCGCCCGCAACACCCCCGCAAAACACGCCAGATGAGGCGCATTTGTGGGATGTTGGTGGCGGGTTGATTGCATCAGGAGCAAGGGATTTCATGGACCTGAAGCGGATCCGGGCGCGGATCGGGAGTGTCAAGGTCGTGGCCACACTGGCCTTGGCGCTGGCTCTGACGGCATCGCTTGGCACCTTTTTGGTGCAGGCTCGAACACCGACAGACCAGGCACTTTCCGGCGCGAACGCCGTCTCCCTCACCGAATCCGGCTTGCCCGCACAGGGCAGGCAGGTGATGGAGTTGATCCGGCAAGGCGGGCCTTTCCGGTACGAGAAGGACGGCACGGTGTTCGGCAACCGCGAAAGGTTGCTGCCAAGCCAGCGGCGCGGGTTCTACCGTGAGTACACGGTGCCCACGCCGGGTCTGAGCCACCGGGGCGCGAAACGGATCGTGTGTGGTGGATTGCAGCCCAAGGCGCCTGAGGCTTGTTATTACACCGAAGACCACTACAACAGCTTCAAGCTGATCGTGCAGTGAGTCTTGGGTGGTGTGAACGGTTTTTTAACTTTGACCTTTGAAAGAGACGCGGAGATGGACACGCCACTTCGTAACGTACGACCCAATATCGTTCAGTCGATTCGCGCCCACGGCGTGAAAGACCTGCAGGCCGCGGCCGAGCACTTGGGGCACCACTTCCTGTACGCCAACCTGGCCAAAGCCCAGAGCAAACAGGACGTGCTGGAATTGATCGCTGCGCAGTACACCTTGCCTTCGCACTTTGGCAAGAACTTCGACGCACTCTACGACTGCATGACCGACATGGTCCACAAGTCGGGTGCGCAGACTGGCTTCATCGTGGTGCTGGAGCACATTCCTGCGCACGCCAAGTTCGATAAAGAAGCGCGTGAGCAGCTGCTGGACATCTTCCGCGACGCCGCCGACTACTGGTCGGACCGCAAGATCCCGTTCCGCTGCTTCTACTCGTTCTCGGTGGCTCGCTCACCCAAAGGCGAAGAGCCGATCGAAGTGCAGAGCGACGAGCCCATGCCCACGGACAAGATCCTGGACGTTAGCCCAATGGCGCTGCGCATGAGCAGCCCGTTCAACGCCGGTTACTGGCTCGCGGCTGCCTGATCAGGCAGCCCCCAAAAAGAAAAGCCGCTGCACCCGCAGCGGCTTTTTTCATGCCGGCAAGTTTTTGATCAACGCGACGTATTCGCTCACCGGCACTTCTTCGGCACGGCGCTGCAGATCGAACTCGCCCGTGAAGCCTTGTTCTTCAAGCCAGCGACCCAGCGTGTTACGAAGGATCTTGCGGCGCTGGCTGAAGGCAACCTGCACCATCGTCGAAAAGCGCGCGATGTCGATCGCAGGCGGCTCGGCCAGCGGGACCATGCGCACGATGGCGCTGTCCACGCGCGGCGGCGGATCGAAGCTCTCGGGCGGCACGAACAGCACGTTGTCCATGGCGTAGCGCCACTGCAGCATCACCGAGAGCCGGCTGTAGTCCGAAGTGGCGGGGCGAGCCACCATGCGGTCGATCACTTCCTTCTGCAGCATGAAGTGCTGGTCCTGCACCACGTTCACGTGATCGAGGAGGTGAAACAGGATGGGCGTGGAGATGTTGTAAGGCAGGTTCCCGACCACGCGCAGCTTCGGGGCGGCCAATTGCACAGCGAGGGCGTTGAAGTCCACCTTCAACACATCGGATTCCACCACTTGAAGCTGGGGATGCGCACGCAGACGCACCGCCAGATCACGGTCCAGCTCGATCACGGTGAGGTGACCCAGACGCTCCACCAGCGGTTGCGTGAGTGCAGCGAGACCGGGACCGATCTCCACCATCGCGTCGCCAGGTTGGGGCGCGATGGCATCGACGATGGCCTCAATGATGGCGCCATCGGTCAGGAAATGCTGACCGAAGCGCTTGCGGGCGATGTGCTTCATGCGCAGGCCAATCGGAAGGCCCGGCGCATCACAGCTGCGGCGCTTCGCGGTACTCGACGTAAGCGCGACCGCGCACGTCTTGTGCCCAGGTGCGCAAGGCTTCGGTGGCCTTCTTCTCGCGAACCAGACCACGCACCATTTCCCGCTGATCGCGCGACGAGAGCGTGCTCTGGCGGCGCTCCTCCACCCGGATCAGGTGCACGCCAAAACGCGAGACCACCGGGGGCGACACTTCGCCCGGGCGCAGGCGGCTCATGGCGGCTTCAAATTCGGGAACGAACTGACCGGCTTGCGCCCAGCCGAGGTTGCCGCCGTCCTGCGCGGAACCGTCCTGGCTGTGCTCGCGCGCCAGGGCTTCAAACGTGGCCTGGCCGCTGGTCAGCTGCTGGCGGAAGCCGGCGAGCCGGGCCACGGCAGCGGCCTCGGTGAGTTGCGGGCTCACACGCAGAAGAATGTGGCGCGCCCGGGTTTCGTTGACCGTGACATCGGGCAAACCCGCCTGGCGTTTCTCGATCACCTTGAGGACGTGAAAGCCCGCCGGGCTGCGCAACGGGCCAGCAACGGACCCGGCGCTCAGCGAACGGGTCGCGTCCACGAACAACTCAGGCAGGCGGTTGGCCGGGCGCAAACCGAACACACCCCCGTTGACGCGCTCGGGCGCTTCAGAAAACTCGCGCGCCAGTTCGGCGAAATCACCGCCTGCGCGCGCTCGGTCGGCCACGTTCTGGGCACGGGCCTGCAGCGCCTGCACCCGATCGGGCGTGGCGTCTTCGGGCACCAACACCAGCACGTGGGCCAGGTTGAGCTGCAAGCTGGCGACATCGTTGCTGCCCTGGCGCTCGCGGATGAAGTCGTCGATGTCGGCCTCGGCCACGCGGACTTTCGAGTCAACCTCGCGCTCGCGCACACGACGCAAAAGAATTTGGCTGCGAAGGTCGTTGCGGAACTGGTTGATGTCGACACCGTCGGCGGCGATGCGACGGCGGAACTCTTCGGGTGTGAGCTGGTTCTGCGCGGCAATGGCCTGCTCGGCCTGAGCCAGTGCAGCCTCATCCACACGGATGCCGAGCTCGGAGCCGAGTTGAAGTTGCGCGCGCTCGCTGATGATCTGCTCCAGCATCTGGCGCGCGAGTTGGTCGCGCGGCGGCATGGCGGTCGACTGCTGGGCGAGTTGCTGCTCCGCCAGCACCAGGCGCCTGCGCACTTCGCTGTTGGTGATGGGCTCCGAGTTGACCAGCGCCACGATGTAGTCGGCCGTGCGGCTAGCAGAGGTGGCGGGCGTCGCCGGCGCGCGCAGGGCGCTGGAGGGACGCAGCGCCTGGGCCTGCACGCTGGACGCGGCCAGCAGCGAACAGCACAACAGCCAAGTGGCGGCGCGCGGGGAAGGGAGGAAGCGGTCAGTCATATTGTTGGAACCGGCTGGGCGGGTTGATTTCTTCGCGCAGGTACTGGTAGCGCGGCACGTTGTCTTTGAGGGTTTTCAGCGGGTTGGACCCGATGCGCGAGAAGCCGCTGAATTCCAGCTGGAAAAGGATACGCTGGTTGGCCACCGCGGTGCTGCGCTGCAGACGCTCCAGCACGATGCGCCCCAGCCAGCAACCCGCGTCGAACTCGAAGCCGGCGACAAGGTCGACCACCTTGCGATCGGGCACGCTGTAGTTGACGCGGCCCACGCTGTACCACTGGCCGGGGCCCAGGGCGCGGCCACGCACTTCGGGGCCTGCGGGCGCACCAAACAGATCGCTGAGTGGCCACTGCCAGCCCACATCGAACTGTTCGCTGCTGCCGCGCTGCAGGCGGTAGGCGGCGCTGAGCACCCGGAAGTTGCTCGGCGTGTAGCGCCCGCTGAGCGTGGTGCGCACCGATTGGCGGTCGCCCGGGCTGTACTGCACATTGGCGTCGGTCAGCCATCGCGGGCTCCATTGCACGCGTGCGGCCAGCAGGATGTCGCTCAGGCGCTCGTTGATCGGGTCGCCACCGGCCAAGCCTGTGGAATTGGGCAGAAACACTTCCTGATCGCGGAACAGGTAGCGCTGGGCCACGCCCAGACGCACCACCTCGCCACCGGTGTCGGGATCCAGCAGGCGGGAGCTCACGCCCACCGTGACCGCACGGGTGTCGGAAATGCGGTCGTTGCCACCAAAGGCGTTCTCGGTGTAGATCGAGGCCAGGTTGAAGTCGTTGGCGGCCGAATCGTAGTTGGGCAACAGTCGCTGGTCGCGGTAAGGCGTCCAGGTGAAGAAGGCGCGGGGCTCCAGCGTCTGCGTGAAGCCGCGTCCGAAATAGCTGGCGTCGCGCTCGAAGATCAGGCCGCTGTCGAGGCTGACGGTGGGCAGCACGCGCGACGCGCTGCGCGAGCCATTGGCCAGCGGGCTGTCAAAGGTGTACTGCGTGGCGTGCAGCTGGGCACGCGGTTTGACGAACCAGCCGGGCGCCTGGAATCGGCGGCTGATTTCGGCCACCGTGAGCGCACGGTCTCCGTTGGTCTGCTTGGTGAGGGCCGGAATCGACTGGAAGCGGGTGTACTCGGTCAACACCGACCAGTCGACACCACTGAGATTGGCCACTTGCGCGTCGCTGCGACCATAGCGCACCGCCACCGAGGGCAGGCGGTCGTAGGGCGGGGTGATGGGCGAGTCGATGTCCTGCAGCGTCTGCCAGGTGTAGGCGCCCGCGCTCACCGACCATGGTCCCTGGCCCCAGCTGTAGACCGCGTCGCTGGCGAGCAGGCGGGTAGTGAGCGAGGCGGTAGCGCGCGGGAAGTCTCGCCAGTAGTCGTCGTCGCTCACGCGATTGAGGTTGAGGTAGAGGCCGGCCGAGCCACCGAACGCCGCGCTGCTGCCCGTGAGGTTCTGGTTGTGCTGCGCGGTGTAACCCCAGCGGTCGGCATCGCGAAGCTGGTCCGAGGGCATGAAGGCACCACGCAGCTGGCCAGCGTAGGTCGGTTGCAGGTAGCGCAACTCACCGCCCAGATCGACACCGCGCTTGCTCATCAACGTGGGGTAAATCGTCGCGTCCAGATTGGGCGCGATGTTCAGGTAGTACGGCAGCGTGACTTCCAGGCCGCTGATGTTGTCGATGTTGAGCGTGGGCGGCAGCAGGCCGGACTTGCGCGCATCGGTCAGCGGAAAGGAGAAGTGGGGCCATCCCAGGATGGGCACGCCTTTGAACTCCAGCGCACCGTTGGTGGCCGTGCCGGTCTGGGCCACGTTGTCGAATTCGATCTTCGTGGCCCGCACCATCCAGTCGGGCATCCAGTTGGCGCCCGGCGTGCGCGGGCAGGTGGAGTAACGGGCGTCAAACGCCACGGCCTTGTCTTCGCCGAGAAAGTCCACGCGGCTGGCGTCGCCCTTGCCTTCGTTCTTGAGCAGGTTGAAGGTGGGCTGGGTGAACGTGCCCTGGTAGGTCTCGACATTGAGCTGCAGCTCGGGACCTTCGAAGCGGTCGCCGCCGCGGTTGATCAGCACGTTTCCCTTGGCCTGGGCTTCGTTGGTGCGCTGGTCGAGTTGCAGCCGGTCGGCACGAATCACCATGTCGTGGCGGCGCAGCTCACCTTTGCCCTCCACCGCCGTGATGCCGTCGGTCTGCCCTTCGATGCGATCGCCCGAGATGAAACTGGGCGCTTGCTGCCTGGCCTCTTCGGGCAGGTTCTCCAGCAACATGCCGCTGGAACGCAGCGAAACGCCGGGCCTAGGTGCCTCGTCGCCGTCGCCCGACTGGGTGTGGCCCAGGGTGTGTGCGCCGAGTGCGAGCAACGCGATCAGACCCCGCACCGCCAGCGCCACGGGCGCCGCCTGGAGACGGGGTTGCAGATGCCCACCGGGCAGGGCTGGAACACAGGACAGGTGGGTGCGGCGATTCAAGGGGAGGAAGTCGTTGACCGGGTCGATCAAAAGCGTGCGGGGCCCGCGGATCGGCACAGGGGGTTTGTAGAATCAACGGCCATTATCCACTGCGCCATCCCGCGCGCGGCACGTTGACAAGCGGCGAAAAAACACCCTCCACCATGACCCCGTCCAACACCGCCGCCAACACCGCTGTCGAGTGGGCCGATCCCCAACGCGAAGCCGCCTTTTCGACCTGGCTGCGCCCGCTCACCGACCGGCTGGGTCTGCTGCCCACGACCCTGCGCGCCGCGTCGGCCGACGCCAGCTTCCGGCGCTACCTGCGCATCGACGCGCAGGCCGGCCACAGCCTCATCGTGATGGACGCGCCACCTGCGCACGAAAACTGCCAGCCCTTTGTGCACGTGGCCACGCTCATGCGCGAGGCCGGTCTGCTGGTGCCCGAGGTGCTGGCCTGGGACGAGCCGCAGGGCTTCATGCTGCTGAGCGACCTGGGTCACCAGACCATGCTGGATGGCATCGACCAGGACAACGCACAGGCCAACCACGGGCGCTACATGCAGGCACTCGACGCCCTGCTGGCCTGGCAGCTCTCATCGAAGCCCGGCGTGCTGCCGCCCTACAACGAAGCCCTGCTGCGCCGCGAGCTGCAGCTGTTCCCCGACTGGTACCTGCAGCAGCACAAACAGTTTGCGTTGAATGACACGCAGGCCAACACCCTGAGGAAGGCTTTTGATTCCATCGTGGCGCACAACCTCAACGCGCCCAGCGTGTACGTGCACCGCGACTTCATGCCCCGAAATCTCATGCTGCCGCGTCAGCCCGGCGACACCCCGGCGCAGCAGCTTGGCGTGCTCGACTTCCAGGACGCGGTGCACGGCCCCATCACCTACGACATCGCCAGCCTCATGCGCGACGCCTTCCTCACCTGGGACGAGGACTTTGTGATCGACGTGACGGTGCGCTACTGGGAAAAGGCGCGCAAGGCCGGCCTGATGGACTTTGAAGACTGGCACGCCGACTTCGGCGCTTTTTACCGCTCGGTCGAGTGGATGGGTCTGCAGCGCCACTTGAAGGTGGCCGGCATCTTCGCGCGCCTCACGCTGCGCGACGGCAAGCCCAAGTACCTGGCCGATGCGCCGCGCTTCATCGGCTACATCCGCCACACCGCGCACCGCTACCGGGCGCTCGGCCCCTTCCTGCAACTGATCGACGAGGTCGAGGGCCTGCAGGCCGCATCGGGCTACGCCTTCGGGCGCGTCTGATGCCGCGCTTTTACTGCCCCGCGCCGCTGCTCGCCGGCCAGAGCCTGGGCCTGCCCGCGTCGGCCGCGCGCCATGTTCAGGTGTTGCGACTGCAGCCCGGGCAGGTCATCACGCTGTTCAACGGCGAAGGTGGCGAATGGGATGCCACCATCACCCGCATGGGCCGCTCCGACGTTGACGTGACGGTGGGCGCACACACCGCCACGGAACGTGAACCCGCTCGCGCCGTGACGCTCGCCATGGGCATGCCCGCGAACGACCGCATGGACTGGCTGGTGGAGAAGGCCGCCGAACTCGGCGTGGCCAACTTGCAGCCGCTGCACACCGCTCACAGCGTGCTGCGCCTGGCGGGCGAGCGCGCCAGCAAAAAGCAGGCGCACTGGCAGTCGGTGGCCATCGCGGCCTGCGAACAGTGCGGTGGCAACCGCGTGCCCACGGTGCAACCCGTGGCCGACTTCACCGCCTGGCTCAAGGCCCTGCCGCCGGTGGGCACGGCGAAGCCCGAAATGCGCTGCCTGCTCTCGCTGGTCGAGGGCACCCAGCCACTCGCCCAAGCCTTGCAATCGGTGGCCGGCGACACACCGGTGCTGTTCCTCAGCGGCCCCGAAGGCGGCCTCAACCCACAGGAAGACGCCCAAGCCCGCGCCGCCGGCTTTGTGCCGGTGACTCTGGGCCCCCGCGTCTTGCGGGCCGAGACCGCGGCACTCGCTGCGCTCACACTGGCCAGCGGCTGATTCACCGCCCCGGCGATGCCGCCTTGTATAAACGGTGGCTTATGAACAAGAACCTCTGGCTGCTGGCCGCCGCGCAAGGCCTGTTTCTCACCAACAACGTGGTGTTCATCGCCATCAACGGGCTGGTGGGCCTCTCGCTGGCGCCGCTGGGCTGGATGGCCACGCTGCCGGTGATGGGCTACGTGGTGGGCGGTGCGCTGTCCACACCGCTGGTGGCGCGCACCCAGAGCGCCTTCGGGCGCAAGGTGTCGTTCCAGATCGGGCTCCTGGTGGCGCTGGGCTCGGCGCTGTTGTGTGCCTGGGCGGCGTTGGATCACAACTTCTGGTTGCTGGTGACCGCCACCATGATCGCCGGGTACTACAGCGCCAACGGTCAGCTCTACCGCTTCGCCGCGGCCGAACTCAGCGCGCCGGCCTTTCGCGAGAAGGCCATCTCCCTGGTGCTGGCCGGTGGGCTGGTGGGCGCGGTGCTCGGGCCCAATCTCGCCAGCCGCACCCGGGGGCTGTTCGACGTGCCTTTCGTGGGCGCCTACCTGTCGTTGGCGGTGGTGGCCTTGCTGTCGCTGGGGGTGATGACCTTCGTGCGCTTCCCGCCCGTTCCCGCCAAGGCAGCCAGCGCCGAGCCCGGGCGGCCCTTGGGCGTGATCATGCGCCAGCCCGTGTTCATCGTGGCCACCGCAGGCGCGGCCCTGGGCTACGGCGTGATGAACCTGCTGATGGCGGCCACGCCGCTGGCCATGCAGGTCTGCGGTTTTCCGTTCGAGGACGCGGCGCTGGTGCTGGAGTGGCATGTGATCGGCATGTTCGCGCCGGGCTTCTTCACCGGGCACCTCATCAAGCGTTTTGGCGTGCTCAGCATCATGGGCACGGGCGTGGCGCTCAACGTGGCCTGCGTGGCCATCGCGCTCTCGGGTGTGGAACTGCACCGCTTCCTGATCGCGCTGTTCCTGCTCGGCGTGGGCTGGAACTTCCTCTTCACCGCCAGCACCACGCTCGCGCTGCAGTCCTACCGACCCGAGGAAAAAGACCGCGCGCAGGCCGCCATCAACTTCTGCGTCTTCGCCACCATGGCGCTGACCTCGTTCGCCTCCGGGGCGCTGGTGACCACGCAGGGTTGGCAGTGGCTGAACCTGGGTTCGCTGCTGCCATTGGCGCTCACCGCCATGGCCCTCATCTGGCTTGCGTGGCGCGGTCGCCAGGCCCACAATCCCACCTGATTCCACCGCAGCACGGAGGCAAAACATGGGATTGCTGGACTCTTTGATCGGGGCGGCCACCGAAGCCGCCATGGGTGCACAGCGCGGCACAGACGCGATGCCTGCTGGCGGTGCCGGCGGCCTGAATCCGCAGCTCCTGATCACCCTGGTGAGCACGCTGCTCAACAACGCGGGTGGCCTGCAAGGTCTGCTGGCCAAACTGCAATCGGGGGGCCTGGGTGACGCGGCGCAATCCTGGGTGGGCACCGGCGCCAACCAGCCGGTGAATCCCGACCAGCTCGGGCAAGCGCTGGGGCCCGATCTGATGGGCATGATCGCTGCCCAGCTCGGTGGCAACCAGACCCAGGCATCCACCACGCTGGCCGACCTGTTGCCCGGCCTCATCGACCAGCTCACGCCGCAAGGCCAGGTGCCCGCCGACAACGGCCTGGGTGCGCTCGGCGCCCTGCTCGGCGGTCAGGACAACCCGGCACCGGGCGACCTCATGGGCATGCTCGGCGGCCTGATGCAGCCGCGCCGCTGAGGCCTCAGGCGGCCCGGGGCAACGGGGCCTGAACGTCCAGCCACGCCTTGAGCGTGCCGAACACCGCCGAAGGATCGGCCTCGTTGAAGATCTCGTGGTACAGGCCCTCGAAGGCCTGGGCGTGCACGGTGTTGCGCGGCGCGCCCGCGGCAAACGCGCGGCTGCCCTCGGGTTTCACCAGATGGTCGTCGCCCGCGTACATGAGCAGGGTCGGCACGCTCCAGGCGGGCGCAGCGGCCAGCACGCGCGGCCCGTTGCTGTCAATGAAATGCGCCAGCCGCGCCGAAATGCGGTCATGCACGCGGCGGTCTCTTTGGTACGCCGCCACCGTGGTGGGGTTGTGCGAGATCTTGCTCGCGTCCAGCCCGTTCGACAGGGTCTTGTTGGGTGCGTAGCGGTACAGCAGCCCGACCAACTTGCGCTGCAACGCCCCCATGCCGGTCTTGAGCGCGGGGGACGACAGCACCAGCCCGTCCACCTTGCCGATGCCGCGCTGCACGAAGGTGGCCGACACCAGACCGCCCATGCTGTGACCCAGGAGGATCAGCGGACATGCCCACGGCTCGGCGATGTGGCGGCGCGTGTCGTCCAGCACCTCCTCCAGATCGTCGAGCAACGCGTCGTCGTCGGGCAGCACGCCCTGCGCACCGCCCGAGTCGCCGTGGCCACGCTGATCAAAGGCGCGCACCACGAAACCCCATTCGTTGAGGCGTCGCGCCATGGCGTCGTAGCGCCAGGCGTGCTCGCCCAGCCCATGCACGATGAGCACCACGCCGCGCGGCCTGCGGCGCATCGGCAGCGGCCAGTCGTACAAGGCCAGGTTGAGGCCGTCGCGCAAGGTGAAAGGTGCCTGGGTCGTGTCGGTCATGTCGGCGCAGGTGGAGCGGTGAAACGGATCGTTTTCAGGGCATGCGCGCGATCACCTGCGCCACGGTGGCGGTCAGGCGCTGTGCGTAGTCCAGGTGAAGGAATTCGTTCGGGCCGTGCGCGTTGCTCTTGGGACCGAGCACGCCGCACACCATCATCTGCGCGGTGGGGAATCCCTTGCTGAGCATGTTCATGAGGGGGATGGTGCCGCCCTGGCCGATGGTGCCGCAGCCGGCACCAAAGTGCGCCTGCGAAGCGTCCTGCAAGGCGCTTTCAAACCAGGGCGTGGTGGTCGGCGCGTTCCAGCCACTGGCCGCGCCCTCGCCATCGAACGTGACCTTCGCCTGGTAGGGGGCGTTGTCTTCCAGCAGGGCCTTGAGCTCGCGCACGGCCGCTGGTGCGTCCACCAATGGCGGCAGGCGCAGGCTGAGCTTGAAGGCGGTGTAGGGCCGCAGCACGTTGCCGGCGTTGCGCATCTCGGGGAAACCATCGGCACCGGTGACGGACAGCGTGGGCCGCCAGGTGCGGTTGAGCAGGGCGTCCACCGGGTTGGTGGTGGTGGGCAGCGCGAACACGGTGGCGCCGCCGCAGTCGTGGTGCGCCCAAGGGAAGCGCTTGTAAATCTCGTCGCCCAGGATGGACGCCGTCACCCGCGCCTGTTCCAGGCGCTCGGCCGGCACTTCGCAGTGAAAGCTGGCGGGCAGCAGGCGGCCGGTGGCGCTGTCTTCCAGTCGGTCCAGCACCTGCCGCATGATGCGAAAACTCGACGGCACCAGACCCGACGCGTCGCCCGAGTGGATGCCTTCGGTGAGGATTTCGACCTTGAGCACGCCGCTGGCCATGCCGCGCAGGCTGGTGGTCAGCCAGAGCTGGTCGTAGTTGCCGGCACCGCTGTCCAGGCAGATCACCAGGCCCACGTCGCCCAGGCGCGTGCGCAGCGCGTCCACATACGGCAGCAGGTCGCCCGAGCCGCTTTCTTCGCAGGTTTCGATCAGACCGACGATGCGCGGGTGCGCTGCGCCCTGCGCCTTGAGCGCCTGCAACGCGGCGATGCTGGCGTAGACCGCATAACCGTCGTCGGCGCCGCCACGGCCATAGAGCTTGCCGTTGTCGATCTTGGGCGTCCAGGGCCCCAGGTCGCTGCGCCAGCCGGTGAATTCGGGTTGTTTGTCGAGGTGGCCGTACATCAGCACGGTCTGGCCGGAGGCGGGGGCGGGCGTGCCGTCCTGGCCAGCGCAGGCGGGCACTTCAAAGAACAGCACCGGCGTGCGGGGCACGCCTCGCGCGTCGTTGAGCTGGATCACTTCGAGCGTGAGGCCCTCCACCTTCTGCGCCTGCACCCAGTCGGCGGCACCGCGCAACACGCGGTCCAGCAGGCCGTGGCTGGCCCAGTCGGGGTCGAACGCGGGGGACTTGGCTGGCACCTCGATGTAGCGCACCAGCTCGGGAATGATGGTCTGCTGCCAGGCGGCACCGATGTGAGCCTGCAGGGCCTGGGGATCAAGGGGCGGCAGGGCGTGGGGCAGGCGGGCGTTCATGGCGGCGGTCTCCTGGCGGGCGCCCCGCGAAGACCGGGGCGTTACCCGGAACAGTATAGGCAGAGCGGCTTGTCCCCACCGCCGCCGCCGGCTGTTGTCCCGCGCAGCGGGCGCCTCAGGCGGGTGCCGCGCCCGACAAGCGGAACACGCGAACCACGTCGGCCAGTCGGCTGGCCTGGTCTTTCAGGCTCTCGGCCGCGGCCGCGCTTTCTTCGACCAGCGCAGCGTTCTGCTGCGTCATCTGGTCGAGCTGCGTCACCGCCACGTTGACCTGGCCAATGCCGTCGCTCTGCTCGCCAGCGGCCGCCGTGATCTCGCCAATGATGTCGGAGACGCGCTGCACCGAGCCCACGATCTCGCTCATGGTCTGGCCCGCATCGGCCACCAGCCTGGAGCCGGCTTCCACCCGA
>PNMH01000072.1 GCA_013823505.1 Polaromonas sp. | reverse complement strand
CCTGCTGCGCAACTACTGCGGCACCGAATCGCCCACCACGCCACCGGCCGTGCTCCAGTGGCTGCGGCGCCACCTCGGTGAGGCGAGCGAGCAGCGCGAGCCACCCCGCCTGACGCTGGAAAATGGCCCGCGCCGGCTCACCTTCCGTCTGCACCAGCGGGTGG
Organism: Polaromonas sp.; assembly: GCA_013823505.1. The sequence continues at coordinate 19,465 of PNMH01000072.1, read as the reverse complement.
GCGACGAAGACGGCGATGTGGACGCCGGTGGCGACTGGCTCATCGTGATGCAGGAAACGTCGGACGCCAGCGTGCTTTCCAGCGTGGCCGGCGCCTTCGGGCTCACCGCGCGCGAGGCCGAGGTCTTGTACTGGGTGGTCAAAGGCAAGATCAACCGCGACATCGGCGACATCATCGGCGCCAGCCCGGCCACGGTGAAGAAACACCTGGAGCGCATCTACGCCAAGCTCGGCGTGGAGACCCGCACGGCGGCGGCCGCCATGGCCATCAACCGCGTGCCACTGCTGCAGCCGCAGCACGGGGGCTGAGCGGGGCGGCGGCGATCATGCGAGCCCCACTTTCCGGGACTCGGCTGTCACTCGCGGCCGCTGCCCCTTGGGCGGCAGACCCACCGCATGGGTCGCCGCTTTCCATGCGCGCTCGGTGGCTCGCCGAACCAGCGCGCCCAATTTGCGTTGGCGTTCGTTGATCACGGTCACCTCGCCATTGGGCAGGTGAATTTCCACGGTGCACTCCCTCGTGGTCGAGCCGTTGCGCGTTGCGTCGTCCACCCTCACGACCACGCGCGAGATGAGGTGGGTCATGCGGGCAAACGTCGCTTTCAGGCGCAGGGCCAGCTCGCGGCTGCGGGCTCGCGTCATGCCCGTGCTGGAAGGTCGGATTTCGATGTGCATCTGAATCTCCTTGGGTGGGGTCGGCGGAAGCCGTGCTTGTGTCCCAAAGACACTTTAGGTCGTTGACGATTCGAGATAAATTCGCTTTTGACCATTCATTCATCGAATAAACCGCGTTGTTGCCATGAACTACAAGCACCTCCATTACTTCTGGACCGTCCTTCGCACGGGCAGCATCGCGCGCGCCAGTGCCGAGCTGCACCTGACACCGCAGACCCTCAGCGGGCAGATCAAGCTGCTGGAAGACCGGATCGGAAAACCGTTGCTGCGCCGGGTTGGACGGGGTGTGGAGCCCACCGACACCGGCAGGATGGTGCAAAGATTCGCCGACGAAATCTTCACGTTGGGCTCTGCCCTTGCCGATGCCTTGAGAACCGACCAGCCGGCAGACGCCCACGGCAGTTTGCGGGTCGGCATCGTGGACTCCGTGCACAAGTCCATCGCCTGCCATGTGCTGGAGCCGGCATTGACGCAACCCGTGGGGCGCCTGGTGTGTCAGGAGGGCAAGCTGACCGCGTTGCTGGCCGAACTCGCGGTGCACCGGCTCGATCTCGTGATCTCGGACGTGCCCATGCCGCAAGGCCTGAGCGTCAAGGCCTACACCCACCTGCTGGGCTCGACGGATGTGAGCTTCTTTGCCGCGCCGGCCTTGCTGATTCGCGAAGGGCTCACCGTGCGCAAGGCCCGAGCCCGTTTCCCGCATTGCCTGGAAGCCTTGCCCTTTTTGATGCCCTCCGAGGGCACCGCCCTGCGCCCGCGCCTGGACGCCTGGTTCAGAAACACGGGCCTGGCGCCGCGCGTGGTGGCCGAGTTCGACGACGGCGCCCTGACCAAGGCCTTCGGGCGGCAGGGCTGTGGCGTCTTTGCCGGCCCGACCGTGCTGGCGCAGGAGATTGAAGCCCAGTACCAGGTGGCTGCGCTGGGAACAGCGGCGAATCTTGTGGAAGAGTTCTATGCGATATCGATCGAACGGCGCATTTCCAATCCCGCGGTGGCCGCCATCACGGCGGCGGCCCGCAGGGATCTCTTTCGCGTGGCGTGATCCTGATCGCGCTCCATGGCGCGACCCGGGTTCACTCGGTGATGTTGTTCGCCTTGATGAAGGCCGACCAGGTGGTCATCTGCTTTTCCACAAAGGGCTTGAAGACCTCGGGGCCGCCACCGGCGAGTTCGATACCCTGGGCTTCGAGCTTTTTGGCCACGTCGGGGTTCTTCAGCGCAGCGGCCACCGCGGCGTGGATGCGGCTGGTGATGGCCGGTGGCAGCTTGGCCGGGCCGATCACGCCCCACCAGGCGGGTGCGTCAAAACCGGGGAAGCCGCTCTCGGCGATGGTGGGCACGTTGGGCATGTCCTTGGAGCGTTTGCTCGTGCTCACCGCCAGCGGCGTCACGTTGCCTGAGTCGGCGTGCGGCTTGATGAGGAACAGCGAACCCACGGCCAGCGGCACGTGGCCGGCAATGGCGTCGTTCATCAGCGGGCCGCCGCCCTTGTAGGGAACGTGGGTCCAGTCGAAACCGGCGTTCTTGGCCATCTGCGCAACGGCCAGATGCCCCAGGCTGCCGGTGCCGATGGTGCCGTAGCTGTTGGGCTTCTTCGCCTTGGCCTCATTCACCAGTTGCGCAAAACTGGTGATGGGCGAACCCTTGGTGGATGCCAGCACCATGGGCGCGGTGCCGATCAGGGTGATGTGCTCCAGGTCCTTCAGGGTGTCGAAGGCCATGCTGGGCTTGAGCGCCGGGTTCACCGCGTGGGTGTCAAACACCACGCCGATGGTGTAACCGTCGGGCGCGGCCTTGGCCACCGCGGCCGTGCCGATGACGCCCGAGGCGCCGCCGATGTTCTCCACGATCACCGACTGGTTGAGCTGCACCCGCAGGGCCTCGGCCAGGATGCGCGAGACCTGATCGACCGAGCCGCCCGGTGGAAACACCGCGATCACACGCACCGGCTTGGCCGAGGGCCATTCCTGCGCAAACGCCACCGAGGCCGAGGTCGCCATCACCGCGGACGCCAGGGCGCCCACCACCAGATTCTTCAGCATGCTTGTCTCCATCGGGTTGTTGTGCGCCCGATGGTAAGCATGCACACCGGGGCCTCGTCAGATCGATAACCCTAGTGGGACGGGGCGGGTCAGGCGTCCACGATCAAAGCGGCCCGCAACTCGCGGATGCGCTTGTCGATGTAGTAGCCGCCGTATTCGGTGTAACGCAGGAACGGGAAGCCACAGGTCTTGCAGGCCCAGACCTCGCAGCGGTTGTAGGGGTGGTGGGCGAGTGATATCGGCGCGTTGGCCGACCACGCGTCCACCCCGGTGGGGCGGTGTTCATCCAGCGTGGGCTCGTCGTCGCCCGGCAGCCAGAGTGCACCCAGTGGCTGCAGTGCAGTGCCGTCTTGCGAGGCGGGGAACGACTCCCAGCCCGGGCTGGCGTACGGCCGGCAGGTGGGACAAAGTACGGTTGCCGTGTGGGCCTGCGCGACGGCGGTCACCGCGGCGGGCGTGAGGCGTTCAAGGTCGGGTGGGGTGGGCATGTTCGGGATGCTACTGGAGCCTCGCTGTGTTCGATGGCGTACGATGCCGGCATGACCACCTTTGCCGATTCCCTCAAGAAAGAGATCGCCCGTGTGGCGCGCAAGGAACTGCGCGACGAGATCGGCGCCTTGCGCAAGGTGACCTTGCAGCAGCGCTCCGACATCGCGGCGCTCAAGAAGCAGATCAAGGCCCTGCAGACCCAGGTGAATCAACTGGGCAGGACGCGCCCCGTGCCGGCGCGCAGCACATCAATGGTGGCCAACGCCGAAGTCGCGGGGGCGTTGCGGGGCAAGCCCGGCCGCAAGGTGCTGTTCACGGCGGAGCGCCTGAAGACCCAGCGCGCCCGGCTGGGCTTCACGCAGGAGCAGATGGCCAAACTGTTGGGCGTCTCATCGCTGTCGATCTGGAAATGGGAATCGGGCGGCGCCGTGCCGCGCGCTTCCCGCGTGCCCAAGATCCTTCAGCTGCTGGCCCTGGGCAAGCGAGAAGCGCTGGTGCTGCTGACGGCCGAGGCCACGTAACCGCTTGGTTCGGCCGGCTGCTCGCGCCGGGCGCGCCGGGCGCGCCGCGATCAGATCAGGATGTCGAACAGGTTGGAGAACGTGTCCGTCCACGGCCGGAAGCCTGGCCGCGGCTGCAGCACCTGAGCGCCTTGCAGCGAGGGTGGCAGCGCAGCGGCTTGCGCAGCATTCACAAACACCACCCAGGTTGAGCGCCGACAGAACGGGTCGCCATGGCCCGATGGCAATTCGAGCAACAAGGCCACCTTGCCCACGTGTTGCGCGGCCGAGGCCATGACCGGGCGCAAATCCAGGTAGGTGTTCGTGATGTGCACCGCCAGCAAGCCATCTGGCTTCATGTGGCGCATGTAGGCGTCGAACGCCTCCAGCGTGAGCAGGTGGGTGGGAATGGAGTCGCCGGAGAAGGCGTCCATGGCCAGCAGATCGAAGGCCTGTGGTGATTCGCGCTCCAGCATCAGGCGGCCGTCGCCCAGCACCGGCACGATGCTCGCCGCGCTGTCGCCCAGGTAAGTGAAGTGTTTGCGCGCCAAATCGAGCACCTGGTCGTTGATCTCGTACATGCGCATTTCGTCGCCCGCGCGGCCATACACCGCCAGCGTGCCCGCGCCCAGTCCCACCACGCCGAGCCGGCGTGGCCGGTCGGTGGGCAGGCTCTGCAGCGCGCGGCCGATACCGGTGCGCTCGCAGTAGTAGGCGGTGGCACGCTTGGGGTGGTCGAGGTACTGCTCGCCGTGGGTGATGCTGCCGTGCACCATGCTGCGCACGGGACCCAGCCCGTCTTCGTCCACGCCCTGTTCAATGCGTGTCTGGCTGTAGAAGTTGCGCACCACCTCGGTGTAGCCCCGCACGTAGTCCAGTGAAATGCTGGACAGGCGTGCGCCGTAGAGCAGCAGCACCAGCAGCAGGGCGCCGCGCAGCCAGCGGCCGCGCAGCTCGGGCCAGCCCACCAGCACCACCAGCAACGCGCAGAGGAACAGGCCCAGTGGCAGCTCGAAGTAGGCGTTGAAGATCACCGGCGCCACCAGTCCCACGAACAGGCCACCCAGCGCACCGCCCACCGAGAGCATCAGGTAGAACAGCGTGAGGTGGCGCACGGGCGGGCGCCGGCGCACCAGCTCGCCGTGGCACACCATGCAGAACACGAACACCGCCGCGCACAGCAAGGCCACGAGCACCGGCACATCCAGGCCCTGGTTCATGGCGAAGTCCAGTGCCACGAAGGCCAGCGGCAAGGCCACCCACAGGAAGAACGGGCGCACGTAGTAACGCGGCGCGTCAAAACACAAAATGAAGCTCAGCAGGTACAGCGCCAGCGGCAGCACCCAGAGGAAAGGCACGGGCGCCACGTCTTGCGTGAGGTGGCGTGTGATGGCCAGCAGCAGCATGGACGCGGTGGCCGCCAGGCCCACCCACATGAGGCACTCGCGCCAGCCGGGGCGGGGTGTGTCGTCCAGCGGCGGGGCGGCGGTGGTCGCGTCGTTCTGCCGCCGCACGGTGTAGGCCGCGGTGGCCACGCACACCAGCACGAACAGCGCGTACCCGGTCGACCACACCCAGGCCTGCGGCTTCACCGCCAGCATCGGCTCCACCAGCACCGGATAAGAGAGCAGCGCCAGCATGGACGCCAGGTTGGACAGTGCATAGAGCCGGTAGGGCTGCACACCTTGGCTCACGAAGCTGCGCGCGTACCAGGCCTGCATGAGCGGGCCGGTGGTGGAGAGCAGCAAATAGGGCACACCCACGGTGGTGGCCAGCACGCCGAGCACGCTCCAGGTGGGGTAGGCCTGGGCGTCGAGCTTCCACGACGGGTCGGCCACCACCGGCAGGGTGGCCAGGCTCAGCAGCAGCAACGCGCCGTGCACCCAGGGCTGGCGCCGGGCGCTGATCTTTTCGTGCAGCAGGTGCACATAGGCGTAGCCCAGCAGCAGCTCCACCTGGAAGAACACCATGCACAGCGTCCACACCGACGACGAGCCGCCGAACCACGGCAGGATCATCTTGGCCACGACGGGCTGGATCTGGAACAGCAGGAAGGCTGAGAGAAAGACCGTGGCGGCAAAGAGCGGCATGGGCGTGCGTGGCGAGCCTGAGGTGCTGCAGTATGGCGGCGCGACCGCACCGCCCGCCGTCGCGCGTGTTCAGGTGTGGCGCTGCAGAAACACGGCGATCGCTTCGTTCACCGGCTCCGGGTGTGTGATCGGCCCCATGTGGCCGAGCTGCTCGAACACCACATGCTCCGCTCGCGGCAACGCGCTCATCAGGCGACGGGCCACGCCGTGCGCCGACGCTGTGGAACGAGCGCCCGTCATGAGCAGCACCGGAACATCGAGGCTGGCAAAAGCCGACAGCGGGGTGGGTTCGGTCATCAGGGCATGGGCCCAGCGGCGCACGTTGGCGGTGGAATTCGCGATCCCCAACTGGCGCTCGGGCGGTGTGGCGTCCCAGCTGCCGGAGCCCATCCAGTAGTCGATGAAGCACTTTGCGGCCAGGTTCCGGTCGCCGGCGTCCAGCGCGGTGGCTGCAGCGGCCACCGCGTTGCGGATGCCGTCGGCCTCGTTGGGCGCGGGTCCATCGGCTTCGATGAGCGAGAACAGCGTGGGCTCGTACAACACCAGGGCGCGTACCCGCTGCGGCTGCTGCAGTGCCGCCACCAGCGTGACCGCCGCCCCGTAGGAATGGCTCACCAGGCTGAAGGTGTCTCCGGCCTGGTGGAACACCGGATCGAGCAACGCCACCTCGTCGGCCAGCGTGATCGTGCGGTCCGACGGCCAATCGGGTCTGGATCCCGATCCGTACGAGTCCGGCGCCAGCACGCGGTGGCGGGGCGCCAGCCGTGCCATGAGCGCGCGCCACTGACCACCGTGGCTGGCGTTGGAGTGCAGGCAGATCACGGCCGGGCCGGCGCCGGCTTCGCGGGTGTGGGCTGGCGTCTGCGGCATTGTTGACTCCTCGGGTGGGCGTTGTTCATCGTAGCCGCTCGTCGGTCGAGGTGCACCGTGTGACGGAAGACACACCACCCCGGGTTTTGAGTCACTGCAGTCCCAAACACCCCTCAAGCCGACCGGCATGGGGCCGATCAAGACGGACAACCAAGCGGCCACTTGAGCCGGTTTGCATGATCCAGCCCCACACCACCCCCACCTCCTGGCCGACCCTGTCGGCGTTGAACACCGGCTGCGCGCGCGTGCTGGGGTGCCTGTTGCTCGGCCTGGTGCCGTGGTGCGCCGGGCACGCGGCGGAATGGAACGACGCCGCCTGGCTGTCGCCCCTGCCGGCGACCCGCTCCACCAGCCTGATCGAAATCCGGCAGGGGTCCGATCTCTCCGGCCGGATGCGGGGACTCAAGGGCCAGGGCTTTGAATCGGCGGGCGGTGAACGCGTGGAGTTCGCCGCCTGGTACAGCACGAACTGGACCGACTTGCGCGTGACCTGGATGACGCAGCTCTCCAGCGAAACCGGCCTCATCTGGGGCGTGGGCACGGGCGAGCGCGGCGCCAAGTACCGCATATCGCCCAGCTTCAAGCTCGGCCTGATCCACCAGGCCCGCCTCGACCGCCGCACCACGCTCACACTGCGCGCCACCACCACGCTGGGCGGTCGCCTGCGCGAAAAACCTTGCACCGCCGACTACGGCGACATCGGCGGCGTGCAGAGCGTGAACTGCCGCCTGGCCGCCTCCGAACTCGAACCGGCCGAAACCCTGCGCCAGCTGTTCAACGACACCGCCCGCGACCAGCGGCAGGTGTCCGTCCTGTTCTCCCACGCGTTCTAGCTCAACCAACCAGAAAGACAACATGAACAAACACATCTCCCTAACCCTCGCCGTCTGCGGCGCACTCGGCGCCACGATGGCCCTGGCCCAGGACAGTGAAGCCACCATCGACACCTCGCTGACGGCATCGGCCGCCACCCCCGCCTGGATGAGCTCCGAGGTCGGCGATGCCTGGGCCAAGGGCTACAAGGGCAAGGGCGTGACCATCACCGTCGTCGATGATTTCCGCAGCGCTTCTTTGTTGACTGGCAAGCTCGGCACCAGCAGCCAGCGGCTGCGCCACGGCCAGTGGACCGCCATGGAAGCCAGCATGATCGCGCCGCTGGCCAGCGTGGCCACGCAAGACTTCACCAGCGGCACCGCGGTGAAGCTCAACAAAAGCCTCAACGTGCTCAACCTGAGCTACGGCATGATGGCCACCGCCGGCTACAGCGCCAACCAGATCCGCTGGAGCGCGCAGGAAAACTCCATCATCAGCTACGCGCAAAACGGCACCGCCGTGATCTCCAAGGCCGCCGGCAACGACGGCATTGCGGTGCTGGGCCGGAACACCCGCGGCCAGAGCGACTACCTGAACCTCGCGCTCAAAGGCACCAAGAGCGCCATCTACGTGGGTGCGCTCAACACCAACGGCACCAAGGCGGCGCCGGCCACGCTGGCCTCGTACTCCAACACCGCCGGCGCCGACGCCGCCATTCAGAAGCAGTTCCTGGTGGTCGGTGTGGAAGGCAGCAAGACCGGCTTGTACGGCACCTCGTTCGCCGCCCCCGTGATCACGGGCTATGCCGCCGTGCTGGGCAGCAAGTTCGCCAGCGCCACGCCGGTGCAGATCACCAACCAGCTGCTCAGCACCGCGCGCCAGGACACCATCAAGGGCTACAACGTGCAGCTGCACGGCCGTGGCGAAGCCAGCCTCACGCGCGCACTGGCACCGGTGGCGATTCGCTGAGGCCCGTGGGCTCGGGTTGAGCGCGATCAATTCAAGCGCGGCAGGGCGGGGCAACATGGTGGATCGCTTCGCAGGGCACCCCGCCCTGTGGCGCTGTCCTCATGCAAGGCGTCCGACACAGGCGCTGCCGGGGACGCCATCAACCTCAAGGAGCCCTTTCATGAAACCTGGACTTTTGGCTGCAGCGGTGCTCTTCACCGCCCTTTCGGGCGCCTGCCTGGCGCAAACCGCAGGACCGGGGCCCTCTTCGGCGGCCGACGAAGCGCCCATCTACGGGGCCCAACTCATGACGCAGCAAGAGCGGCTGGAATACCGCGACAGAATGCGTGCCGCCCGCACGTTGCAGGAGCAGGAACAGATTCGCAACCAGCACCACGAGCAGATGCAGTCGCGTGCGAAAGAGCGCGGCACCACGCTGCCCGAAATGCCCCCGATGCGCGGTGGCATGGGCCCGGGTGGAGGCCAGGGTCCCGGCATTCCGAAGCGTTGAAGCCGGTCAGCCCGCCGCGACGGCTCGCCCCTCGGAGAAGCGCTGCAAGAATTGCCGTCCCCGCTCGGTGGAAGGTGCCCCGAAGAACGCTTCCGGCGTGCCCGTTTCCACCACCACACCGTGGTCCATGAAGACCACGCGGTGGGCGGCTTCGCGGGCGAAGGCCATTTCGTGGGTCACCACCAGCATGGTCATGCCTTCGGTGGCCAGGTCGCGCATCACAGCCAGCACCTCGCCGACCAGCTCGGGGTCGAGCGCGCTCGTGGGTTCGTCGAACAACATCAGCGCAGGTTTCATGGCCAGCGCGCGTGCAATGCCCACGCGTTGCTTCTGCCCGCCGGAGAGGCGGGCCGGGAACACGTCGCGTTTGTCGAACAGGCCGACGCGCTGCAGCAGCGCTTCGGCTTCGGCGCGCACTTCGTCTTTCGGTCGGCGCTGCACATGCACAGGGGCCTCCATCACGTTCTGCAGCACGGTGAGGTGTGGCCACAGGGCGAACTGCTGGAACACCATGCCAATGCGCGTGCGCACCTGCGCGAGCTGGTGGTCGTTCATGACCACACCGCCGCTGGTGATGCCGATGGGCTGACTGTCGATGAGGATGCGGCCGCTGTCAGGGCGCTCCAGCCAGTTGATGCAGCGCAGCAGTGTGGACTTGCCCGAGCCGGACGGGCCGAGCAGACACACGGTTTCGCCGGGTGCCACCGAAAACGAGATGTCGTCGAGCACGCGCAGGTTGCCGTAGCTCTTGCGCAGCGACTGGACACTGAGGAGGGGGATGCTGGTGGGCATGGTGGGCTCGGGTGGTGGATCAGCGCCGCGCCTCGGCCAGGCGGCCCACGGCGGCCACGCCGGCTTCCACCACCAAGCACAGCGCCCAGTAGAGCAGCACGGCGGTGAGGAAGGCGGCGAACGGAATGAAGTGGCGCGACTGAATGGAGCTCACCGCGTGGGTGAGTTCGGGCAGCGTGATGATGGTGAGGAAGGCGCTGTCCTTGATGATCTGGATCAGCTGGTTGCCCAGCACCGGCGCGCTGGAGAGCGCCATTGGCGGCAGCACGATGCGCCGGAACAGGCCCAGGCCGCTGTAGCCGAACGCCATGCCGGCTTCGATGGGGGCGCGTGGCTGCGCAGCCCAGGCGGCGCGCAGGATTTCGGCCATGTAGGCCGCGTGGTAGGCCGTCAGCGCAAAGAGGCCCGCGCTCCAGGCGTCGAATTGCAGGCCCAGCGAGGGCAGGCCGTAGTAGACGATGTAGGCGAACAGCAGAAAGGGTGTGCAACGCGCCAGGTCCACCAGCCATTTGGCGGGCAGGCTGAGCAGCTTGCGCGGCGACATCAGCAGCGTGGAGAGCAGGGCGCCCAGCACCAGCGCCGCCAGGCCCGCCAGCACCGATAGCAGCACGGTGTTGCCCAGGCCCGAGAGCAGCAGCCCGCGCTCCGACCACACAGTGGCGAAGTCGCGCATCATGCGGCGGCCTCGCGCAGCGTGGTGCGCCGCTCCACCCAGCGCTGCACGCTCACCAGCGCATAAACGATGGGGATGTAGATGGCCAACGCCACCAGAAACGGTGGCAGGGGTTCGTAGGTCTGCGCGCCGATGCGCACGGCCGCGCGCGTGATGTCAACCACGCCCACCACCGCGAGCACGGGGGTGAGCTTCACGAGTTGAGACATTTCGTTGATGAGGCCGGGCAGGGCTGTGCGCCACACCTGCGGCAGCACGATGCGACGAAAGCGCAGGGTCTGGCCCATGCCCACCGATTGCGCCGCTTCGATCTGGTCTTTGGGCAGATCAAACAGCGCGGCCCGCCACACCTCACAGTTGAACGCGGCGGTGTTGAGCACCAGCGCGATCAGCCCGGCGGTGACCGGGCCCACCGAGATGCCCGCGGTGGGCAAAGCAAAGAAGATCAGCAGCACCAGCGTGATGAGCGGCGTGGCGCGCAGCAGGCTCACGTACACCGCCACCAGCGGGTTGAGCAGCGGCACCTTGGCCCAGCGCGCGAGCGCCAGGCCCAGCCCCAGCGGCAAGCCCAGCGCGATGCCGGCGATGGACAGCAGCAGCGTGGTCAGCGCACCGCTGAAGATCGACAGGACATCGGCAAAGCTCATCCGGCTTTACTGCTCGGGCGTGTAGCTCACCGGCAGCGTGAACGCTTCGCCGAACCACTTCTTCTGCAGCGCCGGCATGGTGCCGTTGGCCTTCTGCGCGGCGATGAAGTCGTTCATGAACTTCTGCAGATCGGTGTTGCCCTTCTTCACCGCCCAGGCCGGGTACGAATTGCCCGAGACCGGCTGGCCGAGTTCAAACACGTTGGGGCGCTCGGCCACCAGCGCCTTGAGGTTGATGACCGTGTTGACCACGAAGTCGGTGCGCTTGAGCGCGAGGTCCTGGTAGGCCTCGGGGTACGACGCGTACTCCACGACCTTGCCGAGCTTGCCACCCTCTTTGGCCAGCATGGCCTGCAGCTCGGGCAGGCGGCTCAAAAACGCGCTGCCGGTCTGCACGCCCACGGTCTTGCCGTTGAGGTCCTTGATGCTCTTGATGCTGGTGTCTTCCTTGCGCTTGACGTAGTAGTGCGTGGCGTCGGCAATCGGGCTGGTGAAGTCCAGCGAGAGCGTGCGCTCCTTGGTCATGAGCACGGCGGTGATGGCAATGTCGTACTTGCCGGTGGCCACACCCGCGAGGATGCCGGGCCAGGGCAGGATCTCCTGGCGGATCTCGAACGGTGCGTACTTGCGCAGCGCATCGACCATCTCGTTGTTGAAGCCGGTGGGCTTGCCGTCTTTCACAAACTCAAATGGGCGGAAGTCGTCTTCCGTGACCACGGTCATGTAGCCGCGCTTCTTGATCTCGTCGAGGTTGGCGGCGTGTGCCGTGCCCGCAGCACCCCAGAGGGCCGGGGCCAGCAGCAGGGCGGCGAGCACGCCGCGGCGGGTGGAAGGAGCGAGGTTCTTGGGCATGGTGGGTTTCCTGAAGAGGTGGGAGGACAGGTGAAGAACGCTGTCTGGAAAGCGCAAGGAGCGTGCCCGGTGAAGCGCTTGAAAAACACCGTGAAATTGGCTGGTGCGGGACACGGCGGCGCCACCGGACGCAAGCCCGGTGCATGGGACAACGCCCGCACTTCGGCGGTGCGGCGCGAGCGCTTCAGTCCGGTGCGGCCACCGCGTGCCACTCCAGCACTTGCCATCGCCGTGGCAACAGGGTGCTGTCCACCAAGGCGACGTGGTCGTGCTCGCGCTGCATGCCGAAGCTCTGGGCGCGGCGTTCCAGCGCGGGCAGCGTCGCGCGCTCGATGGTCCACACACCGTGTTCCAACTGGCCGAAGCTGATCTCAAAGTCCAGCAGGTCCTCGGCCTGTCCCGGATGACGCGCCACCACCTCGGCCAGCGAAGCGTCGGGCACGGTGTCGGCAGGCCAGGCGGTGCTGCGCGGGCGCAGGTGCATGAGGTAGCAGCCGGCCATCAGCAGGCGCTCTGCGGTGGGGGTGCCACGGTCGTCCAGCGCGGCCAGCGCGATGCGTGTGCCCAGCGAGCCCGGCAGGCGCTCCCACACCTCGAAGTAGGCGCCGTGGATGCCGGTCTCGTGCACGCAGTCGGGTGACTCGAACACCATGTGGCTGGCGTCGGGCGTGCTGCGCGGAGGCTGCAGGTCGATCTGGCGCTGCCAGGTGCAGACCTCGGGCTGCCGGGGATCGGGCTGGGTGATGAGCGTGACGCCGCCAAAGCCTTGCTGCGCTGCGCGGCCGTTGTGCGTGCGGCGGTCCGCGTCGGGCGGCACGCGCAAGTCGCCGTGCCACAGGCCGGTTTGCAGCCAGCGCACCCAGGTGGTGGTGTCGCGTTCGCCGGGGGTCTTCAGCAGGGTACGCTGCCACACGCCGTGATAGCGATCAGGAATGGTCATGAGATGGCGTTGGGGAAGGTGGGCAGGCTTCGGTAGAAGGCCATGTCGTGGTTGGGCCAGAGCTGCGCGCCGGTCTCGCGCGCGAGCGCCTTGAGCTTGCGGATGCTGTCAATGGCTTGTTGCTCGCGGCCTTGCCACAGCGTGCCGGGCGCCACCTCGTCGTCGATGTTTTCCTGCAGGTCGGCCGCGTCGCCCGCGAGCAGCACCGGCGCGCCGGTGGGCAGCTCGATCAGCATCGACATGTGGCCGGCGGTGTGGCCGGGTGTGGCCACGGCCTGCACGCCGGGCAGCACGCTGTACTCGCCGTGCTTCAGGCAAAACTGGAAGGCCCGGCCTTCGTCGTCCAGCAGGTCGTCGTCGAACACCGCGCCGTCCAGGCCGCTGCAGGCCGCGTTCCACTCGTCGCGCTGCAGGTGGATTTCGGCGCCGCAGCCGCAACGCTTCAACTCCTTCAGTCCACCCGCGTGGTCGAAGTGCAGGTGGCCGATGAAGATCACGTCCACATCCGTTGCGCTCAGGCCCAGGCGGGCGAGGTGGTGGGGAACGCGGTGCTCCTCGCGCATGTCGGGCGCGCCCATCTCGAAGGTGGCGGGGTTGTAGTGGCGGTCCCGCAGCTCGGGCGTGTGGATCTTGGCGTGGTCGCAACCCACGTCGTAGAGGATGCGGCCGTGCTTCGTCTCGATCAGGTAGGCCAGGATGGGCGCCTCGATGGTCTGGCCATGGCCCCGGTTGAAGGTGGAGATGGTCTTGTCGTAGCGGTGGGTAGCGGTGAGCAGCGGCCAGATGCGCAGGGCTTGTGTCATGGTGAATCCTTGGGGTCAGGCGCCGGTGAAGGCTTGCACCCAGGTGTTCACGCGGTCGGGCTGGGCCACCTGCAGGCCTTGCAGCGAGGCCACCACCTCGTCGGTGCTGCGCACGCGCCCGAAGATGCCGCCCTCCACGCCGATCATGGCCAGGGCGGCGGCCTGCAGCGCGGGGTTGCTGGCGGCGGTGGCATCGCTCACGGTGGTGCAGGCAAAGCCCCGGTCCACCGCTTCGCGCAGCGTGGAGTGCACACACACCTCGGTGGTCACGCCGCATACGATGAGCGCCTCAATGCCGCGCGCGGCCAGCACCTGTGTCAGCCGCGTCCGATGGAAGGCGCCGTAGCCCGGTTTGTCGACCACTTCTTCGCCGCTCAGGGGGCGCACCGCGTCCACGAAATCGTGGCCCTGTTCCCCGCGCACCAGCAAGCGCCCGAGCGGCCCCAGGCTGCCGATGGGCGCGCCCGCGTCCACGCTGCGCTGCAGCTTGGTGGCGGGGCAGTCGCTCAGGTCGCTCAGGTGGCCTTCGCGCGTGTGCACCACCAGCACGCCGGCCGCACGCGCGGCCTTCAGCAGCCGCACGGCGTTGACCACCACCGCCTGCATGGGGCCGATGTCGATGCCGGCCTGGTGGGCGTAGCCGCCCGGGCTGCAGAAGTCGCGCTGCAGGTCGATCACGACCAGGGCGGTGCGGCTGGGGTCGGGCGCGGTGTCCATGCTCAGACGCTGTTCGGGCGGGTGAAGCCGGTGGTGATGGCCTCGGCCATGCGCCGGGCCACTTCATCGGCCAGCAGCCGGCCCTTGGCGGCGTCGGACCCTTTGGCCGACGAGAGCACGCCCGAGGCCGGCACCCAGTCGGTGCGCGGCGGGTACATGTCGTAGGGCGGGAAGTCGGCCGGGCCGTCGTCGGGCAGCAGGTCCATGCGCACCAGATGCGGGTGGTAGTGCAACATCATCGAGGTCTCCAGCACGGCCGCGTGCTCCAGCGCGAAGCCGGGGAAGCCGTCGGGGAACACATCGCCCAGGGTGTCGGGTGTCATGAAGTCCCAGTACTCCAGGCGCATCACCTGGAGTTGGTTCGCCGGGTCGGCGGCCTTGGCGTCGCGAAGGCCGAGGTCGATGCCTTCGATCAGGAACCACTGGTTCTCGTAATGGCCGTTGACGATCACGAGCTTCGTCAAACCGTGGCGTGCGAACTCACGCACCGCGTCGCGCACCTGCCCGACCAGCGTGGCCGCGTCCACGCTCGTGGTGCCGCAGAAGTGCTGGCCACCACCACACTTGGGTTGCGACTTGTAGCCGTATGAGAGCGTGGGCGCCACCAGCCCGCCCACGAGCGCGGCGGTGTCGGCCGCCACGGCACTCGACAGCAGGCCGTCGGTGCCCAGCGGCAGGTGCGGGCCGTGCTGTTCGAGCGCACCCACCGGCAGCAGCACGGGCGGCTGGTCGCGCTGCACGCGCGACTGGTAGTCCACCCACGAGAGTTCGTTCATCCACACGGTGGTGTTCATTCAGGTTCCTTGGGGTTGGGGTGTGGGCGATGCATCGATGGCTTCAACAAAAGCGGCCAGGGTGATCAGCGCACCACCGGCCCACTCCAGGGCGGTCATGGACTCGTCACCGAACCACACGGCGGTCAACACCGCCACCACCAGCTCGGCCAGCAAAATCACGCCGGCCTTGCTGCTCTCGATGTGCGTCACGCCGAACTGCCAGGTGGCGGTGGCCAGCAGCAGCCAGACAAAGCCGTAGGCCAGCACCGCGATCCACACGCCCGGGCCCATCTGGGTGGGCACGCTGTGACCCAGCGCGGTGGTGGCCACCAACGAGATGACGCCGCAGCCCGCGAACACCGCGAAGGTCTTGCTGACCATGGGCACCTGTTGGGCAGCGCGCGCGATCACGTTGTTGGCCGCGAAGCAGAAACCGGCGGAGAGTGCGAGGAAGTCCACGAAGGTGAACGCCAGTTCCACGCCGCCCGTGCCGCCCAGGAAGAGCCACAGCCCGACCAGGGCCATCACCACCGCCGCCCAGCGCAGCGGCGGAATGCGTTCTTTCAGGAACAGCCAGCCGCCCAGCACCGACCACACCGGTGAGAGGTAGAACAGGAACATCACCCGCACCACGTCGCCCAGCATCAGCGCGTTGACAAACGAGGTGTTGGCCCAGCCACCGACCAGCGCCAGGGCCAGCAGCAGGCCCCATTGCGGACGCCAGGCCGCGCGCTGACGCCAGATGAAGACACAGGTGAACAGGCCCACCACGCCATACGACAGCAGCGACACCATGGGACCGGTGAGGCCCTGAGCGATGAACCACTTGAGCGGCATCCACGACAGGCCCCACAGCGATGCCGAGAACAGCAGCACGCCCGTGGCGAGGCGGTTGGACGGGTGGGTGAGCAGGGACATAGAAGGCAATCAGGGCATGACCGAGCCGCCGTTGGGCCCCAGCACCTGGCCGCAGTAGAAGCGGGACAGATCGGACACCAGAAACAGCGCGGTGGCCGCGATCTCTTCGGGCTCGGCCACGCGGTGCTGCGGAATGGCCAGTTCTTTCTCCATCCACTCGGGGCTCATGCTCTCCAGCGACACCATGGCGGTGTTCACCGGCCCGGGTGCGATGGCATTGACGCGGATGCCGTGCGGCGCGAATTCGCGCGCCAACGACTTGGTGAGTCCGATCACGCCGGCCTTGGCCGTGCAGTAGGGCGCGTAGTTCTCGCGCCCGAGGATGCCGAGGTCGGACGCGAGGTTGACGATGACACCGTTGCCGCGCGCCACCATGCCGGGCAGCACCGCGCGCGCCATGAGAAAGACCGACTTCAGGTCGGTGGCCAGCATGCGGTCCCAGTCGGCCTCGGTGGTGTCCAGGAAAGGCTTCTCCTGGATGATGCCGGCGTTGTTGACGAGGATGTGGATGTCGCCCACGGTGTGCAGCGCCTCCGCCACCAGCCGCTGGACGGAGGCGCCATCGCTCACATCGGCGCTGATGGCCACGGCGTGGCCGCCCGCGCCCTTGATGGCCTGCACCAGCGTGGCCGCTTCCTGCGGCTGGTTCAGGTGGTTGACGACCACGCTAGCGCCGGCCTGCGAGAGCTTGAGCGCGATGGCGCGGCCGATGCCGGTGGCCGCACCCGTGACCAGGGCGGTCTGACCGGCCAGCGAGATCGCAACGCTCATGCCATCACCTCGCCGTGGCTGGCCACCAGGCACTGGCCGGTGAGCGAACGGGACTCAAGGCTGGCCAGAAACAGGAACACGCCGGCGATGTCGGCGGGTGTGAGCATCTCGGGCACGGCCTGGCGCGCCAGGATCTCGCGTTCGACCTCGGCTTCACTGCGGCCTTGCTCGAGCGCCATGGCGGTGAGTGAGCGCATCGCGGCCTCGGTCCGGATCCAGCCCGGGCAGACCGCGTTCACGCGGACGCCGCGTGGGCCCAGTTCGAGTGCGAGCGAACGCGTGAGGCCCACCACCGCGTGTTTGCTCGCTGCGTAGGCCGAGAAGCCGGCCACGCCGATGCGGCCCCAGATGGACGATTGGTTGATGACACTCGCGCCGCGCGGCAGCAGCGGCCGCAACGCCTGCGTGAGCCGCACCATGGAGGTCACGTTGTTGTCGAGCAGGCTGGCCCAGCGGGTCATGGATTCGGGTGCGGCGTCGTCGAGTGGTGTGGGGTATTCGGTGCCGGCGTTGTTCAACAGCACGTCCAGGGTTCCCCAGCGTTCGCGCACCTGGTCTGCAACGGCAGCCACCTGTTGAGCGTCGCCGAGGTCGCACGCCGTCGCCTCGGCACCGAGCTCGGTGGCCAGCGCTTCCAAGCCCGTGTCCGCGCGGTCCAACAACATCAGCCGCACGCCCTGCGCCGCAAAGGCCCGCGCCAGCGCCTGGCCAATGCCGCCGGCAGCACCCGTGATGAGCACGGTCTTGCCTTGCAGGCCGTGGTTGGCGGCCATGTCAGACAGCGGTGAGGAAGGACACGCCGACCGCACCGAGGAAGCCATCCGCGCGGCCCGGCGTGCCGGGCGGTTGCACCACCCCGTAGTTGCTCGCCAGCACCCGCTTGACGCGGTTGATGTGGAAGCTCTTGAGCAGCTCACCCACGGTGATCACCTGCGGGTAGCTGTCGGCGTACAGCTCGCGGTGAAACGCGGGCAGGCGGTACCACGGCGCGGTGGGGCGTTCGTGGTGCGCGTTGTGGAAGCCGAAGTTGAGCCAGATCAGGTTGAACCACTTCGCGTCGAGGCTCACCACGTCGCTGTAGGTGTTGGCCTGTTCGTAGGCGCGGTCGCGCACCTTGTCCTTCGGGATCGGTGTGTCGTCCAGGATGGGGTAGGCGTCGTAGGTGTGCTGGAAGCAGTCGGCAAAGCGCAGCACCGTGATGAAGATCAGGAAGGCCACGAAGTACAAGGCGAGCGCCTTGAGCGACCACCAGCCCAGCAGCGCGAGCGCGCCGATGCGCACCAGCGCGGTGGCGACCACGCGCACGCGGGCGTCTTTTTTCTGTTCGCTCATGAAGGGCAGGGCGATCACGTAGCCGCGCATGACGAACTCCACCGCCGGGAAGTGAACCCACTCCAGCGCCAGCACCACGCGGCGCACCACCGGGTGGGCGCGCAGGAAGGCCTGCGCGTCGAAGGTGATCACGTCGGCACGCTCCACGTGGTGGCGCATGTGCTTGCGTCGCATGTCGGCAAAGCTGGCGTAGCAGCTGCCATTGATCCAGCTCATCAGCGTGCCCCAGCGCTCGTTGGCCTGCGGCGTGCGAAAGATGGCGTTGTGCGCGAACTCATGAATGAAATAGGCCGACCACACCAGCGTCTGCGCCACCAGCAACACGCCCAGTGCATTCAGCAGCCAGCTCGCCTGCCCCAGCAGGGCAATGCCCACCGGCCAGCCCAGCACGGTGAAGCTGATGGCGGCGACGTTGGGCCACACGCCGTCCTCGTAACGGAAAACCGGTTTCATGGAAGTGCCTTCAATGGGGGAACGCTGTCGTCACCGCACCGATGCCCGAGCGGGCACCGGTGCAGCCACCCGGGGGATTACTTCAGGCCCTTGACCAGGCTGGCGTCGAAGGTGGCTTCGATCGCCGGGACGGTGGTGATCTGGCCCTTGGCCTTGAGCAGCTCGCCAATGATTTCGCCGCTGGCGTAGTAGGAGGTGGTCTCCTTGGCAGGCAGGAAGGCCTTGGGCATCTCGGCCTTCGGGATGTTGTAGACGCCGGTGAGCTGTTCCTTCACCTCGGCGGCCGACACGCCCATGAACTTGCCGATGATCTTGTTTGCTTCGGCGGGCTTGGCTTTCATGTAGGCCAGGCCGTCCAGATACGCCTGCATCACGCCGGTGATCTGCGCCGGCTTGGCCTTGATGACCTTGTCGTCGAACACCAGCACGTCGGCGATCAGGCCGGGCGCGTTCTTGGAGGAGAACACCACCTTGAATTTCTTGCCGCCGCCCTGGCCCAGGATCTGCGACAGGCTGGGCTCGTAGGTCACGCCGATGGGCAGCTGGCCGGAGGCCATGGCGGCGGGCACGGCTTCGGGCGTCATGCTCACCGGGGTGATGTCCTTTTCGGTCATGCCTGCGGTCTTGAGCGCGTAGGAGAGCAGGAAGTCCGATGGCGAGAGCGGGTTGTAGCCGATCTTCTTGCCCTTGAAATCGGCCACCTTGGTGATGCTGCCGTCGGCCACGATGGCGTCGCCGCCGTTGGAGTAGTCGATGGGCATGACCACCTTCATGTTGCGGCCCGCGGCCACCTGGCCCACCACCTGGTCGTAGGTCAGCATGCCGCCGTCCACCGCGCCCGAGGCGATGGCCGC
>PNMH01000071.1 GCA_013823505.1 Polaromonas sp. | reverse complement strand
TGGGGCCGCAAAGAGGTCAAGATCGCCGAGACCGAAATGCCCGGCCTGATGGCCATCCGCGAAGAGTTTGCCAAGGCACAGCCACTCAAAGGCGCGCGCATCACTGGCAGCATCCACATGACCATCCAGACCGCCGTGCTGGTCGAGACCCTGCAGGCGCTGGGTGCCAGCGTGCGCTGGGCGTCGTGCAACATCTTCTCCACGCAAGACCACGCCGCCGCGGCGCTGGTGGCCAACGGCACGCCCGTGTTCGCGCACAAGGGCGAGTCGCTGGACGAGTACTGGGACTTCACCCACCGCATCTTTGAATTCGGCGCCGCCGGCACCGAAGGCGAAGGCCCCAACATGATCCTGGACGACGGCGGCGACGCCACCCTGCTCATGCACCTGGGCCAGCGCGCCGAGAAAGACGCCTCCGTTCTGAACAACCCGCAGAGCGAAGAAGAGATCTGCCTGTTCAACGCCATCAAGGCCAAGCTGGCCCAGGACAAGACCTGGTACACCCGCAAGGCCGCGCAAATCATCGGCGTGACCGAAGAGACCACCACCGGCGTGCTGCGCCTGAACGAGATGTCGGCCAAGGGCACGCTGCAGTTCCGCGCGATCAACGTCAACGACAGCGTGACCAAGAGCAAGTTCGACAACCTGTACGGCTGCCGCGAGTCGCTGGTTGACTCCATCAAGCGCGCCACCGACGTGATGATCGCCGGCAAGGTCTGCGTGGTCGCTGGTTACGGTGACGTGGGCAAGGGCTCGGCCCAGGCCCTGCGCGCCCTCAGCGCCCAGGTCTGGGTCACCGAGATCGACCCCATCAACGCCCTGCAGGCCGCTATGGAAGGCTTCAAGGTCGTGACCATGGAATACGCCGCCGACAAGTGCGACATCTTCGTGTCCGCCACCGGCAACAAGAACGTGATCCGCTACGAGCACATGGCCGCCATGAAAGACGAAGCCATCGTTTGCAACATCGGTCACTTCGACAACGAGATCGACGTCGCGTCGCTCGAAAAGTGTGTGTGGGACGAAATCAAGCCCCAGGTCGACCACATCACCTTCCCCGACGGCAAGAAGATCACCCTGCTGGCCAAGGGCCGCCTGGTGAACCTGGGTTGCGCCACCGGCCACCCCAGCTTCGTGATGTCGTCGAGCTTCGCCAACCAGACCATCGCGCAGATCGAGCTGTTCACCAAGCAGGACCAGTACGAATCGGGCAAAGTCTATGTGCTGCCCAAACACCTGGACGAAAAAGTCGCACGTCTGCACCTGAAGAAGGTCGGCGCCATGCTGACCGAACTCAGCGACGAGCAGGCCGCCTACATCGGTGTGAGCAAGGCCGGCCCTTACAAAGCCGACACGTACCGCTACTGATCCGCATGCGGGCAGACCAACTGCTCGTCGAGCGCGGACTGGCGGCGTCCAAGTCGCAAGCGCAGCGCCTGATTGCATCGGGCGTGCGCTGGCGGCTGCTGCCAGGCGACTGGGCCACCGTCTCGAAGAACGGCCAGGAGCTGCGCGAGACGGTGGAACTTCAGGCGGTGGACAACGCCGAGACGCGTTTTGTCTCGCGCGGTGGCCTCAAGCTCGACGGTGCCTTGCAACGCGTGGCACTCGACGTGCGCGGCCTGCACTGCCTCGACGTGGGACAAAGCAGCGGTGGATTCACCGACTGCCTGTTGCAACGCGGCGCCCAGCGGGTGGTGGGCGTGGACGTGGGCCAGGGCCAGTTGCATCCGCGCCTGCGTGACGACGAGCGTGTGGTCTGCATTGAACGCTGCAATGCGCGCGATCTCACCGCCGATGCGTTGACAGATGCCCGTGGCCCAGCCGCCGCCGCACCCTTCGATCTCATCGTGGGCGACCTGTCGTTCATCTCGCAGACGCTGGTGTGGCCTGCGCTCATGCCCCTGCTCAAAGCGGGCGGCCACGTGCTCATGCTGGTCAAGCCGCAGTTCGAACTGCAACCTGAGCACATCGGCAAGGGTGGTCTGGTCAAGAACGAGGCAAGCTACCCACTGGTGCGCGAGCGCATTGAGCAGGTGGTCAAAGACAGTGGCCTCGCGCTGCTGGACTATTTCGAGAGCCCGATCACCGGTGGTGACGGCAACCGCGAATTTCTGGTGTTCGCCCGCCTGCCGGCCTGAGGCCCGCAGCGGTGTCGAACCCGCACATCTCTGGAGAACCCCATGGGCCTGCCCGTGAGTTTTGAATTTTTTCCGCCCAAGACGCCCGAAGGCGTGGAGAAGCTGCGCGCGGTGCGCCAGCAGCTCTATCCGTTGAAGCCCGAGTTCTGCTCGGTCACGTATGGTGCCGGTGGCTCCACGCAGGAAGGCACCTTCAACACGGTGCGCGACATCCTGGCCGAGTCGGTGCCGGCGGCCTCGCATTTCTCGTGCATCGGCGCCACCAAGGCGTCTGTGCGCGAACAGCTTGCCACGCTCAAGGCCATGGGCGTGAAGCGCCTGGTGGCGCTGCGCGGTGACTTGCCCAGCGGGTATGGCGCGGGCGGTGAATTCCATTACGCCAGCGACCTCGTGGCCTTCATCCGGGTTGAGACCGGTGACGACTTCCACATCGAGGTGGCGGCGTATCCGGAAGTGCATCCGCAGGCGAAGTCGCCCGAGTCCGACCTGAACGCCTACGTGACCAAGGTCCGCGCCGGGGCGCACTCGGCCATCACCCAGTACTTCTACAACAGCGACGCCTACTTCCGTTTCGTGGACGACGCCTACAAGCTCGGCGCCGACGTGCCGGTGGTGCCCGGCATCATGCCCATCACCAGCTCCACGCAGCTCATGCGCTTCTCGGACGCCAGCGGCGCCGAGATCCCGCGCTGGATCCGTCTGCGTCTGCAGGCCTTCGGCGACGACACGGCGTCCATCAAGTCCTTCGGTCTGGACGTGGTGACCGACCTGTGCGACCAGCTGCGCAACGGCGGTGTGCCGGCGCTGCACTTCTACACCATGAACCAGAGCGCGGCCACGCTGGAAATCGCCAAGCGGCTGCAGCTGTCATGAGCTTCAAGTCCGCGTTCACGCTCGCTCTGGCCACCGTGTTGTGGCTGGGCGGCTGTGCGACGCAGGCGCCTTCTGATCCACCGGGTTCCATCGCTCCCGAGCTGGCTGAAGGGCCTGGGGCGGGCGTGTTGGGTGAGACGAACGCGATCCAGATGCCTCGGGCAGCCGATGGAGTGGAGGCCGATCGCGCCCGTGAGATCGCGCGCGGTCGTGCCTCGTGGTACGGCGACCTCTTTCATGGTCGGCGCACCGCCAGTGGCGAGATCTTCAACATGCACGAGCTCACCGCCGCCCACAAGACCTTGCCCTTCGGCACGCGTTTGCGGGTGCGCAATCTCGCCAACGGTCAGGAAGTGGCGGTGCGCATCAACGACCGCGGTCCCCATGTGCGTGGCCGCATCATCGACCTGAGCCGGGCTGCAGCGGCGCAGGTCGGCCTGTTGCACACCGGCACGGCAACGGTTGTGCTTTTGCACGATTGAATTTTTGATCTGCATCAAGGGTCCGCACTGCGGGCGCGAGGCCTTCGGCGCGCATTGATGCAACGCAACACGGCGCAGACCGTGGTCTTCTGTAATCGATCTCGGGAATGTTCCCGGCTTGATCACTGAACACCATGAAAACAACCACTCTGGCCATTGCCTCTCTCGCGCTGCTGGCATCGGGTGCCGCCGTTGCGCAAGACTTCACCGCTGGTTCCCTGCTGGTGCGCGCGCGCGCCGTGTACCTGGACAGCGCCAACAAAGACAGCACCGGCCTGGACCTGTCGATCAACAACAAGACGCTGCCCGAAGTCGACTTCACCTACTTCTTCAGCCCCAACCTGGCGGCCGAGCTGGTGCTGACCGTGCCGCAAAAGCAGCGTGTGTACGCGGGCGCCACGCAGATCGGTTCGCTCAAGCACCTTCCGCCCACCCTCACGTTGCAATACCACTTCAACCAGGTCAGTGGCATCAAGCCCTACGTGGGCGCTGGTGTGAACTACACGCGTTTCAGCTCGGTGGATCTGCTGGGCGGCGGCGCCGACCTCAAGCGCAACAGCTATGGCCTCGCATTCCAGGCGGGCGTGGACTTCCCGCTGTCGAAAAACCTGTACCTCAACGTCGACGTGAAGAAGGTCTACATCAAGACCGACGTGATCGCCAGCGGCAGCAACATCGGCACTTTCAAGGTCGACCCGGTGCTGCTGGGTGTCGGTCTGGGCTGGCGCTTCTGAGATCCCGCTGAGGCAGCGCCTCAGCGTTCATCAAAGCTGATGACCAGGTGATCGCTGGTGGGGCGCGCCTGGCAACTCAGCACGAAACCCTTGTCGGTCTCCCACGGCTCCAGCGTGTAGTTTTTCTCCATCGCTACCGAGCCTTGCATCACCTTGGCGCGGCAGGTGCAGCACACGCCGCCGCGGCACGACCAGGGCAGGTCCAGCCCCGCGCTGAGGGCCACATCCAGCACACGCTCGTCACGGTTCATGCGCAGCTCGTGCGACTTGCCGTCGAGCATCACGGTGAGCGCGACGTCACCCTCGGTGCGCACCGCAGCATCGGCATGACCCAGCACCACGGCCTTGCGCGCTTCGGCGGGCAACGCTTCCAGCGTGGGGGAAGTGAAGCGCTCGGTGTGCACCCGGTCGGGTCGCACGCCGGCGTCGAGCAGCGCCTTTTCGGTCGCGTCGATCATGGCTTCGGGCCCGCAGATGAACACCTCGTCCATGCTGGCCACCGGCAGCAGCGTGGCGATGAGCGCGCGCACCTTGTCGCCGTCGATGCGGCCTTCCAGCAGCGGCACCTCTTGCGCCTGGCGCGAAAGGATGTGGATCAGCGTGAGCCGGCCGGCGTACCGGTCCTTCAGGTCCTGCAACGCTTCGTTGAACATCACGCTGTCCATGCGGCGATTGCCATAGACCAGTGTGAATTTCGACGTGGGCGACTCCTCCAGCGTGCTCGCCATCAGCGAAAGAATGGGCGTGATGCCCGAGCCCGCTGCGAAGCCCACGCGGTGCAAAGCGCGCGGTTTGTGCACGGTGAAGCGGCCATCGGGCGGCATCACCTTGAGCGTGTCACCGGCTTTGAGTTCGCTCGCTGCCCAGTTGGAAAACACACCGCCGTCCACCGGCCGGATGCCCAAGGTGAGTTCGCCTTGTTGCGTGAGCAGGCTGCGTGGGCTGCTGATGGAATAGCTGCGCCGCACGTCCTGCCCCCCGATGGTGGCTCGCACGGTGAGGAACTGGCCCGGCTCGAATGCAAACGCCGCGCGCTGCTCCGGCGGAATGGCCAGCGTGATGGCCACCGCGCCCGCAGCTTCGGGGCTGATGCGGGCGATGGGCAGCTCGTGGAAGCGGGGTGCGGTGCTCATGGCATCAATAGGGTTTGAAGTAGTCGAAGGGTTCCAGGCAACTCAGGCAGCGGTACATGGCTTTGCACGCGGTAGATCCGAAGGGCGAGGTTTCGGTGGTGTGGGTCGAGCCGCATTGCGGGCAGGGCACCACATCGCGTTGCAGCGCATGGCGCGAGAACTTCAGGACATTGGTGCCCGCGTTGGCGCTGCTGCCGCACTGCGGCGGCGCGATGCCGTAGGCGCGCAGCTTCTCGCGCGCGGCCTCGCTCATCCAGTCGGTCGTCCAGGCGGGCGCGAGCTGCGTGACCACGCGTGCCGAGTGACCGGCGTTCGTGAGGGCAGCCCGCACGTCGTCCTCGATCTGCCCCATGGCCGGGCAGCCGCTGTAAGTGGGTGTGATCACCACCTCGGGTGTGCCGTCGGCGCCGGTGCGAACCTCGCGCAGGATGCCGAGTTCGCTGAGGCTGACCACCGGGATTTCAGGGTCGCTCAGGTCGGCCAGCGCAGCCCAGATGGCGGCGTGATCGATGTCTGCGTGGGAGGCTTGCATGGGGGTGCTTCACCACACCGCTTGCGGGTGCGTGCGCGCCAGGCTTTGCATCTCGGCCAGCAGGAAACCCATGTGTTCCGAGTGCACGCCGAGCTTGCCCTGCGGCACGTAGCCCTGCACCGCAGGGCGCGTGAGCGTGGCCTCTTGCAAGGTGTCGTCCACCAGCGCATCCCAGTCGGCCTTGAGGCGGCCCACATCGGCACCGGTGCCGCTCTGGACCGCTTGCTCCTCGGCCTCGCTGCCGATCCAGAACTCCTGGCAATACGGCAGCAGGTGGTTGAGTGCGGCTTGCGCGCGGGTGTGCGACTCAATGGTGCCGTCGCCGAAGCGCACCAGCCAGTCGCTGGCGTGGCGCAGGTGGTAGCGCACTTCTTTCAACGATTTGGCCGCGATGGCGCCCAAGTGTGCATCGGCCGAGGTCTGCAACCGGTCCCACACCAGCACCATGAGTGCGCTGTAGAGAAAGTTGCGCGCGATGGTGGTGGCGTAATCGCGGTCGCCCGAGGCGGTGCTGGCCAGCGCGCCGCTGTGCGGCAGCTCCAGCAAAGTGAGGTTGCGGAACTCGTGCGTGTCGCGGAAGTAGGCCAGGGTGTCTTCGGTCACATGGCCATTGATGCGCGCGCCTTGCAGGTGCTGGAAGCGCTGCGTGAGGTCGGCGTCGTCGTTGATCAGCGCGGCGGCGTGCTGGTACAGCATGCGGGCCTGGCCCAGCAAATCAAGGCTGTTGTTGGCCAGGGCCAGGTCCTCTTCCAGCGCGGGTCCGTGGCCGCACCACTCGGCGTTGCGCTGGCCGAGCACCAGCGCGTTGTCGGCTAGGTGCAGCAAATACCCGATCGGGGCATGTGTGGAAGCCGAAACCATCACATGTGCCCCACTTTGTCCGGAATCTCGTAGAACGTGGGATGGCGGTACACCTTGTCGGCGGCCGGGTCGAAGAAGCTGTCCTTGCTGTCGGGCTCGCTGGCCGTGATGCTGTTGGACGGCACGACCCAGATGCTCACGCCTTCCTGGCGCCGTGTGTACACGTCGCGCGCCATCTGCAGCGCGTGCGGCGCGTCGCTGGCGTGCAGGCTGCCGCAGTGTTTGTGTTCCAGGCCCTGCTTGCTGCGCACGAAGACCTCCCACAGAGGCCATTCCTTCAGTGAAGTGTTGGCGGTGCTCATGCGGCCTCCTTCATGGTGCGTGCCTGTTGTTTCGCCGCATGGGCCAGGGCCGCCTCGCGCACCCAGGCGCCGTCGTTCCAGGCCTTCACCCGCGTGGCCAGGCGTTCTTTGTTGCAGGGGCCGTTGCCATTGACCACGGCCCAGAACTCGTCCCAGTCGATCTGTCCGTAGTCGTGGTGGCCACGCGCCTCGTTCCATTTCAGATCGGGGTCAGGCAGGGTCACACCGAGCACCTCGGCCTGCGGCACGGTCGCGTCCACAAATTTCTGGCGCAGGTCGTCGTTGGAAATGCGTTTGATGCCCCAGCGCATGCCTTGCACGCTGTTGGGGCTGTCGGCGTCGGGCGGACCGAACATCGCCAGGCATTTCCACCACCAGCGGTTCACGGCGTCCTGCACCATGGCCTTCTGCTCGGCCGTGCCTTGCATCATGGTCATCAGCGACTCGAAGCCCTGGCGCTGGTGGAAGCTCTCTTCCTTGCAGACGCGGATCATGGCGCGCGCGTACGGCCCGAAGCTGCAGCGGCACAGCGGGATCTGGTTCATGATCGCCGCGCCGTCCACCAGCCAGCCGACCACACCCACGTCGGCCCAGGTCAGCGTGGGGTAGTTGAAGATGGAGCTGTACTTGGCCTTGCCCGAATGCAGCGCGTCGAACATTTGGTCGCGGCTGGTCCCCAGCGTCTCGGCTGCGCTGTAGAGGTAGAGGCCATGGCCGCCTTCGTCCTGCACCTTGGCCACCAGGATGGCCTTGCGCTTGAGGCTGGGCGCGCGGCTGATCCAGTTGCCTTCGGGCAGCATGCCCACGATCTCGCTGTGCGCGTGCTGGCTGATCTGGCGCACCAGCGTTTTGCGGTATGCGTCGGGCATCCAGTCGCGCGGCTCGATCTTGCCGTCGGCATCGATCACGGCGTCAAAGTGCTTCTGCAGTGCGGTGTCGTGGGGCACCGATTTCAGCGGGGTGCCGGGTTGGGCGTCGGGGTCGGGAACGTTGAACGACTGGGTGTACATGCGCGTCTCCTGCGCCGCTGGCCGGGCGCGTGGATCGCAGTATAGCCAGTTAACCGACCGAGCGGTCGGTGAATTTGGAGGCTACATCCGCTTACGCCAGGGTGGTCGTCCGCCTTTACAGTGCGCGTCATGCACAAACCCTCCACACCGCGCCGCTCCCTGCCAACCACGCTACGCTCGTTGACCGCCCTGGGTCTGGCGCTGTGGCTCTCAGCCTGTGGCGGTGGAGGCGAAGACGGCCCCGCCGCCGCGCCTCCGGCCACCGTGGGGCCGACGCCCGTCAGCGCCACAGGCGCAGCGCCGTCCACCGGCGGTGCCGCAGCGCTGGTGGCCCTGGATGCCAGCACGTCCTGCGGACTGGCGAACTTTCGGGCCGAGCTCCTTCAACAGATCAATGCGGCGCGCGCCCAGCCACGCACCTGCGGCACCAACACCCTGCCTGCCGCGACCGCACTGGCCTGGAACGACCGCCTGTTCTCGGCCGCGGCGCGCCATTCGCGCGACATGGCGGTCAACAACTACTTCTCACACACCAGCCTGGACGGGCGCACGTTTTCCCGCCGCATGACCGACGAAGGCTACGCGTGGTCGTTCGCCGGGGAAAACATCGCGGCCGGTCAGTCCACCGTGTCGAGCGTGATGTCGGGGTGGCTGGCCAGCCCGGGCCATTGCGCGAACATCATGAAAGCCGAATTTCGGGATGTCGCGGTGAGCTGTGTTTCGCAGGCGGGGAGCAGCTACGGCCGTTACTGGACCATGTCGCTGGCCCGGCCACTCTGAGCGTCGGCCGCTCAGCCGCCCGAATCCAGCGCCTGCGACTTGCCCCGGCCCCGGCCCAGGTGGGTCAGCAGCTGCGGCAGCGCCGCCTGCAGCACGGCCTTGAGCGTGTGCGGTGGGTTGATCACGAACATGCCGCTGGCGGTCAGGCCCGGCCGGTCGTCCGGGCCGTGCGTCGGATCCTGACCGATGGCCAACGTGGCGTTGAGCCAGGGCTTCTGCGCCTGGTTGGCCAGCGTCTTGAGGCGGCGCGGCAGATCGTGTGCTTCCGGCCTTGGGATCACCGGGTACCAGACCAGGTAAGTGCCAGTCGGGAAACGTTTGATCGCCTCTTGTATGCAGGCACTCACTTTTCCGTAATCGCTCTTGATCTCATAGCTCGGGTCGATAAGCACCACAGCACGCTTGGAGCCGGTGGCCGACGGTGGCGGCGGCAACAGCGGGCGCAGACCTTCGAAACCATCTTCCCGGGCCACCGCGATCTGACGGCCGGCGTCGAGCTGGGCGATGTTGGCCGCGAGTGTCTTGCTGTCGGTGGGGTGCAGCTCGAACAGCTTGAGCCGGTCGCGCGACTCGGTGCGCATGAGTTGCTGCATCACGAACGGCGAGCCGGGGTAGACGCGCAACGCGCCCGACGGATTGAAGCCCGCGATGATGTCGAGGTAGTCGTCGATCGCCGGCGACACGTCTTTCACCGGTGGATGGTCGGCGGCCCGCAAAGCGGCCATCAGCTTGACCACGCCGTCTTTGGCCTCACCGCCGGTTTCGGTGTAGTCGCCATCCAGGCGGTACAAACCGGCGCCGGCATGGGTGTCGACCAGGGTGATGCCGGCCTCTTTCTGCATCAGATGACGCAGCGTGGCAATGAGGGTGGTGTGCTTGAGCACGTCGGCGTGGTTGCCGGCGTGGAAGGCGTGTCGGTAGCTGAACATCCCGCGATGGTAGCCGTTTGGCCACATCCCCAGACCCCTGGGCACGATGCATTTGCCATGCAAGCCGGTAATTTCGTACAATCGTGGGCTTCGCAGCGAACTGCTGGCTCCGCGGCGAAGCATTCAAACCCACCTAAGAGCGTTCCGTCAGAGAACGACCGACCGTGGAAAAGAGCCGCCAAACCACCTCTTCAAGAGAAAACTCATGACCAAAACGTTCAGCGCAAAACCCGCTGACGTGACGCACGAGTGGTTTGTGATTGACGCGACCGACAAGGTCCTCGGACGAGTTGCCAGTGAAGTGGCTCTCCGTTTGCGCGGCAAACACAAGGCCATTTACACGCCTCACGTCGATACCGGTGACTTCATCGTCATCATCAACGCAGCCAAGATCCGCGTCACGGGCAACAAAGCCCTCGACAAGGTGTACTACCGTCACTCGGGTTACCCCGGCGGTATTTACGGCACCAACTTCCGCGACATGCAGGCCAAGCACCCTGGCCGCGCACTCGAAAAGGCTGTCAAGGGCATGTTGCCCAAGGGCCCACTCGGCTACGCCATGATCAAGAAGCTCAAGGTGTACGGTGGTGCAGAGCACCCGCACACCGCCCAACAGCCGCAAGTGCTGGAACTCTAAAGGAGCCTTGAGATGATTGGTGAATGGAACAATGGAACCGGCCGTCGCAAATCCAGCGTCGCCCGTGTTTTCCTGAAAAAAGGCTCTGGCCAGATCGTGGTCAATGGCAAGGACATTCAGGCCTACTTCGGCCGTGAAACCTCCATCATGATCTGCAAGCAACCCCTGCTGCTGACCAACCACGCCGATACTTTCGACGTGATGGTGAACGTGCATGGCGGTGGCGAATCCGGTCAGGCCGGCGCTGTGCGCCACGGCATCACCCGCGCCCTGATCGACTACGACGCGACGCTCAAGCCGGGTCTGTCGCAAGCCGGTTTCGTGACGCGCGATGCCCGCGAAGTCGAACGGAAAAAAGTCGGTCTGCGCTCCGCGCGCCGTCGCAAGCAGTTCAGCAAACGCTAATCTGTCTGGCCTCAACTGCAAAAGCCGCCTTCAAGTCGAACTTGGGGCGGTTTTTGCTTTCTGGACCCGGGTTGCGTTTGCTTTCACTTTGAAAGGTTTGCATGCGGTTTCGGCTTTTGCGCAGAAAACTCACCGTCAGCGCGCCGCGCATGGCGATTCGAAGCGCGTTGCCGTGGCCGTTTCGCTGGTTGTTGGGTGCGGTGGTGCTCGGTTTCTCGGGTTCACTGGCCATGTGGGCCTTCGAGTTTGGTCGGGACATTGCCGGACTGGACCGCGAGTCCAAGCAGGAGCTCACCCGACTGCGTGATGAAGTGCAGACCTTGCGCGCCGACCTGCTGGTGGCCCAGTCGGTGGCGAACACCTCGGAGAGCTTGCTCACCACCGAACGAAGCGCGCAGGAACAGCTCACCATGCGCATCCGCCAGCTCGAAGCGGACAACGAAGCCCTGCGCAGCGACCTCGGGTTTTTCGAGCGCCTGATCCCGGGTTCGGGGGGTGACGTGTTGAGCATCCGCGGCCTGCAGGCCGAGCGGGTGTCGGATACCCAGTGGCGCTGGCAGGCGCTCATGATGCAGGCCACCAAGAATGCACCCGACTTCAAGGGTGCGCTCGAAATCACCTTCACAGGCACGCTCGATGGCAAGCCCTGGTCATTGGCCCAGGCGCCCGTGCCTCAGCCGGTGTTGATCAAAGGCTATCTGCGCATGGAAGGCATCGTCGATGTTCCGACGCAAGCCATGGTAAAAAACGTGACGGCCCGGGTGTTGCAAGGCAGCTCGGTGCGGTCGGTACAAACATTCCAGCTGTGACAACAGCGACCCGTCGTTTGGAGAGTCCCCATGTTCGGCAAGAAAAAACAACCGCCCATCAAGAGCCTGATTGCGCAGGGCACCCGCATCGAAGGCAATGTGCTGTTCCATGACGGCCTGCGCGTGGATGGTGAAGTGGTGGGCGACATCCGCGCCAGCGACAAGCAGCCCAGCATCCTGGTGATCAGCGAAGTGGCGGTGGTCACGGGCCAGATACTCGCCGACCACGTGATCATCAATGGCCACGTCAAGGGGCCTGTGCAGGCGTTTGAGCTGCTGGAGCTCCAGCCCAAAGCACGTATCGAGGGCGATGTGTCCTACAAGGCCCTGGAAATGCACCAGGGCGCGACCATCACCGGTCAGCTCAAGCCCATGGCGGTGGATGTGGATGACAAACCCACACTGAAACTGGCGGCAAACAACGGCTGAGCACAATCCCGAGCGATTTGATTTAGTATCCCCAAACGTTGCGGACGCCTCTCGCGTCCTGCCTTCCCCAGTGGACCTGATCGAGGGCCACACATCCCAAGAGGTCAACCATGAGTGCAGTGGCAGAAAACATCCAGACCGACATGCCGGCCCCGCTGGTGTTCACCGACAGCGCCGCCGCCAAGGTGGCCGAGCTGGTGGCCGAAGAGGGCAACCCCGACCTGAAGCTGCGCGTGTTCGTGCAGGGTGGCGGTTGTTCCGGCTTCCAGTATGGCTTCACCTTTGACGAGGTCGTCAACGAAGACGACACCACCATGTCGAAAAACGGCGTGTCACTGTTGATCGATGCCATGAGCTACCAGTACCTGGTGGGCGCCGAGATCGACTACAAGGAAGATTTGGAAGGCGCGCAGTTCGTGATCAAGAACCCGAACGCCAACAGCACCTGCGGCTGTGGTTCCAGCTTCAGCGTCTGATACCCAAGCGCTTCGCGCACCAACAAAAAGGGGAGCTTCAAGCTCCCCTTTTTGTTGGTGCTGACGGTCAACTCATTCAGCGCTGGCTTGTTGAACGCTGGCCGCCGCGTTGAGCTGCACACGTTGCAACTGGGCAATGGCGTCGAAGCGCGCGCGCGCGGCGGGGTTGATCGGCACGGACTCGCTCTGGCGCGCGATCACCAGCGGGTCCTGATGGACGCCGTTGTCGCGGAACTCGAAGTGCAGGTGTGGGCCGGTGGATGCGCCGGTGGAGCCCACAGCGCCAATCCAGTCGCCCTGGCTGACCTTCTGGCCCTGGCGCACGCCGATGCGGCTGAGGTGGGCAAACAAGGTGGTCTGGTTGCTGCGATGGCGAACGATGATCACGTTGCCGTAACCACGCTGCACGCCGGCGAACTCAACCACGCCGTCGGCGATGGTGCGCACGGGCGTGCCGGTGGGCGCTGCGTAGTCCACACCCAGGTGCGCCTTGCGGGTGCCGGAGATGGGGTGAAAGCGCATGCCGTAGCCACTGCTCACGCGCGAGAACTCCAACGGTGACGACAGGTAGAACTTGCGCGAGCTCTCGCCGTTGAAGCCGTAGTAGGCGCCTCGCTGGCCCGGTTCTTCGAACCACACGCCTTCGTGTTTGCGGCCGTTGTTGACGAATTCGGCGCTGAGCACGCGACCGGTGCGCATGCTCTCACCGTCGGCCTCCAGGCTTTCGTAGACCACGCTGAAGCGGTCGCCCTGGCGCAGGTCGCGGCGGAAGTCGATGTCGCTGGAGAACATTTCCGCCAGCTGCACCGCCACCGGGTCGGGGATGTTGGCCGCGTCGGTGGCGGCGAACAGCGAACTGCGGATCACGCCGCTGGCCAGACGGGCCGACGCGACGAGCTCGCCGGTTTCCAGGCGCGACTTGAAGCCGTTGGCGCCGTTCTCGATCACCAGGCGGGTGAACTGTCGGTCGTCGTTGGCGATCCAGCGCGAGGTCAGGCGTTGCAGTTCCTGGCGGTCGTTGGTCTCGACGCTCACCAGGCGACCCGCACGGCCCAGCAATTGCCGGGCTGCTGCATCGCTGCGCAGAAAGCCCTGGGCTTCGGTGTCCACCACGCCCAGGCGTTGAAGCAGGCTCTGGGCGGTGTCGTCGCGGCGCGTCATGTCGCTGCGGAACAGAACGAAGTCGTTGGAAGAGGCCGCCAACGCGTTGGGCACGTCGAATGCGGGGGGCGAGAGGCTTTCGACAACCTGGCGGACCGGAAGGTCGGCGGCGTCGGGAGCGAGTGGGGCGATGCCGAAGGCGGTGACGCCGGTGCCCAGCAGCAGGGCACCGATGCCGCCCATGACGCGGCGGGGGTGGCGCGCGAGGCCTTGACGGACAGCGTCGGCGACCTGGGTCATCGAGTGGAGCAGCGAGCGGATCAAAATCGGGGGCTTCCTGAAAAGTGGTCCAACGTCTGTTGGATGGGACACACAGGCTGACAAGCCGGGGCGGCACAAGTTCACAAGAATTGCGCCGGGGCGATGAACCGGGTCAGCTGAGTGCAAAAAGCGCGCCAACTAAAATCCGTCATTCGGCGCGCAGTATAGCCAGCGCCATGTAGCCCGCACTCCGGAAAACCCGTATGAACCCCACCTCTGCAGCATCCCAAAGTACTCACCCCGACCATCCTGTTGAGAGCGTACTGACGGACGGTGTGAAAAATGCCTTGAGCGTGACACTCAGGGGGTGCGAAGAATTGATCCCCCAGACCGACTGGATCAAAAAATTGTCACAGTCGGAGAAGACGGGCCAACCGTTGCGCATCAAGTTGGGGCTGGATCCGACCGCGCCCGACATCCACATTGGTCACACTGTGGTGCTCAACAAGATGCGCCAGTTGCAGGACCTCGGGCACCAGGTGATCTTCCTGATCGGTGATTTCACCAGCCTGATCGGCGACCCCTCGGGCCGCAACAACACACGTCCACCGCTGACCACCGAGCAGATCCAGGCGAACGCCGAGACCTACTACAAGCAGGCCAGCCTGGTGCTGGACCCAGCGAAAACCGAGATTCGCTACAACAGCGAATGGAGCCTGCCTCTGGGCTCCATGGGCATGATCCAGCTCGCGGCCAAGTACACGGTGGCGCGCATGATGGAGCGCAACGATTTCCACGACCGTTTCAAGGCCGGCACGCCGATCAGCGTGCACGAGTTCCTCTACCCGCTGATGCAGGGCTACGACTCGGTGGCGCTCAAGAGCGACCTGGAGCTCGGTGGCACGGACCAGAAATTCAATCTGCTGATGGGCCGCCACCTGCAGGCCGAGTACGGCCAGGAGCCGCAGTGCATCCTGACGATGCCCTTGCTGGAAGGTCTGGACGGCGTGGACAAGATGTCCAAGAGCAAGAACAACTACATCGGCATCACCGAGCCGGCGAACTCGATGTTCGCCAAGGTGTTGAGCATTTCCGACACGTTGATGTGGCGCTGGTACACGTTGTTGTCGTTCCAGTCGCTGGAGCACATCGAAGGCTTGAAGCAGGCGATTGCCCAGGGCGCGAACCCGAAGGACGCCAAGGTGGCGCTGGCCAAGGAAATCACCACGCGTTTCCACAGCAAGGCCGCGGCCGACGCGGCGGAGCAGGACTTCATCAACCGCAGCAAGGGCGGTGTGCCGGACGAGATCCCCGAGGTGTCTTTGTCGGGTGCGCCGATGGGCATCGGCTCACTGCTGAAGTCGTCGGGCCTGGCGCCTTCCACCAGCGAGGCCAACCGGTTGATCGAGGGTGGTGGGGTGCGGGTGGATGGGGCGGTGATCAGCGACAAGGGGTTGAAGCTGCCTGCGGGGACGTTCGTGGTGCAGGTGGGGAAGCGGAAATTTGCTCGGGTTTTGCTTGCCTGACTTCCGTTGCGTTCATTGACCTCGCGGGATCGGATCGGCACGGCGCTCTGCTCCGCGAATGTCCCCCGGGGCCTTTGGCCCCTCCTCCTTTATTTCGCTGCGCAGAGCGCCGTGCCGCTCCGATCTGACGAGATGCAGGTGTGCCCACATTGGAGTGCCTTGACGCTGGCTGCCTGATGAGTTGGTGTGGCCGACGCACCGAAACAAAGGAGGAGGCGGCACCAGCCGCCGGGGGACATTCGCGGAGTCGGCCGCGCCAGTTCATCAGGCGAAGAAGCCTTCTCATGAAGCTACCGACCCCCAGCAATCTCCAGCATGCGGACCATCGCTGAATACCCACGCGACCGGGCCAACGCCAGCGGCGTCTGACCATGCCGATCGGTCAACTGCAGGTTCGCACCCGCATCGATCAAGGCCTTGAGCGTGGCCTGGTGGCGCGAACCACCATCGCCCAGCACCACTGCCTCGATGGCCGCCGTCCAGTGCAGGTTGTTCACATGGTCCAGCGGCGCTCCGGCAGCAATCAACTGGCGCACCACGCCGTCGTGGCCGAGGTGGGCCGCGGCGATGAGGGCGGTGCCGTCGTAGCGGCTGGTCGTCTGCTTCGCGCTCGCGCCCAGCTGCAGCAACACGCGCAGCGTTTCCTCGTCGTCTGCGACCGAGGCGATCGTCACCGCGTCGTAGCGGTCGTTCTCCAGCCGGTTGATGTCGGCACCCGCCTTCACGAGCGCAGCAATCGCATCGCGTTGGCGAGCAAAGGTGGCCACGTGCAGCGGCGTGCGGCCGTGTGCGTCGATGGCGTTCACCGCCGCGCGCCCGGCCAAAACGCGCGCGACCTTGGCTGTGTCGCCCTTGTGCGCCGCCGCGTGCAGACCGGTGTAGGCCGAAGCCTCGGCCGCGCTGGGGGCGACCTGCGCCTGGGCCGTGGCACCGGTCAAGGCCAGTGCAAGAACCAGCAGCAGCGTCTTCATTTCAACAACTCGGCGACCTTGGCAATGCCCGCGTTCGCGCACTGCTCGTCCAGATGGCCACCGGGTGCACCGCCCACGCCCACGGCGCCGATGACCTCGTTGCCCACCTTGACCGGCACGCCGCCGCCCAGCACCAGGAAACCCGGGATGTCCACCAGTGTTGCGGCGCCAGGGTTCTTCTGCACGTTCTCCAGCATGGCTGCGGTGGTGTTGCGGGCCGAGGCCGAGGTGTAGGCCTTGCCTTGCGCGGCGCCCACCGTGTGCGGGCCGGCGTTGTCGGCGCGCTGCAGGGCGCGCAGGGAGCCGGCGCGGTCCACCACGGCGACGGTCACGTTGTAGCCGCTGGCGCTGCACGACGCGACGGTGGCTGCAGCGATCTGGTTGGCCAGGTCCAGCGACATGTTTTTCTCCGTGCGCACGGCCTGGGCGCTGGCGGCGGTGGCGACGAGGGACAGGGCGATCAGGGCAGTTTTGGCAATGAATGTCATGGTGTTCTCCGGTGGTGTTGAACGGTTCGATCAACCGTGGGAGAACTGTAGAAATTCGCGCCCGAAACCACCATTCGGGCGGCTACGCGCCGCGCTCCGTAGAACTACGCAGTGCCCGCGTCACCGGCGTCCACCAGCGCGGCGTAGTGGCGGATGAGCTGGGCCAAAGACGGCGCCTGCAGCTTGGCAAACAGGTTGGCACGGTGGGTCTCCACCGTGCGCGGCGAGAGGCCCAGCGCGCGGCCGATTTCCTTGTTGGTCAGGCCCTCGACGATCAGGCCCAGCACCTCGCGCTCGCGCTCGGAGAGTTGCGCGAAACGTTCACGCGCCGCGCGGTCGGCTTGGTGGCGCTGACGCGAGCGCACGTGCTGGCGCACGGCGTTTTGCAGGGCCTCGAGCAGGGCCTCGTCGTTCACCGGCTTTTCCAGAAACTCGGCCGCGCCCGCCTTGAAGGCGCGGCGGCACATGTCCACCGTGCCGTGGCCGGTGAGCATGATCACCGGCTGGTCCACGCCCTGCGCCACCAAGGTGTCGAGCACGCTCAGGCCGCTGATGCCGGGCATGCGCACGTCGAGCACGATGGCGCCGATGGCCTCGCGGTCGAAGGTGTTCAGAAAGTCCTGCGGGTCGCTCCACGGCTGCACGCGCAGACCCACCGTGCCGATCAGCAGGGCCAGGCTGTCGCGCACGGCCTGGTCATCGTCGATCAGGTGGATGGTGGGTGAGAGGGTGTCGGTGCTCACGCAGCGTCTCCCGCCAAGGGCAGCCGCAGCCTGAACACCGCGCCCCCTTGCGTTGCGTTGGCGGCCGAGAGCGAGCCGCCCATGCCGCTGGCCAGCGTCTCGCACAGGCTCAAGCCCAGACCCAGACCACCTTCGCGGGTGGAGAAAAACGGCTCGAACAGGCGCGGCAGCACATCGGGCGCAATGCCCGGCCCGCTGTCGGCCACCGCGAGTTCGCCCAGCCCCTCGGCTTTTCGCAGCGTGAGCGTGAGCCGGCGCTGCGAGGCGGGCACCTGCTCCAGTGCCTGCAGCGCGTTGAGGATCAGGTTGTGCACGATCTGGTCGAGGGCGACCGGATCGGCCATGACGCCCACCATCGGCTCGCCTTCCAGCAGGGGCACCACGCCACGCCGCTGGCACTCGGGCTCCAGCAGGTACAGCGCCCGGCGCACGGCCTCCACCGCGTCCACGGTCTGGCGCTGGCCACCGCTGTCGGGTCGCTCCACCGCGCGGCGCAGCCGGCCCACCACTTCGGCGGCGCGCCGGGCCTGCGCAGCGGCTTGGGCCATGGCGCCGCGCGCCGTGTCCAACTCGGGCGGGTCGTCGTCGAGCAGGCGCTGCGCAGCCTGCGTGTTCGCCAGCACCGCGGTGAGCGGCTGGTTGAGTTCGTGCGCCATGCCGGCGGCCAGTTCACCCAGCGTGTTCAGGCGCGCTACCTGGCCCAGTCGAAGCAGCTCTTCGGCGCGGCGGCGCGCCATGCGCTGGCGCTGCAGGTGCCGCGCCGCCGCCAGCAACGCGACCACCGCCAGCACCCAGGCGGTCATACGGGCCCACGGCCACTGGCGCCAGCCCACGGTCTGCGTGGCCACCACATCGAAAGGCTGGCTCTCGGCCGCCACCACCTTGTGGAACTCGAAGCGCGCGCCGGCACCGGCCTGCAGCCGCCCTGGCTGGACCACATGGCGCTGCCCCGCGTGCACCAGCTCCACCCGCACCGCGCTGGTTTGAGGCGCCATCGGCCATTCGGCCCAAGGTACCAGGGCTTGCAGGTCGATGGTGAGTGCGTAGCTGGCGGGCTCGGAGGCGAGCACCAGCCGGTAGCGGCCACGGCTCAGGTCCAGCGGCGCCAGTGCCGCGCGGGTGCTCTGGCGCGACAGGCGCTCGGCCTCGGCCAGACCGGGATCGGGCCACGGCGTGCTGGCGTCGCTGCGCTGCACCGAGAGGATGCGCGGGTAGAGCGCGGGCAGTCGCTGCTCGGGTGAACTGCTGCCAGGTGCGTCGGGTGCCGGTTGCAGCAGCACCAGCGTGGCCAGGATCGCGTCGTGCTGCACCACTTGCTGGCTCAGCAGCCGGTGCACGATGCGCGCGTCGGTTTCGAAGAGGGCGCGTTGCTGTTCCAGCGACTGACGCGCGATGGCGGCCGCACCGGCCAGGGCGACCATGGCCCCGCCGACCACCCACCACCACGAGAAACGCCAAGGCTGCCGCATGCCGCGGATTCTGGCACGCGCCCTGTGCGCCCCAGCACTCAGGGGAACAGCGGCTTGACGTTCCAGATCTCGCTGGCGTATTCGCGGATGGTGCGGTCCGACGAGAACGCGCCCATGCCGGCCACGTTCAGAACAGCATGGCGCGTCCATTCGTTTGGCGTTCGGTAGAGCGCGTCCACCTTGTGTTGCGTGGCCAGGTAGTCGGTGTAGTCGGCCAGCAGCAGGTAGTAGTCGGACTCCAGCAGCGTGCGGGTGATGTCGTGGAAACGCCCGGGTTCTTCGGGGCTGAAGGCGCCTTCGGCGATGCGGTCGATGGCGGTCTTGAGGTCGTAGTTGTGGTCGTAGTAGCGGCGCGGGTTGTAGCCGCTGGCGCGCAACGCGGCCACCTGCTCGGTGCGGTGGCCAAAGATGAAGATGTGCTCCAGCCCCACGTGTTCGGCGATCTCGATGTTGGCGCCGTCCCAGGTGCCGATGGTGAGTGCCCCGTTGAGGGCGAACTTCATGTTGCCGGTGCCCGAGGCTTCGGTGCCGGCGGTGGAAATCTGCTCGGAGAGGTCGGCCGCGGGAATGATCACCTCGGCCAGCGACACGCGGTAGTTGGGGATGAACACCACCTTGAGCTTGTCACCCACGCGCTTGTC
Organism: Polaromonas sp.; assembly: GCA_013823505.1. The sequence continues at coordinate 522 of PNMH01000071.1, read as the reverse complement.
ATGGTTGACCACGCGCGCCACGTCGTTGATGAGCTTGATGACGAGTTTGGCCATGAAATAGGCCGAAGCCGCCTTGCCGGCAAAGATCACCGTGCGCGGCACCCAGTCGGCGTGCGGGTGCGCCAGGATCTGCTGGTAACGCGTGACCACGTGCAACACGTTGAGCAACTGTCGCTTGTATTCGTGCATGCGTTTGATCTGCACGTCGAACAGGCTGTTCGGGTTCACGATCACACCCGTCTCTGCCGCGATGCGCTCGGCCAGTCGATGCTTGTTCTGTGCCTTCGCTGCCTGGAAGGCACTGACGAATTCGGGATCGGTCGCCAGTGGGCGCAGCTGTTCGAGTTCGTCGAGGTTGCGCCGCCAGGTGGTGCCGATGCGCGCGTCGATCAGGCTGGCCAGCGGTCGGTTGGCCTGCGAGAGCCAGCGCCGCGGCGTGATGCCGTTGGTCTTGTTGCAGAAGCGCTCGGGGTAGAGGCGCGCAAAGTCGGCAAAGATGGTCTGCACCATCAGCTGGCTGTG
>PNMH01000070.1 GCA_013823505.1 Polaromonas sp. | reverse complement strand
GGATGCGCGGCACCTTGTAGATGGTGTCCACGTCCCACATGGAGATCACGCCCCACTCGGGAACGTTGCTGAACAGGCTGATCTTGGCGCGCTCTTCGTCGGGAATGCGGCGGTCGGCGCGGCAGAGCAGGGCGTCCGCCTGGATGCCGATAGCGCGCAGCTCCTTGGCGGTGTGCTGCGTGGGCTTGGTTTTCAGCTCGCCGGCGGCGGCGATCCAGGGCACGTAGCTCAGGTGCACGAAGGCCGAGTTGTTCGGGCCCATGCGCAGGCTCATCTGGCGCACGGCTTCCAGGAACGGCAGCGATTCGATGTCGCCCACGGTGCCGCCGATTTCAACAATCGCCACGTCCACCGCGTCGGGCGTGCCGATGCCGGCGCCGCGCTGGATGAATTCCTGGATTTCGTTGGTGACGTGCGGGATCACCTGCACCGTCTTGCCGAGGTAGTCGCCCCGACGCTCTTTTTCCAGCACCGACTGGTAGATCTTGCCGGTGGTGAAGTTGTTGGTCTTCTTCATCCGCGTTTCAATGAAACGCTCGTAGTGGCCCAGGTCCAGGTCGGTCTCGGCGCCGTCGTCGGTGACGAACACCTCGCCGTGCTGGAAGGGGGACATGGTGCCCGGATCCACGTTGATGTACGGGTCGAGCTTGATGAGGGTGACTTTGAGGCCGCGGGACTCAAGAATCGCGGCCAGGGATGCGGAGGCTATGCCTTTGCCCAGAGAGGACACCACACCGCCGGTGACGAACACAAATTTGGTCATGTCTCGGGCGAGCCAGATGCTCGCAGGAGGTGGAAATGGCGATTATAAATGGCGCCCCTTCACCCTGCCTTCCTGCCCCGCCCGGCCGGACACGCAGCCAGGGCTCAACTGCTACATTGCGCCCATGAACGAACTCGCTGGAAAACACATCGTCCTTGGCCTTTCGGGGGGCATCGCCTGCTACAAGGCAGCCGAACTCTGCCGGGCGCTGGTGAAGGCCGGCGCCACCGTGCAGGTGGTCATGACCGAAGCGGCCGAGCAGTTCATGACCGCGGTGACGATGCAGGCGCTCTCGGGCCGCCCGGTGTTCACCTCTCAGTGGGACGCGCGCACCTCAGGCGGGGCCGACAACAACATGCCCCACATCAACCTCAGCCGCGAGGCCGACGCGATCGTGGTGGCCCCCGCCAGCGCCGATTTCATGGCCAAGCTGGTGCACGGCCGGGCCGATGAGTTGCTCTCGCTGATGTGCCTGGCGCGCCCCATCGAGAGCGTGCCGCTGATCCTGGCGCCCGCCATGAACCGCGAAATGTGGTCGCACCCCGCCACGCAGCGCAACATCGAGCAGCTGCGCGCCGATGGCGCCACGGTGCTCGACGTGGGCGCAGGCGAACAGGCCTGCGGCGAAACGGGTGACGGCCGCATGCTCGAGCCTGACGAGCTGCTGTACGACCTGATCCGTTTCTTCACACCCAAGGTGCTGGCCGGCCAGCACGTGCTGGTGAGCGCCGGTCCCACGTTTGAGGCCATCGACCCGGTGCGGGGGCTCACCAACCTCTCCAGCGGCAAGATGGGCTTTGCCATTGCGCGGGCAGCGCACGAAGCCGGCGCCCAGGTGACGCTGGTGGCTGGCCCCGTGGGCCTGCCCACGCCGCGCGGTGTGGGGCGCGTCAACGTGAAATCGGCGCTGAACATGCAGAAGTCGCTGGACCACCTGGCCCAGGCCGCGACGGTGTTTGTCTCGGCCGCAGCCGTGGCCGACTGGCGCCCGGCACAGATGCTGGACCAGAAGATCAAGAAGGACGGCTCGGGCGAGGTGCCCACGCTGTCGTTTGTGGAGAACCCCGACATCCTGGCCGGCATTGCAGCCAGCCCGCGAGCGCAGAGCGGCGCACTCTACTGCGTGGGCTTCGCAGCCGAAAGTCACGACTTGCTGGCCCACGCCCAGGCCAAGCGGGCGCGCAAGGGTGTGCCGCTGCTGGTGGGCAACATCGGGCCAGACACCTTTGGCCAGGACGACAACGCGTTGCTGTTGGTGGATGCGCAGGGCACCGTGGAGCTACCGCGGGCTTCGAAACTGGTGCTGGCGCGCCAGCTCATTGCCGAGGTTGCGCGGCGGCTGCACGGCTGATCGATCCAGCGCCGGGATGCCCCAAGCCAGGTCAGCCCCCTCGGGGGGCAGCGGACCACGCGCAGCGGGAGAGCGTGTGGGCCTTCGACATCATTCCCACCAAGGGAGCAGACGCTTCATTGCGGCCACTTCACCGCAATGGTCGGGCGCATAGCCTGGCAGACCCGTCAGCTGGTCGTGCCAGGCCCGGCTGCGCAGGCGCTGCAGCAGGCGCTGCACCGCGGGCTGCTCCAGCGCGGTTTTCAGGCACACCAGCAAGTAGCGCTCTTCGGTGAGTGGCACAAATCCAAGCCGCTGCGTGCGCGCGGCGTATTCGGTGCCCAGGCCCACATCGGCCGCTCCGCTGGCCACCGCCTGGGCCACCGCGGCGTGTGAGGTTTCCGCGTGGTCGAAGCCGTTGATGTCTTCGGGCATCAGCAGCGCCTGCGTGAGCAATTCGTCCAGCAGCAGCCGGGTCCCGGTGCCCAGCGCACGGTTGACAAAGCGGGCCTGCAGGCGGGCCACGTCCTTCATGTCGCCCAGGCGCAGCGGGTTGCCGGGCGCCACCATCAGACCCTGGGCGCGGCGCGCGAAGCCGATGATCTTGTGCAGCCCGGGCTTGAGCAGTGGGCGATAGGTGCGCGCGCTCTGGCTGCCCGAGGCAGCGAACGGCTGGGTGTGAAAACCGGCCAGGGCGCAGCGGCCTTCGTTGAGTGCGCGGATCGCGTCCACGCTGCCGCAGAAGCGGATGTCCAGATGCAGGCGGCCGGCCTCATTGGGGGACGAGGCGTCGGTGGCGGCGAAGTCCTGCAGGGCGCTCAAGGCGTGGTCGTGGCTGGCGTAGAGCGTCAGCACCTCGCTTTCGCCTTCTTCGCCGGCGTCGTCGAATGCGCGTGCGAAGGCTCGCTCAAGCTCGGCGCGCAAGCCTTCGATCTGCGGGCCCAGCCGGGCCTGCGCCAGGCGCTCCGCCATCAGCAGGCGTTCACCGAACGGCGTCAGGCGCGCGGCCTGGCCGCGTTCCCAGAACAGCAGCGCCTGGCCCAGGGCCGCTTCCCAGTCCTTGAGCTGCCCCCACACATGTCGGTAAGACAGGTCCAGCTGCCGCGCAGCGGCCGAAATGGAGCCACTGGTGTGCACAGCCTGCAGCACGTCCATCATCGGATTTCGCAGCAGCGCGTGGCCGCTGGAGCGGCCCGGTGCGCGGGCGGCGAACGCGTACGACAACTCGATCTGTTTCATGGAGCGCGAGTGTGCCCCAAGCGCATCAGTCCGCTGCCGGTACCGCCTGACCGCTGGCTCGAACGTATGCAAGCCATTGCCTATGCACAGCGGTTCATACCGCGTCAGTACGTAGCTGCCCAGAGGGGTGTTGCCCCTATGCTCACGGCCCACATGAACACCTTTTCCGATAGCGTCAGCACCGCACTGCAATTGGTGGTTTCGGGCGATCCGGGCCTGTGGTCGGTGGTCATCCGTTCCCTGTCGGTGAGCGCCTTGGCGTGCCTTCTGGCGTGCGGCCTGGGCCTGGTGCTCGGCGCCTGGCTGGCGGTCGCCCGGTTCCCGGGGCGCGGTGCGGTGCTCACCCTGCTCAACACGTTTCTCGCCATCCCCTCGGTGGTGGTGGGCCTGGTCATCTATCTTCTGTTGTCACGCTCCGGCCCGTTGGGCTTTCTGGGATGGTTGTTCAGTTTCCAGGCCATGGTGCTGGCGCAGACCTGCCTGGTGCTGCCGCTGGTCACGGCGCTCACGCGCCAGGTGGTGGAAGACGCCGATCGTGATCACGGCGAACAGCTTTCCTCGCTGGGCGCGGGGCCGGTGCTGCGCAGCCTGCTGCTGGCCTGGGACGACCGCTACGCGCTCGTCACCGTGTTGCTCACCGCCTTTGGACGCGCGGTGTCCGAGGTGGGCGCGGTGATGATCGTGGGCGGCAACATCGAAGGCTTCACCCGCGTCATGACGACCGCCATCGCGCTGGAAACCAGCAAGGGCGACCTGCCGCTGGCGCTGGGTTTGGGCCTGGTGCTGCTGGGTGTGGTGCTGGTGCTCAACGCCTTGGTGTCGCTGCTGAGCCGTTGGCGCGAGCGCGCCGACAGCACTGATGCAACCCGCTTGACGCTGGTGTCGCAATGAGCGGTCTGCCTGTGAACGCGGTGGTGCCCGCGGTGTGTTTCGACCTGCGCAACGTGCAGGTGCATCTGGGGCCCGCAGGCCGCCTGCATGCCCTGACCGACATTTACTTGCGCATCCAGGCCGGTGAGCGCGTGGCGCTGGTGGGGGCCAACGGCAGCGGAAAAAGCACGCTGCTGCGCACCCTGCATGGGCTGCAAAGCGTCAGCGGTGGTGAGGTGCATGCGTCAAGCCAGCAGCGCGTGGCGATGCTTTTCCAGCGGCCCCACATGCTGCGCCTGAGCGTGCGGCTGAACATCCAGCTCGGGCTCTGGCTCAAGGGTGTGGCCTGGCGCGAGACGCGCGTGCTGGCGCTGGCCGCACTCGACCGCGTGGAGCTCGGCCACCTGGCTGAACGCCATGCACGCGCGCTTTCGGGCGGTCAGCAGCAGCGTGTGGCCCTGGCCCGCGCCTGGGCCTTGCGCCCCGACGTGTGGCTGCTCGATGAGCCCACCGCCAGCCTGGACCCGCACGCCAAGCGCGAAGTGGAGGCGCAGATCGCCGAGTTCACGCAGGGCCAGCCTGGGGGCGAGCGCCCACCCACGCTGGTGTTCAGCAGCCACAACCTGGGCCAGGTCAAACGCCTGGCCAGCCGCGTGATTTACCTGGAGCAAGGGCGGCTGCTGGCCGACCTGCCCGTTGCCGATTTTTTCAACCACGACCTGTTGCGCACGCTGTGCCCGCAGGCCCATTTGTTTGTACAAGGAGAAAGTTTGTGAATGCCTTCCGCCGTTTGACCCTCGTCGCCGCCCTCGGCACAGCTTTGTTGGCGAGTGCCGGCGCCATGGCGCAAAGCATCGTGGTGGCCTCCACCACGTCCACTGAGCAGTCGGGCCTGTTTTCCTACCTGCTGCCCGAGTTCAAGAAGGCCAGCGGCATCGATGTGAAGGTGGTCGCACTGGGCACCGGCCAGGCCATCGACATGGCGCGCCGCGGTGATGCCGACGTGCTCTTCGTTCACGACAAGGTGGCCGAAGACAAGTTTGTGGCCGACGGCTTCGCCGACAAGCGCCAGGAGGTCATGTACAACGACTTCGTGCTGATCGGCCCCAAGGCCGACCCGGCCGGCACCAAAGGCAACGACATCGTGGCCGCCATGAAAAAGGTCGCCACGGCCAACGCACCCTTCATCTCGCGCGGCGACAAGAGTGGCACGCACGCGGCCGAGCTGCGCTTCTGGAAGATGACCGACACCGATACCAACAAGGGCACGGGTTACAAGGAGTGCGGCTGCGGCATGGGCCCGGCGCTCAACATCGGCTCCAGCGCCGGCGCCTATGTGTTGGCCGACCGTGGTACCTGGCTCAACTTCAAGAACCGCGGCGATCTCGTGGTGCTGGTCGAAGGCGACAAGCGCCTGTTCAACCAGTACGGCGTGATGCTGGTGAGCGCGGCCAAGCACCCCCAAGTGAAGACGGCCGACGGCCAGAAGTTCGTGGACTGGGTCACCGGCCCGGCCGGTCAGGCCGCGATTGCTGGCTACAAGATCGGCGGCGAGCAGCTCTTTTTCCCGAATGCCTCGAAGTGAAGACCCGTCTGACGGTCATTGCGATCGCTGCGCTGGCTGGTTGTGCCACGCCTGAGGCGTCCGTGACGAAAGAACCCCTGCAGGTCTACGCCGCCGGCAGCCTGCGCGAGGTGTTCACCGAGATCGCGCGCGATCACGAGGCGCGCACTGGCCAGAAGATTGCACTCACCTTCGGCGCTTCGGGCCTCTTGCGCGAGCGCATCGAAAAAGGCGAGGGCGCGCAGGTGTTCGCCTCGGCCGACACCCAGCACCCGCAGCGCCTGGCCGCTGCCGGGGCTTGGGCGGCGCCCACCGTGTTCGTGCGCAACAGCCTGTGTGCGCTCACGCAGGCGAACGTGAACGCCACGCCGCAGAACCTGCTGGAGACGATGCTCAACCCGGCCGTGAAGCTGGGCACGTCCACGCCGAAGGCCGACCCGTCGGGCGACTACGCGTGGGAGCTGTTCCGCCTGGCCGAGACGGTGCGAGCTGGCGCCTACGCCGCGCTCGATGCCAAGGCGCTCAAGCTCACCGGTGGGGCCGACTCACCCAAGCCACCCGCTGGCCGGGGCACCTATGCCTGGGTCATGGACCAGGGCCAGGCCGACGTGTTTCTCACCTATTGCACCAACGCCGTGGCTTCGCAAAAAGAGGTGCCGCGCTTGCAGGTGGTGCAGGTGCCCGCTGCCTTGCAGGTGGGCGCGTCTTACGGCCTCACCGTGCGGCGCGGTGCGCCCGCACCGGCCGAGGCTTTCGCCAAGGCCTTGCTGGCACCCGCCGCGCAGGCCACGTTTGCGCGTTACGGCTTTGGCCAATCTTGACGGTTCGTCCCTGCGCCGGCGCGATCTGCTGATCGCGTCGGGCGCGCTCGCTGGCCTGCCGGCGTGGGCGCAAACGCGCACCATCACCGATGGCGCGGGCCGACGCGTGAGCCTGCCGGCGAAGGTTCAGCGCATTTTTCCAGCCGGCCCGCCCGCCGCCATCTGGATCTACACGCTCGCCCCCGACGCACTCATCGGCTGGCCGCGCGCCAACCGGGGCCCCGAGCTGGAGTTTTTGTTGCCCGGCGTCGGCAATCGGCCCGAAGTGGGGCGGCTCACCGGGCGTGGCAACACCACCAACCTGGAACAACTGTTGCTGAGCAAGCCCGACCTGATCGTGGACGCGGGCTCGACCCGCCAGACCTTCGCCGAGCTGGCCGACCGGGTGCAGTCGCAAACCGGCATTCCCTACGCGCTGCTGGACGGCCGCCTGGCCGCGGTGGCGCAGGGCTACACGCTGCTGGGGGAACTCACCGGCCGGCAGGAGCGCGCTGCAGTGCTGGCGCGATACACCGCCGACACCTTGCGCACGGTGCGCGAACGCGTGTCCCGTGCGCCTGCGCAACCCCGCGTGTACTACGCGCGCGGCCCCGAGGGCCTGGAGACTGGCCTGGGCGGTTCGATCAACGTGGAGATCTTCGAGGCCATGGGCATCCGCCACGTGGCCGCCGATTTGCAAGGCGGCCTGGCCACGGTGTCCATGGAGCAGGTGCTCGCCTGGGACCCCGAGGTGATCGTCACCATCGACCAGACGTTTGCGCAGTCCGTTCGCAGCAACCCGCTGTGGCGCAGCGTGAGCGCCGTGAAAACCGGGCGTGTGCACCTCTCGCCCAAGCTGCCCTTCGGCTGGGTGGACTTTCCGCCCAGCGTGAACCGCCTGCCCGGCCTGTGGTGGCTGGGCAGCAAGGTGTTCCCGGCGTTGTTTCCTGAAGACCTGTCGGTGATCACGCGGGATTTTTACAAGCTGTTTTACCAAGTCGACTTGAACGGCGAACAGGTGCAGCGCGTGCTGGCCGGACGGAACTGATCCCATGCGTGGTGGTGCCTTCTGGGCGGTGGGCGTGCTGCTCGCTGGTGTGCTGGTGGCCTTCACCCAGGGCCGCACACCGATTGCGTTGACCGACCTCTGGCAGCTCGTGTGGTCGGTGCTGCAAGGCGCACCCGCGCCCAACGAACAGACGCAGACCATCGTGTGGCAGATCCGCGGCCCGCGCGTGCTCGCCGCCATTGCGGTGGGCTCGGCGCTGGCGGTGGCCGGCGCGGCGTTCCAGGGCCTGTTTCGCAACCCGCTCGTGTCGCCCGAAATCCTGGGTGCGTCCGCCGGCGCGGCGCTGGGCGCGGTGCTCGGCATCTACTTCTCCATCGGCGTGTTCGGCATCCAGATGGCGGCGTTTGCCGGTGGCCTGCTGGCCGTGGCGCTGGTGTACGGCGTGGGCTCCACCGTGCGCCACAGCGACCCGGTGTTGGTGCTGCTGCTCGCCGGCATCGTTATCGGATCGTTGCTGGGCGCGGGCATCGGCATGGTGAAGGTGCTGGCCGACCCCTACAACCAGCTGCCCGCCATGACCTTCTGGCTGCTCGGCAGCTTGTCGGCCACCCACGTGGACGACCTGCCCGCGCTCATCGCGCCCGTGGCCGTCGGTACGGTGGTGCTGCTGTTGCTGCGCTGGCGCATGGACGTGATGTCGCTGCCCGAAGAAGAGGCCCGCTCACTGGGCGTGCGCACCACCGTCCTGCGGTTGGTGATCGTCGCCGCTGCGACGCTCGTCACCGCCGCCAGCGTGGCCGCCGCCGGCATCGTGGGCTGGATCGGGCTGGTTGTGCCGCACCTGGCGCGCTTTCTGGTGGGGCCGTCGTTCGTGCGCCTGCTGCCCACATCCGCTGTGCTCGGTGGCGGCCTGCTGCTGTTCATCGACACGCTCGCGCGCACCTTGGCGCCGGTGGAGATTCCGCTGGGCATCCTCACGGCGCTCATCGGCTCGCCTTTCTTCATCGTGCTGCTGCGCCGGGCATCCAGAGGGTGGACATGAGCGCAGCCAGCCGGGCGAAGGTTGTCCAGTGACCGCCATGTTGCAAGCCACAGCGTTGAGCGTGGGCTACCCCGGCCACGTGGTCGGTTCGGAGCTCTCGCTCTCACTGCACAGCGGCGAGGTGCTGGCGCTGCTCGGCCCCAACGGCTGCGGCAAGACCACGCTGCTCAAGACCCTGCTCGGTCTGCTCCCTCCGCTGGGTGGTGCGGTGCAGTTGCAGGGCAGGGCGCTGGCGCATTGGCCCCTGGCCGAGCGTGCGCGCGAAATCGCCTACGTGCCGCAAGGCCAGGCGAGCACCTTCGGCTTCACCGCGCTGGAGATGGTGCTCATGGGCCGCACAGCGCACCAAGGGCTGCTGGCCCGACCCAGCGCGCGAGACCGCGCCATCGCGCAAGCAGCACTGCAGCGCGTGGGCATGGCGCACCTGGCCGATCGGTCGGTGCACCGCATCAGCGGTGGTGAGCGCCAACTGGTGCTGATCGCGCGCGCACTCGCGCAGCAGCCACGCGCCGTGCTGCTCGACGAGCCCACCGCCAGCCTCGATTTCGGCAACCAGGGCCTGGTGATGCGCGCCATCCGCACGCTGGCTGGCGAGGGCCTGGCGGTGCTGTTCACCACCCACGACCCCAACCAGGCCCTGCGCTGCGCCGACCGTGCCGTGCTCATGCGCGAAGGCCGTGTGCTGGCCGAGGGGGCGGTGCGCGATGTCATCGAGGCTGAAGCCCTGCGCATGCTGTACAGCGCCGGTGTGCTGCAGCTGTGGGATGCGGCGGGTGGCCCACCGGTTTTTTTGCCCGATTTCGGCGGGCCTGGTGGCTGAGCGTGTGTTGCCTGCCGCACATCCGCATGTGCGACCATACCGACTCGCGTTTCAGTTTCAACCGCAACCACCTCAAGGAGCATTCCATGGGCCTCTTCAGCAACATCCTCGAAAAACTCGGCATGGGCTCGCCCAAGGTGGTGCCACAGCCGCCGGCCGCTGCGCCGGCTACCTCGGCCGCTCCGGCGCCCGCACCCGCCGTTGCGCCGGCGCCCGCACCGGTGGCGTCCATCACCATGGTCGACGTGGTCGCGCTCATGGAGCAGAAGGCCGCGGCCAACCCGCAAAAGCTCAACTGGAAAACCTCCATCGTCGACCTGCTCAAGCTGCTCGACATCGACAGCAGCCTGGCCGCGCGCAAGGAATTGGCCAAGGAGCTTTATTGCCCCGACGAACTCATGGGCGACTCGGCCAAGATGAACGTGTGGCTGCACAAAAACGTGTTGGCCCACATCGCGGCCAACGGCGGCAACATCCCCAAGGAACTGCTGGATTGATACTTTCGATGCTGGGATGAACCCGAGGCGGACCCTGAAATCCGCCTCGGTGCATTGACAGTGTCACCGCGCTGACCTTCAATGAATTTTTCATTGATGGAGATTCGAATGCGCGCAATCTGCTTGGGCTCGATCGTTCTGGCCGTGTTGATTCCCTTGTCTGCGATGGCCGAAGGCCCGAGCTGCACAGCCTCTGCCACCGACAAAAAACTCGCTGGCGCGGCCAAAAACTCGTTCATGAAAAAGTGCGAGAAGGATGCCGCCGCCACTTGCGACGCGGCTGCGGTGGAGAAGAAGATCTTTGGTGCCGCGAAGAACAGTTTCACCAAGAAGTGCGTCAAGGACGCTGTGGGTGCTGCGGCCTGACCTGAAAACGCCCCACCAGATGGCAGGACCACCCGAGTGGCTTCGCGCCGCTCGCGAGCAGTGGCATTGGCGAGGCCACACGCGTCCCCCTTTTGCCGAAGAACCCGCACCGGGCCAGACCTCGGTGTGGGACTTTCCACGTCCACCGCAGCTCGCGCCCGACACCCGCGAAGTGATCGTGCGCTGGGGTGACGTGGAGGTGGCGCGCACGCGCCGCGCCGTGCGTGTGCTGGAGACCGGTCACCCGCCCAGCTTCTATTTGCCTTGGTCCGATGTGGCCCGCCACCTGTTGCAACCGGCCGATGGGGGCTCGTTTTGCGAATGGAAAGGCCCGGCGCGTTACTGGAGCCTGGTGCACGGCGGCCGGCGCCTGGCCGGTGTGGCCTGGAGCTACCCCGAGCCGCTGGCCGGTGCCGAGGCGCTGGCCGACTGCGTGGCCTTCTACCCGACCGATCTGGCCTGCACGGTGGACGGACATGCGGTGGCGCCACAACCCGGTGGCTTTTACGGAGGCTGGATCACGCCCGAGCTGGCGGGGCCGTTCAAAGGCGCGCCGGGCAGCGCTGGCTGGTAGGCGACGCCAGGTCAACGCACCATGGCCACACCCTTGATCTGCGCAAACACCGCCTGACCGGGTGCGATGCCCAGGCGGCGCGCCGAAACCAGGCTGATGCGCGAGAGCAGGCGCACCGACTCCGCTCCGTGTCCCAGCTGCAGACCCACCAGCACCTGACCGGGCGAATCGTCCAGCACATCGACCACCGTGGCGCTGAGCACGTTGAGCACGCTGCTGTGCGCCGGCGCCTGCAGTGACAGGCTCACGTCGCGTGCCTGGATGCGCACGCGAACCGGTGTGCCATTGGGCAGTGCGGCGCTGCCGGCCTGCGGCAGCAGCAGGCACCCACCGCCGAATGCCACCTCGCTCAGACAGTCCTCTGGCGAATGGCCGACCACCTTCGCTTCGATCAGGGCGGCCGCCGCGTCACCGCGGGCCAGCGGCAAGTCGAGCCGCGTCATGAGCTCCATCACCGGCCCGCTGCACAGCGCGCGACCTTCGTGCAGCAACACCACATGGTCGGCCAGGCGGGCCAGCTCGTCGCTGGAGTGGGTCACGTACACCACGGGAATGTCGAGTTGCGCATGCAGCTGTTCCAGCCACGGCAGTATGTCGTTTTTGCGCGCCGCGTCGATCGACGCCAGCGGCTCGTCCATCAGCAGCACGCGCGGGCTGGTGGCCAGGGCGCGTGCGATCGCCACCCGCTGGCGCTCACCGCCCGAGAGCTCGTGCGGTCTGCGCTGCAGCAGGTGGGCAATGCCCAGCAGCTCCAGCCCGTGGTCCCAGGCGTGGCGGCGCTGCGCGGGTGGCGTGCGCTTGAAACCGAACATCAGGTTGTCGCGCACGCTCAAGTGGTCGAACAGGCTGGCCTCCTGGAACACATAGCCCAGTGCGCGCTGGTGCACCGGCCGCATCACGCGCTGCGCCGAGTCTTGCCACACCTCACCGTCCACGCGCACCATGCCTTGTGCCTGGGGCTCCAGCCCGGCAAGCACCCGCAGACACGAGGTTTTGCCCGAGCCGGACGGGCCAAACAACACCGACACCCCGCGCGCAGGCAGGCTGAGGTCCACGTCGAGCGTGAAACCGGGGCGGACCAGCCGCGCGGTGAGTTGCAGGTCACCGCTCAATGGCGCGCTCCGCGCTGGCGGTGGTTGTAGAACTGCAGCGCCAGCAGCACCACGAACGAGAAGCCCAGCATCACCGCGGCCAGGCGATGGGCATCGCCGTACTCCAGTGCCTCGACATGGTCGTAGATCTGCACCGACACCACGCGCGTGACGCCCGGGATGTTGCCGCCCACCATGAGCACCACGCCGAACTCGCCCACCGTGTGCGCAAAACTCATGATGACGCCGGTGACCAGACCGGGGCGGCACAGCGGCAGCACCACCGAGAAGAAGGTGTCGAGCTTCGAGGCCCGCAGGCTGGCCGCTGCTTCCAGTGGGCGCTCGCCCAGTTGCTGCATCGAATTCAACACCGGCTGCACCATGAAGGGCAGCGAGTAAAACACCGACGCGATCACCAGCCCGGCAAAGCTGAAAGTGAGCACGCCCAGCCCAAGCGCCTGTGTGAGTCCGCCCACCGGGCCGTTGGGACCCATCAGCACCAGCAGATAGAAGCCGAGCACCGAGGGCGGCAACACCAGCGGGATGGACACCAGCGCACCCACCGGCCGGCTCCACGCCGAGCGGCTGCGCGCCAGCCACCACGCCAGCGGCACACCCAGCACCAGCAGGATGGCGGTGGTGAGCGCGGCCACCCGCAGCGTGAGGCCGATGGCCTGGAGATCGGAGGGCGTCAGCAGCACGGCTTAAAGGTCGTATCCGTAGGATCGGATGAGGGTCTTGATGTTGGGGCTTTGCAGCAGCGTCATGAGCGCCCTGGCCGCTTCGTTGTTGGCGCCGCGCTTGAGCAACACCGCGTCCTGCTGGATCGGCGCGTACAGGTTCTGCGGCACCACCCACATCGATCCGCCTTTGAGCCGACCGCCATCCAGCACCTGCGACATGGCCACAAACGCGATCTCGGCGTTGCCGGTGAAGGCGAAGTTGTAGGTCTGGCCGATGCTCTCGCCCTGCACCAGCTTCGGCGTGAGCGATGCAGAGAGGCCGAGCTTGTCGATCACCTCGACGGCGGCTGTGCCGTAGGGCGCCGTCTTGGGATTGGCCACGGCCAACTTGCGAAAACCACGGCCCTTGAGCACGGCACCCTGGCTGTCCACCTTGGCCGCGTCGGCCGACCACAGCACCAGCTTGCCGGTGGCGTAGGTGAAGCGGCCGCCCGGCTGCGCCAGGCCATCGGCTTCGAGCTGGGCAGGCGTTTTCGTATCGGCCGCGAGCATCACGTCGAAGGGTGCGCCGTTCTTGATCTGCGCATACAGGCCACCCGTGGCGCCCACGCTGATCTTCAGCGTGTGACCGGTGGTTTTTTCCAGCACCGCAGCAATGGCCTTGACAGGTTCTGCAAAGTTGGCCGCCACCGCCACCCGGGCTTCAGCGGCGTGCAGCGAGCCCGCCATGAAAAACAGCAGGGCAGACCACAGTGAACGTGCGAACATCGGAGCGACCCTCTCAAATCAACCGCTATTCTATTTAGGAATAGCGACGAGTATAGACGGCACCCCAGGACTCCATGGCCTCCAGAAAAGACACCACTGCCACGCCCACCGATTTGCCCCAGGCCCTGGCGGACGCCAGCGCCGACAAACGCCTGGACGTGCTGCGGCACGTGGCCGCCGGCTGCTCCATCTCACAGGCGGCGCGCCAGGTCGGCATCAGCTACAAGGCCGCGTGGCAGGCCATCGACACCTTGAGCAACCTCAGCGGTGTGCCGCTGGTGGAGCGCACCGTGGGTGGCGTGGGCGGCGGCGGCGCGCGCATCACCGCCCACGGTCTGCAACTGCTCGCACTCGCCGCCGAGCTGGCGCGCGCCCGCCAGCAGGTGCTGGCCCGCTTTGCCGGCGGCGCCATCGGCGAGGGCGGGCTGGGCCTTCGCACCAGCATGCGCAACCAGCTGCGCTGCCGCGTGCTGCGCTGTGCCCCGCTGGGGCCGGGCGACCCGATGGTGGTGGTGACCCTGTCCACACCGGGTGGGGCACAGCTGGTGTCGAGCATCACACAGGAAAGCGCCGATCTGCTGGGGCTGGTGCCCGGCCTCGCTGTGCTGGCCTTGTGCAAGGCCACCGCGGTGGAGGTGTCGTTGACCGCTTCGCACGCAGCGTCGGGCGCACTCACCGGCCGCATCGAGCGCTGCTCGCCCGGCGCCCGGCAAGACGAGGTGGTGCTGGCCCTCGATGGTGGCGGTCACTGGGTGGGCTTTGCAAGGCATCCGTTCACCGGGCGGGTGGGCGACGCGGCGGTGGCGGCTTTGATGCCGGCTGCGCTGGTGATCGGGTTGGCGGGCTGACGCGATCCGTGCGCCCGACAGTGCGCTGACCATTCCAGCGTGCGCTGGCGCACGCAAGGCGGACGTCTGTGGTTTCAAACCTACCGCTGGTAACGAATGGGTGCACCTTTCGCGACCTTCGTCCCGTAGCATGCACAGCGACACAACACCCCAGGAGCCCTGCATGAAACATTCCCATTCCCTGTTGCTCAAGTCGAGTCTGTGCGCCGCGTTGTTCGCGGCGTCCGGCGCCTTTGCCCAGACGACCGTCGGTGTGACGGTGACCTCCGCACCTTCAACCTCGACCACGGCGGCACCCACTCAAGACTTCGCGACCAACATTGCCAAGGCCGACCTCGCCAAGCAGGGCATCACCAACCCCACCAATGCCCAGTTGGGCGCAGCCACCAGCAATGTGCAGGGACTGCGTGATTCCGGTATGGGCTGGGGTGCCATTGCCAACTCGCTCGGACTGCGTCTGGGCGATGTGGTGAGCGATGCCAACCAGGCGAAGAAGGCCGATTTGGCGCGCGAGGCGGCCGCCGAGAAGTCGCAGAAGACGGCCAAGATGGGTGCCACCGACAAGGGCGGCTCAACGGTCGCGTCGGCATCGGTCGGAACTGGCCTGTCGTTGGGTGGTCAGGGCAACGCTGGCGGCAACGCCGGGGGCCATGGCGGCGGCGGCAAGGGTGGCGGTAACGGCGGTGGGAACGGCGGCGGCAACGGTGGCGGTGGTGGCGGCAAGCGCTGACACGCTTGGGGCCCAGGCTCCCCCATGACAACAGCCGCCCTCGGGCGGCTGTTTCGTTTCAGGATGCGCGGGGAGCGTTCAGAAGGATTCCCAGTCACCCGCCGCGTCAGCGCTGGCTTTCGCGGGTTCTCGGCGCGCGGCCGGCTGCTTGGCCGCAGGCAGTGCCGCACGGATCGCGGGCTTCTTCAGCACCGGGGATGACAACGATTTTTTGGGTTCGGCCACCGGCGTGTGTGTGCGCACGACCGGTGTCACCGCGCTGAAACCCACCGGGTTGACTGAGAGGCGGAACACCGCCACCGCCTGCACCAGGTCGGTGGCCTGCGAGCGCAGGCTGCTGGCCGCGGCGGCCATTTCTTCCACCAGCGCGGCGTTCTGCTGCGTGGCCTGGTCCATCTGGGTCACGGCTTCGCCGATCTGGCCCACGCCGTCGCTCTGCTCTTTGCTGGCCGAGCTGATCTCGCCCATGATGTCGGTGACGCGCCTCACGCTGTCCACCACCTCGTTCATGGTGGCGCCGGCCTTGTCCACCAGCGCCGTGCCGCTCTCCACGCGCTCCACGCTGTCGTTGATGAGTTGTTTGATCTCTTTGGCCGCTGCGGCGCTGCGCTGTGCGAGGTTGCGTACCTCACCGGCCACCACCGCGAAGCCCCGGCCCTGTTCACCCGCGCGAGCCGCTTCCACCGCGGCGTTGAGCGCGAGGATGTTGGTCTGGAACGCAATGCCGTCGATCACCGAAATGATGTCGCTGATCTTGCGCGAGCTCTCGTTGATGCCCTTCATGGTGTCCACCACCTGGCTCACCACCTGACCACCTTCCAGCGCCACCCTGGAAGCGCTCTGCGCGAGCTGGTTGGCCTGCAGGGCGTTGTCGGCGTTCTGGCGCACGGTGGACGAGAGCTCTTCCATCGACGCGGCGGTTTCTTCCAGCGCACTCGCCTGGCTTTCGGTGCGTGAGCTCAGGTCCTGGTTGCCCTGGGCAATCTGCTCGCTGGCACTGGACACCGACTCGGAACCACTGCGCACGCGACCCACCACTTGAACCAGACCGGTCTGCATGTCGGCCAGGGCCTGCATCAACACACCCGTCTCGTCGGTGGACTTCACCTCGACCACGTGGGTCAGGTCGCCAGCGGCCACAGCGCGGGCCAGTTCCACCGCGCTGTTGATCGGGCCGGTGATGGAGCGGATGATCCAGGTGGCCACCACCGCGGCGATGCCGGCCGAGACCAGCACAGCGGCCACGATGGTGAAGATGAGGTTCTTGACGGTGTTCTGCGCGTTCTGGCTGGCTTCCTGCGCACCAGCGGTCTGGAAGTCGACAGCGTCATCGATCGCCTTCAGATACGCCAGCTGCGCCGGACGAACCACATCGAACAGCAGGGCCACGGCCGCCTCGCGCTCGCCAGCGGCGATGAGGGCCATGAACTTGTCCACGCCTTCGCGGAAAGGCTTTCGGCCTTCCAGCATCAAGGCCTGGAGTTCCCGGCCCTTGGTCGATGTGATCAGGGCCTCAACCTTGCCGGTGACGTCGTTGACCCGCGCACGCGACTCTTCGATGGCCTGTTTCTCCTGAGCCACCTTGGTCGAGTCGTCGAGCAAGGCGATATTGCGGATCGCGCGGGCCTGGAAGTTCGCTTCCTCGCGAATCAGTTCCATGTTTGAAATCGCGCTCATGCGCCGCTCGGTGATGTCGACCAGGTCGGTCTCCACCGCCACCGCGCGCACCACGCTGAGCGCACCGATGGCCAGCAGCATCGCCACCAGCAAGGCGAAGGCACCCACGAGGCGCGTTGAAATCTTGAGGTTCTTGAACATGGTGTGTTTGAACGGTTGGTTGTGTGCGCCAGACCCAGGTTGAGCAGGGCTTACCCGGTATATCGGCCGGGTTGGCGCTTTGCTGACCGTGTCCAGCGGCACAACTGGGCCGCCTCTCAACCGCTTTTCGGCAGACCGCCCCGTTGGCGGTGAGGTGCTTCAGCCCCGATCGCGCTGGGCGCCGAGCTTGCGGTAAACGGTGGCGCGGCTGATGCCCAGTGCGCGCGCGGCTTCCATCACGTTGCCGCGGGCCTCTTCCACCGCCTTGCGGATGAGCGCGGTCTCCACGTCCTTGAGCGGCACCGCCGCGCCCGAGCCGTGCAGCGGCGCGCGTTCGCCACTGGCGTTGAGCTGCGCGTGCAGGTTGATGCGCAGCCCCGACCACAACGGCACCTCCATCGCGCTGCGCTGCGCGCGTGCGGCATCGAACAGGCTTTCCACCGGCACGGCGAACACATCGGTGCAATGGCCCGCTTGGCTCAGCGGGGCCATGCCCAGCATGTCGGCGGCCGGTCGGTTCAGGCCGGTGATGTGACCATCGGCGTCGACACACACCAGGCCGTCGCTGTCACCGCCGAGCGACTGCCCGGGCCAGTTCAGGCTCAGCAGCAGGCGGTGCGGGCGAGCCAGCGCGAGCGCGTTCTCGATGCTGCGCGCCGACTGGGTGACGAGGTGCTTCAAGGCGGGCTGCTCCACCACGTTCACGCCGGTGAGGTCGAGCATGCCGACGCATTGACCGTCGGGGCCCCAGATGGGCGCCCCCGCGCAGCTGTAGGCGCTGGTGGCGTCGAAGAAGTGTTCTCCGCGGTGCAGCCACACGGGTTGCAGCTCGGCCAGCGTGGCGCCGATGGCGGTGGTGCCCACGGCGCGTTCGGACAGATCCACGCCCACGCGCGCGATGCTCGATGCCTGCGGGTTGTGCCGGTCCACCGGACCGTTGACGTCGATCACCAGGCCGCTGGCGTCGGTGAGGATGGCGAAGTAGCGCGTGTTCGCCATGGCTCTCGTGAGCGACTGGATCACCGGTGCCGCGGCCCGCAGCAGCGGTTGGTTGGCATCGATCGCGTTGCGCACCACGCTGTGGGTGACCGGATCAAAGGCGATGGGTTGGTGCGGGTTGAACCCCATGCCCAGGCAACGCCGCCACGAGCGGTCGATCCAGGGCGAGAGACCCACGGGTGAGCTCGGGTCACGAGTCTCCAGCACCGATTGGCGCGCCTGCTCGATCAGGGCCAGTCGGTGCGGGTGGGTCAGGGGTGACTGTGTGTTGGAACTCACACGGGGAATTAAAGCAGCGTTTGAACGCCCCGGTGTGGTGGTCAAGTGCCTGCGGGATCGGTGTTAACCCCCGACGCAGCCTCCGGCCAGCGGCAGGTCCAGCCGGTGTCGCGGGCCAGGGTTTCCACATCTTCGGGCGTGTCCAGGTCGCGCGTGAGGTGCGGGTTGTCCACCACCCAGGGCAGGGTGGCTTGCGGGTGCGCTGCGCGCCATTGCCTTAGGCCCGTACCGGGTGCCGCCAGAAGGTCGGCGCGCACGGCGGCATCGAACACCACCGGATGGCCTGGCACTCCGTTCACCGTGGGCACCAACACCTGGCGGCCGGCCGGGCGGCGCTGGAACGCGTTCAGTACCGCGCCGATGTCGGCGGCATGGATCAGTGGCTGGTCGGCCAGCAACACCATCACGGCCTGTACGTCGGCATCAAGTGCGCGCAGGCCCAGGTGCAGCGAGGAGGCCGGGTCGTCCTCGGGCGTGGGGTTCACCACCTGACGCGGGGTCAGGTGCTCGGGCCAGGTGGCCACGTGCGCCCGGATCTCGGCCGCGTGGTGGCCGAGCACCAGCACCGGTGTGTGCAGCCCCAAGCCGCGCACCGCGCACACCAGCCGCTCCAGCATGCTCTGGCCTTGCACCTCCAGCAAACACTTGGCGCGCCCACCCATGCGCCGTCCTGCGCCCGCCGCGAGGATGAGCACCCCGGTGCGCAGCGGCTGTGGTGCTGTGGGTGTGTTCACCGGGCCTTGGCGGGTGAGAAGCAGGTCGGGCCGGATGGCTCGGCGGTGCCGTCGGTGAGCGCGTTCTTGGCGTGCGTGACATCCATGTCACGCGGCAGCGGCACGCCATTCTTCACCGCCAGCACCTCGGCCATGATGCTCACTGCTATCTCGGGCGGCGTCTTGCTGCCGATGTAAATGCCGATCGGCCCGCGCAGCCGCGCCAGGCTCTCGGCCGTCTGCTCGAAGTGCTCGATCATCCGCGCGTGGCGCGCCTCGTTGTTGCGCCGCGAGCCGATGGCGCCCACGTAGAAGGCCTCGGTGTCCAGCGCTTCGAGCAGGGCGAGGTCGTCGAGCTTGGGGTCGTGCGTGAGCGCGATCACGCAGCTGCGGCGGTCCACCTTGAAGTCGCGCACCACGTCGTCGGGCATGGCCGTGAGCAGCGCCACACCGGGCACCGACCACGATGCCCGGTACTCCTCGCGCGGATCGCACACGGTCACTGCAAAGCCGCTGAACAAGGCCATGGTGGCGAGGTATTCGGTGAGCTGGCCCGCGCCGATGAGCAGCATGCGGTACTCGGGGCCGAAGGTGTTGGCGAGCACCTGGCCGTCGTCGATCAGAGGGGAGGGCGCGGTGACCGCGCGCAGCTCCACGCGGCCGCTGGCAATGTCGCTGCGCCGCTGCACCATCTGGCCTTCGGCCAGGGTCTTCACCAGCGCGAGCAGTGAGGCTGCGTCGGGGTTGAATTCGAGCACCAGCTCCAGTGTGCCGCCGCAGGGCAGGCCGAAGCGGTGGGCTTCGTCGGCGCTCACGCCGTAGGTCACGCGCTGGGGCGTGCTGTCTGGAATCTCGTGGCTGATGCCCGCCACGTTCGCGCTGGCCTCAGTCCGGTTGGCGCGGCTGTAGCGGTAGATCAGGTCGTCCTCAATACAGCCACCCGAAACCGAGCCGACCACTGCGCCGCTCTCGCACAGCGCCATGATCGAGCCCACCGGGCGGGGCGACGAACCCCAGGTTCGCACCACCGTGGCCAGCAGGGCGCGCTGCCCTTGGGCGCGCCAACCGTGCAGCGTGCGCAGGACGATAGCGTCGAGGTTTTCCATGTGAGGTTCGGGATCAGGGGAAGCAGATGGCAGGGGAGGCGAGGGTTGACCCTTCGTCAAGAGAAGCATGCCACGAAGCGCCTTGGACGCGTCTGGGCGAAGCCTGTCTCAATCTGAGACTTTTTCGCAGAGAGCCCCGCAAACCCGGGTAAACCCTCAAGCTCAAAGAATCGGTGTGCACAAAAAATCATATGAGCAGATGTGCATAGGTGCGCCCCAGGCATACAGCGTCTGTTACCCACACGGAGACACAACGATGCAAAAAGTCCTTCACATCAACCCCGACAAGTGCACCGGCTGCCTGCAGTGCGAGATGGCTTGTTCCTTTGAGAACTACGGCACCTACGCCACCTCGAAGTCGCGCATCAAGGTTTTTGATTTCCACCACACCGGCAAGAAGGTGCCCTACACCTGCAC
>PNMH01000069.1 GCA_013823505.1 Polaromonas sp. | reverse complement strand
CGACCGCGAACCACCGCCGCACCCGGTGGAAGCCCTGACCCGGCTGGCGGCCGCTGCGCTCGCCGTGCCCAGCTCGGCCATCGCGCAGCTGCGGGTCTTCAAACGCAGTTTCGACGCCCGCAAGGCCGACCTTCTCGCGGTCTACATCGTCGACGTGACGCTGGCAGAACCCGCGCAAACAGCCGCCCTGCTGGCGCAACACGCGGGCAATCCCCACATCCAGCCCACGCCCGACATGGCCTGGCACCCACCCGGCCAGGCACCCGCCGGCTGGCCGGCCAACGAGCACGAGCGCCCGGTGGTGGTGGGCCTGGGCCCCTGCGGCCTGTTCACGGCGCTGGCTTTGGCGCAAATGGGCTTCAGGCCCATCGTGCTGGAACGCGGCAAACCGGTGCGCGAACGCACCAAGGACACCTGGGGCCTGTGGCGCAAACACGTGCTCAACCCCGAGAGCAACGTGCAGTACGGCGAAGGCGGCGCGGGCCTGTTTTCCGACGGCAAGCTCTACAGCCAGATCAAGGACCCGCGCTTCCTCGGCCGCAAGGTCATGCAGGAATTCGTGGACGCGGGCGCACCAGCCGAAATTCTGTACACCGCGCACCCGCACATCGGCACCTTCAAGCTGGTGCGGGTGGTGGAAGCCATGCGCGAAAAGATCATCGCGCTGGGCGGCGAAATCCGCTTTCAGCACCACGTGTGCGGTCTCACCCTCGCGCATGAAGGCGGCGAGCAGCGGATCGCCTCGCTGCGGGTGCGGCGCCTGAACAGCGGCGACACCGTCGACATGCCGGTGCAGCGCGTGGTGTTCGCCCTGGGCCACAGCTCGCGCGACACCTTCGCGCAGCTCTGGGACGCGGGTGTGTTCATGGAAGCCAAGCCGTTCTCGGTGGGCTTTCGCATCGAGCACCCGCAGGGCGTGATCGACCGCGCGCGCTGGGGACGCCACAGCGGTCATCCGCTGCTGGGCGCGGCCGACTACAAACTGGTGCACCACGCCAAGAACGGCCGCGCGGTCTACAGCTTCTGCATGTGCCCCGGCGGCATGGTGGTGGCGGCCACGTCGGAGCCCGGGCGCGTGGTCACCAACGGCATGAGCCAGTACTCGCGCAACGAGCGCAACGCCAACGCGGGCCTGGTGGTCGGCATCGAGCCGGCGGATTTCCCGCAGGCTTTTCCGCAGGACGCACCGCTGTGGACCGCTGCCTTCGGTGAGCAGGACGGCGCGCGCTACGCAGCGCAGGCCACCGCGCTCGCGGCCGAGGGCAAGACCCACCCGCTGGCCGGCATCGTGCTGCAACGCGAGCTCGAAGCGCGTGCCTACCAGCTCGGTGGCGGCACCTACGAGGCCCCGGGCCAGCTGGTGGGCGACTTTGTGGCGAAGCGCCCGTCCAGCGCCTTGGGCGAGGTCGTGCCGTCGTACCAGCCGGGCGTGAAGCTGGGCGATCTGGCGCCCGCCCTGCCCGCCTACGCCATCGAGGCCATGCGCGAGGCGCTGCCGGTGTTCGGCCGCAAGATCCAGGGCTATGACATGGCCGACGCGGTGCTCACCGGCGTGGAAACCCGCACCTCGGCGCCGCTGCGCATCACCCGCGGCGACGACTTCCAGAGCCTGAACACGCGCGGGCTGTACCCGGCAGGCGAAGGCGCGGGATACGCCGGCGGCATTCTCTCGGCCGGCGTGGACGGCCTCAAGGTCGCCGAGGCCCTGGTGCTCGATCTGCTCAAAGCCCACTGACCGGGTGCCCGAGCGTGAAATCACCCGCAGAGTGACGAATCTTTACACGCCGTGCATCACGGATTGACCTCCGTGGCGCACACTTTCTGCGTTGTCTTCAGGAGTGCGACATGAAGTTTCCCGTTTTGATCCCTGTGATGAGCCTGTTGGCACTGGCCAGCGCCGGTGCAGCGCATGCGCAAGAGGAGCAAGGCCGCGTGATCAGCAGCACGCCGGTGGTGCAGCAAGTGGCCGTGCCGCGCGAGATGTGCAGCGATGAGCGCGTGACCTACCAGGGCCAGCCATCGGGCGCAGGCGCCCTGCTGGGCGGCATTGCCGGCGGAGCCGCTGGCAACGCCATCGGCAACGGCAGCGGCCGCGCAGCGGCCACCGTGATCGGCCTCATCGGCGGCGCCATCATCGGCAACCGCGTTGAAGGCCCCGGCCAGCCCTACACCGAGACCTACCGCCAGTGCGGCACACAGACCTTCTACGAGAACCGCACCGTGGCCTACAACGTGGTCTACGAGTACGCCGGGCGCCAGTACAACGTGCAGATGCCGCAAGACCCGGGTCCCTACATCCGCCTCAACGTGTCACCCGCGGACGCCCTGCCCTCGACCGGCTACGCCCCACCGGTCTACAACAACGCCCCGATCTACCGCCCGCAGACCGAGTACTACCCCTCCAACACCCGCATCACCATCGGCACCGAGTACTACCCGCGCTACCAGGTGTCGCCGGGCGTGGTCTACATCAACGGCTACCGGCCGGGCTATCGGCACGACGACCGCCGCTTCCGGGACGGTCACCGCGACCACGACCGCTGGGAGAGAAGGTAAGCCCCGGCCTCTGCGGCCTCAGGCGAACAACAAAAAAGCGACCCGAGGGTCGCTTTTTTGTTGTGGGTCGAGGACCGATCAGCCTTGCAGCTGCAAAGCGGCGATCCGCTCTTCGATCGGCGGGTGCGTCGAGAACAGCTTGCCCAGGCCACCGGTGATGCCGAGTGCCTGCATGGTCTTGGGCAGCTCGCCGGGGGTGAGGCCACCCAGGCGGGCCAGCGCATTGATCATGGGCTGCTTGCGACCCATGAGGCCGGCGGCGCCCGCGTCGGCGCGGAACTCGCGCTGGCGGCTGAACCAGGCCACGATGATGGCGGCCAGGAAGCCCAGCACGATGTCCATCACGATCGTGGTGACCATGTAGCCGATGCCGGGGCCTGACGAGTTGCTGTCACCCCTGCGCAGGAAGCTGTCCACCGCGTAGCCGATCAAGCGGCTGAGGAACACCACGAAGGTGTTCATCACGCCCTGGATCAGCGTCATGGTGACCATGTCGCCGTTGGCCACGTGGGCCACTTCGTGGCCGATCACGGCCTCGACTTCCTCTTTGGTCATGTTCTGCAGCAGACCGGTGGACACGGCCACCAGCGCCGAGTTCTTGAACGCACCGGTGGCAAACGCGTTGGGTGCGCCCTCGAAGATGGCGACCTCGGGCATGCCGATGCCAGCCTTGTCGGCAAAGCGGCGCACGGTCTCCACGATCCAGGCTTCGTCGGCCGTTTGCGGCTGGTTGATCACGCGCGCGCCGGTGCTGAACTTGGCCATGGGCTTGCTGATCAGCAAGGAGATGATGGCGCCGCCAAAGCCGATGACGAGCGAGAACCCGGCCAGCGCCGTCATGTTCAGGCCGTTGGCCGTGAGGAAGCGGTCCACGCCCAGGATGCGGGTGGTGACCAGCAACACCGCCATCACGGCAACGTTGGTCAGGACGAACAGCAGGATGCGTTTCATGGGGACTCCGAGGAATGTCAAGGACAACGGGATGATAAGTGGGGTCGCCTGCACGGTTCTTCAAGCCGCTGCGCGTTCAGGCAACCACCCAGCTTCAGACTTGCGGCAGCAAAAACCGGCGCTCCCACGCGCTGATCTCGTTCAAGAAGCTGTCGTGCTCCAGTGCCTTGACCGCCAGATAAGCGCGCACGAAGCGCTCGCCCAACAAGCGGGGTGCATGGGAACTCGCCGCCATTTGTTCGTGGGCGGTTGAAAAAGTTCGCGGCAGATCGCGCGGCTGGTCGTAACCATTGCCGGTCACCGGCTCGCGCGGTTCGCAGCGCGCCTGCAGCCCGGCCAGACCAGCGGCCAGCGTGGCGGCCATGGCCAGGTAAGGGTTGGCATCGGCGCCAGCCAGCCGGTTTTCCACGCGGCGCGCGGCCGGCGGGCTCACCGGCACCCGCAGGCCGGCGGTGCGGTTGTCGTACCCCCAAGCCACGTTGGTGGGCGCCTGGCTGCCGCTCACATAGCGCCGGTACGAGTTGACCGTGGGCGCGTAGACGAGCATGAGGTCGGGCGTATGGGCTTGCAAGCCGCCGATGTAGTGCAAAAAGGCGTCGCTCGCGGACCCGTCGGCCTGGCTGAAGATGTTGCTGCCTTGGGCGTCCACCACGCTCTGGTGCAGGTGCATGGAGCTGCCGGCCTCACCCGCCAGGGGCTTGGCCATGAACACCGCGTTCAAGCCGTGCTGCAGGGCGATCTCGCGCGCCGCCGTCTTGAACAGAAAGGCCTGGTCGGCCACCGCCACCGGGTCGCCGTGCAGCAGGTTGATCTCGTACTGGCAGGGACCCACTTCGTGCAGCCAGGTGTCTGCCCGAATCCCCAGGGCGTCGATGGCGGCATGAAAGGCGTCCCAGAACGGCGCCAGTTCGTTGAGCGCGTTCAGGCTGAAGGCCGACTGCCCCACCTCGGGCCGGCCACCGCGACCCAGCGGGGCGGTGAGTGGTTGCGCCGGGTCCGTCATGGCGGCGGTCAGGTAGAACTCGATCTCGGGCGCCACCACCGGCGTGAGCCCCATGGCCTGGTAGCGCGCCACCACGTTTTTGAGCACCGAGCGTGGGGCGAATTCGCACAGGCTGCCGTCGAGCTCCACACAGTCGTGCACCGCCAGGTAGCGCGGCACGCTGGCCCAGGGCGCCGGCTTGAGTGTGGACAGGTCGGGCACCAGGCGCACGTCGGGGTCGCTGTCGGGGAAGATCGGGTCGTAGGAGTATTCACCCGTCACGCACTGCATGGGAATGGCCTGGCAGATGCGCAGCTCGCCACCGGCAGCAAAGCTGGCAGCAGGCATGAGCTTGCCGCGCGGGTAGCCGGTGACGTCAGCAAACAGGCACTCCACGTCGCGCACACCAGTGGCACGGAAATGGGCGGCGAGTTCGGCGCGGTCGGTGTCTTGCGCCAGATTCAGATGGGCCCACGAGGGCGGGATCGGCAAGGTCATGGATGGTCCAATGGAATGCTGGTGCGCCGAGGGCGGAACACGCCAGCGTCGGCATAGTAAGCAGGATCGTCGTTCGCCGGCCACCAGCCCGGCACACCCAGCACCGGCAAGGGCGTGAACGGCTTGGTGGCCAGCAGCGGCGCGCTCAGGCCTTGGGCCAACCAAGCGTCCCAGGCCGCGACGTCGTCACCCAGGTCCATGGGTACCGGCTCCAGAAACACGTGGGCCGTGATCGACTTGTAAGGGATGACCAGCTTTTCCAACAAGGCGTGGCCAAACAGCACCAGCCGGGCCTGCGCCCAGAGCGGTCGCAAGGTGACGAACAAGCGCTGCCAATCGCGCCCGGTCAAGGCGTCCCACAGCGGTTCGGGCGCCTGCAGCAGCGCAGCGTTTTCGTCAAACAGCGTGAGCGCGTCGCGCACCGGCCCGCGCACCTCGCGCACACCGGCCGCTGCGATCTCGGCCGCCTGCAGGCGGTTCAGCCGCTGTTTGGTCTGCGGAAAGCGCAACCAGCACAGACCGTTGAAGAAGTCGTGCAGGTTTTCGCGCGTGGGCACGCAACCGGTGTCGAAGATGAACTGTTCGTACGCGGTGCCCGGGGGAAGCGCGGTCTGGGGCACGAAGCGGACCGGGCAAGTCGGCAACGCACCCAGCGCCTGGGGCAGGTCGTGGCCGGTGCTCAGGTGGCATTGAACCGACCTGCCGTCGGCGGCAACCGGTGCGAACCACGGTTCGGACCAGTCCGGCGACGCACCGCCCAACATCAGGCCTGCAGGCGCCAGGGCAACACTTCCCCGCCGCGCAGCGGCTTGAGATCGGCCTCGCCGAAGCGGAAGCTCTCGGGGGTCGTCCAGCTTTCGCGTTTCAGGGTGACGCTGCCGCTGTTGCGCGGCAGGCTGTAGAAAGCCGGGCCGTTGAAGCTGGCGAAGGCTTCGAGCTTGTCGAGCGCGCCCACCGAGTCAAAGGCCTCGGCGTACATCTCGATCGCGGCGTGCGCGGTGTAGCAGCCCGCGCAACCGGTGGCGTGTTCCTTCAGGTGCGCCGGGTGCGGTGCGCTGTCGGTGCCGAGGAAAAAGCGGTCGTTGCCACTGGTGGCGGCTGCCACCAAGGCCTGGCGGTGGGTTTCGCGCTTGAGCACCGGCAGGCAGTAGTAGTGCGGGCGGATGCCACCCGTGAAGATGGCGTTGCGGTTGTAGAGCAGGTGGTGCGCGGTGAGCGTGGCCGCGGTGAACGGTCCGGCCTCGGCCACATACTGCGCGGCCTCTTTCGTGGTGATGTGCTCGAACACCACCTTGAGTTCGGGGAAGTCGCGGCGCAGCGGGATCATCTGCTGGTCGATGAACACGGCTTCGCGGTCGAACAGGTCGATGTCTGGCGAGGTGACCTCGCCGTGCACCAGCAGCAGCAGGCCAGCGCGCTGCATGGCCTCCAGCGTCTTGTGCGTCTTGCGGATGTCGGTCACGCCGGCATCGCTGTTGGTGGTGGCGCCAGCGGGATAGAGCTTGGCGGCGACCACACCGGCGTCCTTGGCGCGCGCGATCTCGTCGGCGGGCAGATTGTCGGTGAGGTAGAGCGTCATCAGCGGCTCAAAGCTCATGCCTTCGGGCACGGCGGCGCGGATGCGGTCGCGGTAGGCCACGGCCTGCGCCGCGGTGGTCACCGGCGGCTTGAGGTTGGGCATGATGATTGCGCGGGCGAACTGGGCAGCGGTGTGCGGCACCACGGTGCGCAGGGCGTCTCCGTCGCGCACGTGCAGGTGCCAGTCGTCGGGGCGGGTGATGGTGAGGGTGTCTGGGGACATGGTGGCAGCGTTCATGCCCCGATTGTCGCAAACCCCCCGGCCGTCACAGGGGCACCTTGTCGGTGGGGTACTTCCAGAAGTCCTTCAGCAAGTAGCTGATGGGCAGGTTCAGCGACAGGCCCTTGGGCGGAATGGGCTTCTCGAACCATTCTGCGTAGATCGCCTTGATTTCGCCGCTGTAGATGAGGCGACGCATTTCGTCGTCGATGATCTTCTTGAAGGCCGCGTCCTCCCTAGGCAACATGATGGCCAGCGGTTCGGTAGTGAAGAAGCGCCCGACCACCTTGAGCGCGTTCGGGTCGGGGCGCCCGGCGGCCAGCCCATACAGCAACACGTCGTCCATGGCAAAGGCGTCGGCCTGCCCTTTTTCGACCATGGACACGGCCTGCTCGTGATCGTCGGCTTCGATGATCTTGAGCTTGAGGAAGCGCTCGCGGTCGATGCGGCGCAGCATCGCCAGCGGCGTGGTGTTGCGGGTAGAGACCACGGTCTTGAGCTGAGGGTGATCCACTCGGTCCACCGCGCTGTCACGCGACACCATCAGGCGCGCACCGGTGATGAAATGCGGGATGGTGAAATCCACCTTCTCGCGGCGCGTGGCGTTGTTGGTGGTGGAGCCGCACTCCATCTGGGCCTTGCCCTGGGCCACCGTGTCGATCCGATTGGCCGGCGTGACCTGCAGGAGCTCCACCGACAGTTTGTCCATGCCCAGCTGCCGCTGCACCGCCACCGCGAGGCGGCGGCAGATGTCCAGCGCGTAGCCGACCGGCCGCCCTTGCGCGTCGAGGAAGGAGAACGGCACCGAGGACTCGCGGTGGGCGAGCACCAACCGGCCCTCGGCCTTGATGCGGTCCAGCACCGGGCCGGTTTGCGCCTGTGCGGCGGCGCCAAACAAGGCGAGCAGGATCAGGAAATGTCTTGCCGTGAAGAATGCTTGCGTCATGGAAACGATCCTGTCGGGAAGGGAACGTCGGGTGAACAAAAGGACGTGGCGCAGGCTGGCTCGCCAACGCGTGACGTCGCAGCACCCCGCCCACGGTCGGGCGGAGAAGCCGTCTGGTGGCAGAGTTGCGCCGGCGCTCAGTGCGCCAGGATCTTGTTGAGAAAGTCCTTGGTGCGCGGCTGGCGGTCTTCGGGCTTGCCGAAGAAGTCGTCTTTCGAGCAGTCTTCCAGGATCTTGCCGCCCACGTCCATGAAGATCACGCGGTTGCTGACCTTGCGCGCAAAACCCATCTCGTGCGTCACGCACATCATGGTCATGCCTTCGTTGGCCAGGCCGATCATGACGTCGAGCACCTCGCCGACCATCTCGGGGTCGAGCGCCGAGGTGGGTTCGTCGAACAGCATCACGATCGGGTCCATGGACAGCGCGCGCGCGATCGCTACCCGCTGCTGCTGACCACCGGAGAGCTGACCCGGAAACTTGTCCTTGTGCAGCGACAAGCCCACGCGGTCGAGCATCTTCAGGCCACGCTTCTTGGCTTCATCGGGGTTGCGGCCCAGCACCTTGATCTGGGCGATCGTGAGGTTCTCGGTCACCGACAGGTGCGGAAACAGTTCGAAATGCTGGAACACCATGCCCACGCGGCTGCGCAGCTTGGGCAGGTCGGTCTTGGGGTCGTGCACCGGCACGCCGTCCACCGTGATCTCGCCCTTCTGGAAGGGCTCGAGCGCGTTGATGGTCTTGATGAGGGTCGACTTGCCCGAGCCCGAGGGGCCGCAGACCACGACCACTTCGCCCTTCTGGATGTTGGTGGAGCAGTCGGTAAGCACCTGCACGCTGCCGTACCACTTGGAGACGTTCTTGAGTTCAATCATGGCAATTCCTGAGTAGCGGTTGCATCAACGGATGATGGCGATCTTTTTGTGCAGCTGTTTGACGGACCACGACAGTGCGTAGCACATGACGAAATACACCACGGCGGCGGCGAGGTAGGCCTCGATCGGACGACCGAAGTTCTTGCCCGCGACCTCGAAGCCCTTGAGCATGTCGTAGGCGCCGATGGCATAGACCAGCGAGGTGTCCTGGAACAGGATGATGGTCTGCGTGAGCAGCACCGGCAGCATGTTGCGGAATGCCTGGGGCAGCACCACCAGCTTCATGTTCTGGCCGTAGGTCATGCCCAGAGCCTGGCCCGCGTTCACCTGACCCCGGGGGATGGACTGGATGCCCGCGCGCATGATTTCGCTGAAGTACGCCGCCTCGAAGGCGATGAAGGTGATCACCGCCGAGACCTCGGCGCCGATGGGCCGGCCGATCAACAGCGGCACCAGCAGGAAGAACCACAGGATCACCATCACCAGCGGAATGCTGCGCATGCCGTTGACGTAGATGGTGGCCGGCGCCTCAAGCCACTTCTTGCCCGAGAGGCGCATGAGCGCGAGCACGGTTCCGAAGAGGATGCCGCCGATGGTGGCCACGATGGTCAACATCACGCTGAAGTACAGACCCTTCAGCACGAAGTTGGTGATCAGGTCCCAGTTGTAGAAGGAAAAATCGAGATTCAAATTCATCTCAATGTCCTCCCGATCCGCCGGCGACCACAAACCCCGGTATGCGCGCGCGCTTTTCAATGAAGGCCATGATGCGGTTGATGGCGAAGGCCGAGACGATGTAGAGACCGGTCACGGCGAGGTAGACCTCGACACCGCGCGAGGTCTCTTCCTGCGCCTGCATGGCGAACATGGTGAGCTCGGACACCGACACCGCGAACGCCACCGAGGAGTTCTTGAAGATGTTCATGGTCTCGCTGGTGAGCGGCGGGATGATGATGCGAAACGCCATGGGCAGCAGCACATAGCGGTAGTACTGGAAGGTGGTGAAACCCATCGCCATGCCCGCATAACGCTGGCCACGCGGCAGGGCCTGGATGCCCGATCGCACCTGCTCGGCGATGCGCGCCGAGGTGAAGAAGCCCAGGGCAAACACCACGAGCACGAAGCCCGGCACACCCTGCAGCACATTGAACATGGAAGGCAGCACGTGGTACCAGAGGAAGATCTGCACCAGCAACGGGATGTTGCGGAACAGCTCCACCCAGGCGTTGCCCAGACGCACCACCATGGGTCGATCGGGCAACGTGCGCAGCGTGCCGATCAGGATGCCCAACACCAGCGCCAGCAACAGGGCCAACAGCGCAACCGACACCGTCCAGCCCCAGGCCGACAGCATCCAGTCGAGGTAAGTGATGTCGCCTCCCTTGCCAAAGCAGCCCTGCACCGGCTGCCGTTCGATGGTGTCCTCGCAGAACACCTGCCAATCCCAGCTCATAGGAGCCCTTTCTTTTTATCGTCCGCGCATCGCCCCATGAAATGGGGGCGTCTACGAAAACGCCCCTTCAAATGGTCCACTTGAAGGGGCGTGCCAGAAGCTTGCGCGCTTACTTCTTGGCGTAGTCTTCCATCGGCTTGTCGTTCGGTGCAGCCCAAGCCGCCTTGGTGGCGTCGGAGATCGGCAGCCCGATCTTCACGTTGGCGGGCGGAATCGGCTGCATGAACCACTTGTCGTACAGCTTGGCGAGCGAGCCGTCGGCGATCTGGCGCTTGATGCTGTCGTCCACGGCCTTCTTGAACGCCGGGTCGTCCTTGCGCAGCATGCAGGCGATCGGCTCGACCGACAGCACTTCACCGACGATCTTGAAGTCGGCGGGGTTCTTGGCCTTGGAGATGTTGGCGGCCAGGATGGAGCCGTCCATCACGAACGCATCAGCGCGGCCCGACTCCAGCAGCAGGAAGCTGTCGGCGTGATCCTTGCCGTAGACCTCCTTGAAGTCGATGCCGCCGGCGCGCTCGTTCTTGCGCAGGGTCTGCACCGAGGTGGTGCCGGTGGTGGTGGCCACGTTCTTGCCGGCCAGGTCCTTGATGCCGTTGATGCCGGAGTTGGCCTTCACCGCAATGCGCACTTCTTCCACGTAGGTCGTCACGGCGAAAGACACGTCTTTCTGGCGCGTGGCATTGTTGGTGGTGGAGCCGCACTCGATGTCCACCGTGCCGTTTTGCACCAGGGGGATGCGGTTCTGCGAGGTGACTGGCTGGTACTTCACTTCCAGCGCGGTCATGCCCAACTGCTTGCGGATGTCGGACAGGACGATTTCACCCATTTCGGTGTGGAAGCCGACGTACTTGCCGTTGCCCAGGGTGTAACCCAGGCCGGACGACTCACGCACGCCCAGGGACACGCTGCCGGACGCCTTGATCTTGGCCAGCGTGTCGCCGGTTTGAGCCAGGGCGCTGCTGGCGGCCAGTGCGGTCACGGCCCATGCGAGCAGGTGTTTCTTCATATCTATCTCCTTGCTTGTGAAAAAAACGAAAGGTGAACGGTTTTCATCGGGATGCGAGGCCCGTCCAGAAAACAGGGACCCCCGAATGATGCGCTGCATGCAACCTCCGTACCACCCGGGAAACCCCACGGGGTAACGTACAGCCGGCCAATGTAGCCAGCGGCCGGTGCAAAGGCCAATGCCGTTTGCAGCGTCGGTCATGCAAACCGTTCATGTCCGAATTTACCCCAATGGCGGGGTGCGCTCTCGCACGCTAGGCACTTCGAATGCCGTGGAATCAGGCCGCGCCCAGCCGGTGCTGGAGGTCGCTCCAGAATTTCTCCACCGGGCCCTTGGCCTTGCGCGCAGTGGGCCGCTCCCGGTAGATGCGGATGTCCAGCGAGGTCTCCAGGCCACCGCCGGCCGACACCAGCTTGCGCGCAGCCACCTCGTTGCGCACCGCGCTGGCGGGCAGGAACGCAATGCCGTGTCCTTCCAACGCCATGGCCTTGAGCCCCTCGGCCATGTCGGTCTCGTAGATGCGGTCCAGATGAACCGGGACGCTGCTTTGTTTGAGCATCTGGTCCACCGCTCGGCCGAGGTAGGCGCCGGGCGCGTAGGCCAGGTAGGGCTGGGGCTGGCCCGCCAGACCAGGGAGCGAGAAGGTGGGCGCGCCGGTGGCGGTGGGCTTCACATAAGGCGCCAGCAGTTCGCGGCCCAGCGGCAGCATTTCGTACCGGTTGGCGTCGAGCTGGATCGGCTGCGATTCGTGGTGGTAGGCAATCAACAGGTCGCAGCTGCCTTCAACCAGTCGCAACACGGCATCGTGCACGTTCAGCGCAATCAGGCGACTTTTGATCGGGCCGCAGGTCTCGCGCAGGCTGGAGAGCCACGAGGGGAAAAACGTGAAGGCCAGCGTGTGCGGCACGGCAAACTCGATCACGTCCTGAGCCGCAGCCGTGTGGGCCCGCAGCATGGCGCGCGTGCTTTGGAGGGCCTGCAGCATTTCCAGCGACTGGTCGTAGAGGGTCTGCCCGGCGGGCGTGAGTCGCGTGGGGTACGAAGACCGGTCCACGAGATCGGTGCCCGCCCAGGCCTCCAGGGACTGGATGCGCCGGGAAAATGCCGGCTGCGTCACATGCCGCAATTGCGCGGAGCGACTGAAGCTGCGGGTTTCAGCCAGGCTGACGAAGTCTTCGAGCCACTTGGTTTCCATGGGGCGCGATTATGGCTTGGACCTAACCTTCCAAAACCAGCCGCACCGAGGCCACGTAGAGCTGCTCCATGGCATCCAGCGGTTGCATGGCCGCTGCGCGGTCCTGCAGGTGGCGAGCTTCTTCCATGCGCTTGTGGCCATCCAGCATGATCAGGCCGTTGGCGTACTCGGACAGGGTAACGGCCGAATCGGGGTTGAGTGCTAGCGCCTTCTGGTAGAGCGCCAGACCGGCGTCCTTGCTGGCGCCGTGCGTCATGCCGCCGACCAGCGCGCCCACCTTGTCAATCACCTCGGCGTGGTAGCCGGCCAAGGCGAGATGGGCGTCGGCGTGGCGCGGCGCCAGGGCAATGGTGGTCTCCAGTGCCTGACGGATCTTCACACCCAGGCCCTGCGTGAGTGCCTTGGCCACGCTGATGCACTGGCTGTAGCGTGCCAGCGCGTAGGCTTGCCAGTACCAGGCACCGGCATTGTTCGGCTCCCGCTTCTGCAGCGCTTCGGCCCGGGTGGCGGCCTCCAGCAAGAGTTGCTGGCGAGCGTGTTCGCGCGGCTCCAGGTAGTTGGCGTAGATGCACGTGGCCTTGTTGGCCACATTCATGCCCGCGTCACCCAGGGCCAGGCCCTCCATGGCGGCGCGTTGGAACTCCCCGTTGTGAAACAGCATCCAGGCCGCCTGCACGTCGGCCCGCTCCGGCCATGGCTCTGCGTCGCCCATGTGGAGACGGCTCCACTGGCGTTGCAGGTGGGTGGGGTCGAACCGGGGATTCACGGTCCAGGGGAAAGGGGTCCAGTTGTCCATCGTTGTCTCCTCGTGCGTCAGGCGCTGGGGCTGTAAGCCGCTGTGAGATGGATCAGGTGCTGCCGTTGCGAGCTCTCCAGGTAGGGCGCCAGCAGGTTGAGCACATGGTAGGCGCCACGCATCAAGGCCTGTTGCGCGTTGTCCGGCTCCAGCGCGTGGCGCGGGTCGCGCACGTACTCGAAGCTCAGCCAATAGGTGAGCACCACCACCATGCTGTCGGCGGTGGGCTCCATTTCGCGCGCGTCCATCGTCACCGCGCTGTGGCTACTGAGCGCTGCGAGCAGTTGGCGGATGGCGCGTGTCTTGTTCTTCAGCACGTCCTGAAAATGGGTTTCCAGCATGCGGTTCTTCGACAGCAGGTCGTTGAGGTCGCGGTAAAGAAACCGGTACTCCCAGATGATCTCGAACAGCGAATGCAGGAAGAACCAGGCGTCCTCGACGTTGCGCACGCCCTCGCTGGCACCCAGCAACTCGCCCAGCGCCTTCTCATAACGCTCGAACAGCGAGTTGATCAACTCATCCTTGGCCGGGTAGTGGTAGTACAGGTTGCCCGGGCTGATGCCCAGCTCGGCCGAGATCAGCGTGGTGGAAACGTTGGGCTCGCCGAACCGGTTGAAGAGCTCAAGCGTGACCTCCAGGATGCGCTCGGCGGTGCGGCGCGGTGCCTTCTTGGCCATGGCGCTCAGCGGCCCAGGGCCGGTGTGCCGAGCTGGCGCTGCAGGTCGTCCAGGGTGGCGTGCAGTTGCCGGCCCAGCGCGGTCTGGGCGGGCACCGACGGCTCTTTCACCAGGTGCAGGTCGGGGTTGCGCAAGGCCGCCGTGTTCATTGTCACGCCGTGGCGCGCCAACTTGGGTGTCAATTCGGCCTGTCGCAGCAGCAGCATCTTGCGCGTCTGCTGGTAGGCGTGTTCGGCGAGTTCGCGGCGCTGGCGGTAGCTGAAGGTGTTGGCGGTGAACAGCTTGGCGTCGCGCTGGTCGGGCTCGATGAGCACGATGTCGCTGCCCGGGTAGAGCCGCTCATAGTTCTTCATGCCCAGCTCCAGACGCGAATGGATCATGGAGCGGAAGGTCTGGCTCATCACCGCCGGAAAACCACCCTTGACCAGCGAAGGAATGTGATCGGTCTGCTCGCCCACGGCGTGCGCCCGAAACGGCACCAGCGGGTTCAGGCACAGCAGCAGGCCCACGCCTTCGTCGAGCGCCACGGTGGCGTGCAAGGTCTTCTTGAGCGCGCCGTCCACATAGTGCTGGCCATCGATATCAACCGGCGGAAACAGCCCGGGCAACGCCGCGCTGGCCTGAATGGCGCGCGAGATCGGCACATGGTCCCAACCTGCCTTGCCGAACGGCGCGGCCTCGCCCGTGTCGAGCTGCGTGGCCACCAACGTGAGGCGGGCGCGCAGCCGGCGGAAGTCGTTGGTGCGTCCGGGCCGGCTGAACAGCCGCTCGATCTGGTGGTGAATGCCCTCGTTGTCCAGCACGCCGGTGGGCAGGACAGCGCCAAGACGCTCGAACGCGTTGGTGAAACTCTTTCCCTGCACGCCCCAGGCCCACAGCGCGCTGCCCAGCAGGCCGGGCAGGCGCTGCAACCGATCGCCGAACTCGGCCCAGGCGGGCTTGAGCAACCAGGCCGGATCGAAGTTGTCCCCACCCGGGCGGTCTTCGATGAAGGCCTCGCAGAGTTCGCGCGGCGTGATGCCGTTGGCCAGGCCGGCGGCAATGAAGCCACCCGCGGACACGCCGACGTAGTGGTCGCAGCGGTTGAGGTCGAGGCCGTCCAGGCCGTCGGCCAGCGCGCAGAGTGCGCCGATTTCGTAGATCGCACCGAGCGGCCCGCCACCGGCCAGGGCCAATGCGATGCGAGGCCCCGTTGCCGTGCCCGAACGACTTTTCGCCGGCCTTGAAGAAGGCCGGGGAAATGGCACGGGGTGGGCTGCGCGCGGAGTCGTCATGCGTTCGAGTGTAGACCGCGGGTGTGGCTCGACATGCTGCGTTGCAGCATGGCGCACAGACGCAAAAAAGGGGCGCGAACGCCCCTGTTGGAAACGGTGCCGTCAGGCCTCACCGCGCTCAGACCGTGGCGGCCTTGCGGGTGGTCTTGCGCGCTGCGGGCTTGGCCGCGACCTTCTTGGCCGCAGGCTTGGCAGCCGCCTTTTTAGCGGGTGTGGCCTTTCGGGCAGCCGTCTTGGCCGGGGCCTTGCCGGCGAGCTGCTGCACATGCTGGTTGAGCGCGTCGATGCGCTTGATCAAGGCATCCACGTCCCGCGCCGAGGGCACACCCAGCTTGTTCAGCGCCTTGGCCACGCGCTCTTCAAAGATCGATTCGAGCTTGTCCCACTGGCCCGAGGCCTTGGAAGAAATGTCGGTGGCCATGCTGCTGACCTTGTTGGTGGCTTCCGAAATGCGCTCTTCGGCCACCGCCTGGGTCTTGCGCTGGATCGACAGACCTTCCTTCACCAGCGACTCGAAGGCCTTGCCGCCCTCTTCCTGCGCCTTGGCGAATGCGCCGAGGCCGGCCAACCAGATCTGCTGGGCCGAATCCTTGATGGCGCCGGACAGCGGGGAGTTGAATGCCTGGGCAGATGCCTTCTTGTCGCTGCCGCTTTTCTGGATCTTCTTGACCATGGGATGCTCCTGTGGATTGAAATGGAAGGACAGGCCGGGGCCCGAGTGCAACCACTGTACGGGCAGGCCGCATGCCCTGTGTAGGGGCACGAGACTAATGCTGGCGCGGCGTACGCGGGTTTTTGCGGAATGGGGCGCGCCGCTTCGTGGACAAGAATGGCAGGCGTTTCACCTCGCTCACACACCATCTGTTCCAGGAGACCTTCATGCATTACTTCGTCACCGGTGCCACCGGCTTCATCGGCAAGCGCCTGGTGGGCAAGCTGCTCCAGCGCAAGGGCGCGGTGGTGCATTTCCTCATCCGCAAGGAAAGCGAAGGCAAGGTGGCGGGGCTGCGCGAGTACTGGGGTGTGAGTGCGGCGCGCGCGGTGCCGGTGTTTGGCGACCTCACCAGCAAGAAACTGGGTGTGTCAGCCGATGACACCAAGGCGCTCAAAGGCCAGATCGATCACTTCTACCACCTGGCCGCGGTGTACGACCTGGAGGCCGACGCCGAGAGCCAGATCGCGGTGAACGTGGACGGCACGCGCAACACGGTGGAATTTGCCAAGGCCATCGGCGCGGGCCACTTCCACCACGTGTCCTCGATCGCGGCCGCCGGGCTCTACGAAGGCGTGTTCCGCGAAGACATGTTCGACGAGGCCGAGGGCCTGGACCACCCTTACTTCATGACCAAGCACGAAAGCGAAAAGATCGTGCGCCAGGAATGCAAGGTGCCTTGGAGCGTGTACCGCCCCGCCGCCGTGGTGGGCGACAGCCAGACCGGCGAGATGGACAAGATCGACGGGCCCTATTACTTCTTCAAATTGATCCAGCGCCTGCGCCAGATACTGCCGCCGTGGATGCCCAGCGTGGGCCTGGAAGGCGGGCGCATCAACATCGTGCCGGTGGATTTCGTGGTGGACGCACTCGACCACATCAGCCACCTCAAACGCAGCAGCGGCGCGTGTTTCCACCTGGTGGACCCCATGGGCTACCGCGTGGGCGACGTGCTCGACATCCTGAGCAAGGCGGCTCACGCGCCGAAGATGAACCTGTTCATCAACGCCGCGCTGATGGGCTTCATTCCCAAGAGCGTGAAGAAGGGCCTGATGGCGCTGGCGCCCGTGCGCCGCGTCTACAAGGCCATCATGCAGGACCTCGGCTTGCCCGAGGAGATGATGACCTTCGTCAACTACCCCACGCGCTTCGACTGCCGCGACACGCTGGCGGCGCTCAAGGGCAGCGGCATTGCGTGTCCCAACTTCAAGGACTACGCGTGGCGGCTGTGGGACTACTGGGAACGCCACCTCGACCCCGATCTGCACATCGACCGCAGCCTCAAGGGCACGGTGGCTGGCAAGGTGGTGCTGGTCACCGGCGGCAGTTCGGGCATCGGTCTGGCGGCCGCGCACAAGTTCGCCGAGGCGGGCGCCACCACGATCATTTGCGGGCGCGACCAGGACAAGCTCGACGAAGCCTGCAAGGAGGCAAAAGACAAGGGCTATGAGTTCATCGCCTACCCGGCCGACATCGCCGACATGGCGGACGCCGACCGCTTCGTGCAGCTGCTGGTGGCCAACCACGGTGGCGTGGACTTCCTGATCAACAACGCCGGCCGCTCGATCCGCCGCGCGATCGAAGGCAGCTACGACCGCTTCCACGATTTCGAGCGCACCATGCAGCTCAACTACTTCGGCTGCCTGCGCGTGACGATGGGCTTGCTGCCCGGCATGGTGTCCAAGCGCAAGGGCCATGTGGTCAACATCAGTTCCATCGGCGTGCTCACCAACGCACCGCGCTTCAGCGCGTATGTGGCCAGCAAGGCCGCGCTGGACGCCTGGACGCGCTGCGCTTCGAGTGAATTTGCCGACCAGGGCATCAGCTTCACCACCATCAACATGCCGCTGGTGCGCACGCCCATGATCGCGCCTACCCAGATCTACAAGAATGTGCCGACGCTCTCACCCGAGGAAGCCGCCGACATGATTGCGCAGGCCTGCATCTTCAAGCCGGTGCGCATCGCCACGCGGCTGGGCATCACCGGACAGATGATGCACGCCATGGTGCCGCGGGTGGCGCAGATCGTGATGAACACGAGCTTCCGCATGTTCCCGGATTCATCGGCGGCCAAGGGCGAGAAGGGGGCGAAGCAGCAGCTGTCGGCGGAGGCGGTGGCGATGCAGCAGATGATGCGGGGGATTCACTTCTGATCTCTTTGTCTTTTGAAGTGGTGTTTTTTCTTTCGTGGCAGGCCGGGTCTCGGCCCGGCGGCCGAGCTACTTTTCTTTGCTTCGCCAAAGAAAAGTAGCCAAAAGAAAGGCGAGCCGAAGTCCGGGGCCCTGCGGGCTTCCTTGCGCTGCTCGTGTCGCGGGGGATGTCCGCAAACTTGTCCGCTGCGCGGCCTTCGGACATGCGGACCTCTGATCCCCGCGCCCCTGCGCTGCTCAGCCCGGCCACACGGCCACAAACGGGTTCGGGTTCGGACTCCCCCTCAGGCGCGCGTGTCTTGCTCCCCCGCCGTCATTCGCTGGCGAGTAGCGCAGGAGCGCCCGGACAAGGGACGCACATGTCCGAAGGACGCGCAGCGGACAAGTTTGTGCGCACCCCGGGCGATCCGAGCAACGCAGCGTGCCCGCAGCGAAGCGAAGGGACAGCGAATTCGGCTCGCCTTTTCTTTGCTTACTTTCTTTTGGCGAAGCAAAAGAAAGTAAGTCGGCCGCCGGGCCGAGACCCGGCCTGCGACGAAAGAAACAACAACCCGACAAAGAGCCTAGTCAGCTCCACTCTGCTGCAAAGCCCACATCCCCGCATACACCCCACCCCGCGCCACGAGGTCGGCATGCGTCCCCCGCTCCACGATGTCCCCATTCACCAGAACGAGGATTTCGTGAGCGTCCACAACCGTGGAGAGACGGTGCGCAATCACCAGGGTGGTCTTGTTGCGCGCTGCCGACTTCAGCTCGGCCTGGATGGCCCGCTCGTTCGCCGAGTCCAGCGCTGAGGTGGCCTCGTCGAAGATCACGATGGGGGGGTTCTTCAGCAGGGTGCGGGCGATCGCCACGCGCTGCTTTTCGCCGCCCGAGAGCTTGAGCCCCCGCTCGCCCACCATGGTGCGGTAACCCAGCGGCAACCGCTCGATGAAGCTGTGGATGTGCGCAGCCTGCGCGGCCTGCACCGCGGCGTCGTGCCCGGCCTCGGGGCGGCCGTAGAGGATGTTGTATTCAATGGTGTCGTTGAACAGCACCGTGTCCTGCGGCACGATGCCGATGGCCTGGCGCACGCTGGACTGGGTGACCTGCTTGATGTCTTGGTCGTTGATGGTGATGCGGCCGAAACCGTGCGGGCCTGGCTCCGCATCTGAAGCTGCGTTCGTGACGTCATAAAACCGGTAGAGGAGACGCGCCAAGGTGCTCTTGCCGGAACCCGACGGCCCGACCACCGCCACCGTCTTGCCGGGCGGAATCTCAAAGCTGATGCCGTGCAGGATCTCGCGCGCCGGCTCGTACGAGAAACGCACGTTCTCGAACTTCACCGCAGGCGGACCGTCCAGCACCAGCGGCTGGGCGTCGGGAGAATCCGCAATCTCGCGCTCTTTCTCCAGCAGCACGAACATCTTGTCCAGGTCGGTCAGGCTCTGCTTGATCTCGCGGTACAGCACGCCCAGAAACCCCAGCGGAATGTAGAGCTGGATCATGAAGGCGTTGACCATCACCAGGTCGCCCAGCGTCATCTCGCCACTCACCACACCCTGCGTCGCGCGGTAGAGCATGAGCACCAACGCCACCGCGATCACCAGCTGCTGCCCGGTGTTGAGCATGGACAGCGTGGTCTGGCTCTTGATGCGGGCGCGGCGCAGTTTCTCCAGCGCCTCGTCGTAGCGGCGGCCTTCGAACGCTTCGTTGTTGAAGTACTTCACTGTCTCGTAGTTCAGCAGCGAGTCGATGGCGCGCGTCTGGCTGGTGGACTCCAGCTCGTTCATCTCGCGGCGGAACTTGGTGCGCCACTCGGTCACCACCACGGTGAACGTGATGTAGAGCACCAGCGCCACCAGCGTGATCCACACGTAGCCCATGTCGAACTTGGTGCCCAGCAGTGCGAGCACCATGGCCACCTCGATCAGCGTGGGGATGATGCTGTAGAGCGAGTACGAGATGAGCGACTGCACGCCGCGCGTGCCGCGTTCGATGTCGCGCGTCATGCCGCCGGTCTGGCGCTCCAGATGGAAGCGCAGGCTCAGCGCATGCAGGTGGCCAAACACCTGCAGCGCAATGCTGCGCGTGGCGCCCTCGGTGGCCTTGGCAAACACCAGTTCGCGCAGTTCGGTGAACAGGCTGGTGCACAGGCGCAGGCCGCCATAGGCCAGCAGCAAACCCAGCGGCACGACCAGCAGGGCCTCCACGCTGCCGGGCTTGATGCTCATGGCGTCGACCAGCTGCTTCAACAGCAGCGGCACGCTCACGTTGGCCATCTTGGCCGCCACCATGAAAGCCAGCGCCAGCACCACGCGCACCTTGTATTGCCAGAGGTAGGGCAACAGGCGCTGAAGCGTGACCCAGTCGGAGTGCTGGGGTTTGATGCCCGGGGCACCCGGGGTGGCGGGCAGGGCAACGGTGGCTTGAGAGGGGGTGTCTGGGCGCATGCGTGAAAATCGTGAGCAACTGGAGATTGTGACCATGACCGACAAAACAAGCCCGAACCCCGAAACCACCCTGCCGCGCGACAGGGAACTGGTGCTGAAGGTCATTCCCATGCCGGCGGACTGCAA
>PNMH01000068.1 GCA_013823505.1 Polaromonas sp. | reverse complement strand
AGCTGGGCCTGGCCACGGCACGCCAGATGCTGCTGGAAGCGGCGGTGCTCGATGCGCCGACCATGCTGGCGCGCGGCTTCCTGCACAGCGTGCTGCCCGAGGCCGATGTGCCCGCCGAGGCGTGGCAGCACGCCCAGCGCATCACGCGGCTGGCGCCACAGGCCGCCCGGCTGAACAAGCAGGCGCTGCGTGCGCTCGCCGACGGGCAGAGCGCCGAAGCCTTGGTACCCACCGCCTACGCCTACGCCGACAGCGCCGAACACCGCGAAGGCATCACGGCCTTTCTGGTCAAACGGTCTCCGAATTTCTGAACGTTTTTTCCGACGTCACCCATGAGCAACCAGAACTTGTTCGTTGCGCTGCGCAACGCCTTCCCCGCCGACCTCGACCGCGCAGCTGTGGAAACCGACGACGGCCTGCGCTATTCATGGCGCGACCTCGACCGCGCCAGCGCCATGGTGGCCAACCTGCTCGATTCGCTCGACCTGCCCCCCGCCTCGCGCATCGCGGTGCAGGTGGAAAAGTCGGTCGAGGCGATGGTGCTGTACCTGGCCACGCTGCGCGCGGGGCACGTGTTCCTGCCGCTCAACACGGCCTACCAGCGCGGTGAAATCGAATACTTCATCGGCAATGCCGAACCGGCGGTGGTGGTCTGCAGCCCGAAGAACTTTGGGTGGGTCAGCAGAACAGCCTTCACCGCCGACACGCGGTACGTCTTCACGCTGGGCGAGGACCGCAGCGGCAGCCTGCTGGAGCGCGCCGCCCACCACGGCGACCGCCACACGCCCGCCGTGCGGCAGGACGACGACCTCGCCGCCATCCTCTACACCAGCGGCACCACCGGCCGCAGCAAGGGCGCCATGCTCACGCACGGCAACCTGCGCAGCAACGCCGTGATGCTGCGCGATTACTGGCGCTGGCAAGCCGACGACGTGCTGATCCACGCGCTGCCGATCTTCCACGTGCACGGCCTGTTCGTGGCCATCCACGGCGCGCTGATCAACGGCAGCAAGATGATCTGGCTGGGCAAGTTCGACCCGAAGCTCGCCATCAGCAAGTTCCCCGAGGCCACGGTGTTCATGGGCGTGCCCACGCTCTACGTGCGCATGCTGGCCGAGCCGACGCTGACGAAGGCGCAGGCGGCGCACATGCGGCTGTTCATCTCCGGTTCGGCGCCGCTGCTGATCGAGACCTTCACGGAATGGCAGAGCCGCACGGGCCATGCCATCCTGGAGCGCTACGGCATGAGCGAGACCGTGATGCTCACCTCCAACCCCTGCGGCGAAGACCCGCGCCACCCCGGGCAGACCGAACGGCGCGGCGGTACGGTGGGTTTCCCGCTGCCGGGCGTGGCGTTGCGCGTGGTGGGGGACGACGGCCAGCCCGTGCCACTGGGCGAGATCGGCGGCATTCAGGTGCAAGGACCCAACGTGTTCAAGGGCTATTGGCGCATGCCCGAGAAAACAGCGGAAGAATTCACCGCCGACGGCTTCTTCAAGACCGGTGACGTGGGGCGTGTGGACGAGCGCGGCTACGTCACCATCGTTGGTCGCAGCAAGGACCTGATCATCTCGGGTGGCTACAACGTCTACCCGGCCGAGATCGAGGGCGCCATCAACGACCTGCCCGGTGTGGCCGAGAGCGCGGTGATCGGCGTGCCGCACCCCGACTTTGGCGAGGTGGGCATTGCGGTGGTCATCGCCAAACCCGGCGCCGTGGTGGAGCCGGACCGGGTCATCGCCACCCTCAAGTCCCAACTGGCCAACTTCAAGATTCCCAAGCGTTGCCTGGTGGTGGATGAACTGCCGCGCAACACCATGGGCAAGGTGCAGAAGAACCTGCTGCGCGAGCAGTACAAAGGCGCGTTCGCCTGAAAAAAAACGCGCTGCCGAGAAGCTTCCGGAGAGAGTGTTTCAACCAAAAATGCGGCGGAACCGGCTCCGCCGGGCCGCTCGCATTGCCCCCTTGAGGGGGTCGCGCGCAGCGCGGCGGGGGTGTTTATCTGAGCACCAGCACAGGTATGTGCGAGTGCGTCAGCACCTGCTGCGTCTCGCTGCCCAGCAGCAGGCGTTTGATGCCTTTGCGACCGTGCGAGGCCATGACGATCAGGTCGCACTTGTTGCGCTTGGCCGCAGCGATGATGGCATCGGAGATCAGGTCCGACTTGACCGTGATGGGCTTGACCTTGACCTCCAGCTTCTGGCCGGCGGACTTGACGGCATTGACCGCTTCCATCGCCTCTGCCTGCCATTGCGCCTCGATCTTGGCGACTTCGGCGGCGGCGAGCGCCACGCCGCCTTCGAAATAGGTCTGCGGGTAGCGCGGGACGACCTTCATGGCGACGACTTCAGCGCCGGTGATGTCGGCCAGCTCGATCGCATGGTTCACGGCCATCTCGGACAGTTTGGAACCGTCGGTAGCGACAAGAATGCGCTTGTACATGGTCTTCTCCAGTGGCGTTGTGATTGAACAGACAATAGGCTAACAAAGACCGCCTGTTTGCGGTTGACTTAAATCAAGCGCATGGACCCTGAGTTGAACTACCCTCGCCGCATGAACGAGGCCGTCACCGCGCCCCCGGTGGGGCTTCCGATTGGGCGCACCGCAACCGATGGTGTGGACTCCCCGCACGCCGCAGAAATGGCGGGCCAAAACGCCACCGATTCGAACCCCATCTTTGGTGCACACCGCGGGCCTTTCACCGTCACCGACAATTTCGCCGTGCTCGACGATCCGGTCGAGCAGCAGGAATTCACCGAATACAGCGAGATCGATGGCCGGTCGGTGGCCGAGTCGGTTCTGCTGGTCCAGGGCATGTACTGCGCGGCTTGTGCCGACACGGTGGAATGCGCTTTGCAGGGTTTGCCGGGTGTGGAACGCGCCCAGGTGCACGCCGCCACCCGTCGGCTCTCGATCCGCTGGGATCCGGCCACCACCCGCATGTCGAGCCTGGCCCAGGCAGTGGGCGAGACGGGGTACCGCCTGTTGCCGTTGCAGCAGGCGCTGTCGATCAGCCAGCGCATCCAGGAAACCCGCCAGATGCTCTGGCGTCTGTTCGTGGCCGGTTTCTGCATGATGCAGGTGATGATGTATGCGTGGCCGTCCTATGTGGCCGGGCCGGGCGAAATTCCGCCCGACATCGACCAGTTGCTGCGCCTGGCCAGTTTTGCGCTCAGTGTGCCGGTGGTGACCTTTGCCAGTGGTCCGTTCTTTCGCAACGCCTGGCGCGATCTCAAGCTGGGCCGGATCGGCATGGACACGCCGGTCTCCATCGGCATCCTGGTGACCTTTGTGGCCAGTTCGGCCGCCACCTTCGATCCGAGTGGCCCCTGGGGTCATGAAGTCTGGTTCGACTCGCTGACCATGTTTGTGTTTTTCCTGCTCGGTGGACGTTATCTGGA
This sequence comes from Polaromonas sp., assembly GCA_013823505.1. Next base: position 17,357 of record PNMH01000068.1, on the reverse strand, counting down.
ACTCAAGGCGCGCGACCGCACGGCCGGCGCACTGGACCAGTTGATGAACCGCTTGCCCGAAGTGTGCGAGCGCCGCAAACCGGACGGGCGCTACGAGTCCGTGTCGGTGCGCCGCCTGCTGCCGGGCGATGTGGTGAGGGTGCAGGCGGGGCAGGCGTTTCCGGGCGATGGCGAGGTGCTCAGTGCCTCCGCCACCGTGGACGAGGCCTTGCTCACAGGGGAGTCGCATCCGCTTCATCGCCAACGGGGGGAGATGGTGATCGCTGGCAGCTTCAACCTGGGTGGCCCGGTGGACATGGCGCTGCAGCGCCTGGGCCGCGACACCCGGTTTGCGCAGATCGTGTCGCTGATGGAGAAGGCTTCGACCGAGAAGCCCAGGCTGGCCATCCTGGCCGACCGGATTGCGGCGCCGTTTTTGGTGCTGGTCTTGCTGGCGGCGGCGTTTGGCGGCTGGTACTGGTGGCAGATCGACCACAGCAAAGCGCTGGCCGTGGCGGTGGCCGTGTTGATCGTGACCTGCCCCTGCGCGCTCTCGCTGGCCACGCCTTCGGCCATGCTGAGTTCAGCGGGGGCGCTGGCGCGCCGTGGCATCCTGGTGCGGCGCTTGCAGGCGTTCGAGGCGCTGGCGGGCATCAACACCGTGATGTTCGACAAAACAGGCACGCTCACGCACGACCGGCTGCGGCTCAACGAAGTGCACGTTCGGGAGGGCGTTTCGGTCGAGCAGGCCTTGTCCCGGGCAGCCCTGCTGGCGCAAGGATCCTTGCATCCGGTGTCACGGGCTTTGGCGGCTGCCTGTGCTGCGTCACAGCCGGTTGATTCAAACGACTCCCAGGGGCCAGGCGCCCCTGATCTGCAGGAGTTTGCAGGTCAGGGCATGCAGGCTTCATGGTCGGATGGCCGACACCTGCGGCTCGGATCGGCCACATTTTGCGGGATATCGCCCGCATCGGGCGCTGCGCAGGCGGATTCACCGCACGCCTATCTGGCCGACGAACAAGGCTGGATGGCGACCTTCAATCTCGAAGAGGGCTTGCGGGCCGATGCCCGGGAAGCGGTGGATGCCCTGCGTGGCATGGGCATACAGACCTGGCTGCTGTCGGGAGACCGGCCGGCCGCAGCCCACCAGGTCGCCCAGGCTGTGGGCATCGATCACGTCATCGCAGGCGCCTCGCCTGAGCAGAAGCTCGCCGAGGTGGTGGCGCTGCAGTCCCAGGGGCGGCGCCTGGCCATGGTCGGTGACGGCTTGAACGATGGCCCGGTGCTGGCGCGGGCAGACACCTCTTTTGCTTTGGGCCATGCGGTGCCGCTCGCGCAAGCGCAGTCCGACTTCGTGATCCAGGGTGGCGAAGTTCTGGAGGTCGCGCGCACCTTGCTGAAAGCCCGCGCGACCTTGCGCATTGTCAAGCAGAACCTGATGTGGGCCGCGGTGTACAACGCAGTGAGCGTTCCGCTGGCGCTGGCGGGCTGGATGCCGCCCTGGTTGGCCGGGCTTGGCATGGCGGGAAGCTCCATGCTGGTGGTGGGTAATGCGTTGCGTCTCTCGTCCAATACCCCGGCGCCGTCCTTTGATACCGAGCGGGGCATCGGTGCCCGGGCGTAACATCTTCCCAGTGACAATATCTTTTCATTCAGGTAGGACCATGGACATTCTGTATCTGCTCATTCCTTTGTCGGTGGTGCTTGTGTTCGCCATCATTGCGGTGTTCTGGTGGGCGCTGAGCGCGGGTCAGTTCGACAACATCGAACGGGAAGGAGAGCGCATTCTCAAGGGCGATTGACTTAAGTCAAGGCGGATCAATGTGTGGGTGAGCACACTCCCTGTGCGACGTTTATGAGGGATTTTTTATGAGGAGTTTTGTATGTCCGTAACAAAAAGTACCAGTCAGGCGGCGGTCTATGACGACAGCGTCGTCCGCTGGTTTTCCATTGCAGCCGTGATCTACGGCGTGGTGGGCATGCTGGTGGGCGTGATCATCGCGGCCCAACTGACCTGGCCCGAACTCAACTTTGGGATCGAGTGGATCAGCTATGGTCGCCTGCGACCACTGCACACCAACGCCGTGATCTTTGCGTTCGGTGGCTGCGCGTTGTTTGCGTCCAGCTATTACATCGTCCAGCGCACCTGCCACACGCCCTTGTTTCTGAACAAGCTGGCCTGGTTCACCTTCTGGGGTTGGAACCTGGTCATCGTCTCTGCGGTGGTCACCTTGCCCTTGGGCATCACCAGCGGCAAGGAATACGCCGAGCTGGAATGGCCGATCGACATCCTCATAACCGTGACTTGGGTGGCTTACGCCATCGTGTTCTTCGGCACCATCGGCATCCGCAAGGTCCGTCACATCTACGTGGCCAACTGGTTCTTCGGTGCCTACATCATCGCCGTGGCGCTGCTGCACATCGTCAACAGCGCGGCCCTGCCAGTGAGCCCCTGGAAGTCCTATTCAGCCTACGCCGGCGTGCAGGACGCCATGATCCAATGGTGGTACGGTCACAACGCTGTGGGCTTCTTCCTGACGGCCGCCTTCCTGGGCATGATGTACTACTTCATCCCCAAGCAGGCCGAGCGTCCGATCTATTCCTACCGCCTGTCCATCGTCCACTTTTGGGCGCTGATCTTCACCTACATGTGGGCAGGCCCCCACCACCTGCACTACACCGCGCTGCCGGACTGGACCCAGTCGGTCGGCATGGTTTTCTCCCTGATCCTGCTGGCGCCCAGTTGGGGCGGCATGATCAACGGCATCATGACCCTCTCGGGTGCCTGGCACAAGCTGCGTGACGACCCCATCCTGCGCTTCCTGATCGTGTCCCTGTCGTTCTACGGCATGTCCACCTTCGAAGGCCCGATGATGTCCATCAAGACCGTCAACGCGCTGTCTCACTACACCGACTGGACCGTGGGCCACGTGCACTCCGGCGCCCTGGGCTGGGTCGGTCTGGTGACCATGGGTTCGCTGTACTACCTGATCCCGCGCCTGTACGGTCAGAAGAAGATGTACTCGGTGCCCGCCATCGAGCTGCACTTCTGGGTCGCCACCATCGGCATCGTGCTGTACATCGCTGCCATGTGGATCGCCGGTGTGATGCAGGGTCTGATGTGGCGCTCGGTCAATCCCGACGGCAGCCTGACCTACACCTTCGTCGAATCGGTCAAGGCAACCTATCCGTTCTATGTCATCCGCCTGATCGGTGGCGTGCTGTACCTGGCCGGCATGATCGTGATGCTGTGGAACGTGATCATGACCGCCATGCAAGGCAAGGCCGTAAACGCCCCGGTGCTTGCCGTCAATCCCGCTCACGCCTGAGGAGAAGAACAACATGGCCAGCAATGAAAAACTGACCGGGCACGCCCGGATCGAAACCAACAACTTCCTGATGATCGTCCTGATCACCCTCGTGATCTCGGTGGGTGGTCTGGTGGAAATCGTTCCGCTGTTCTTCCAGAAGTCCACCACCACGCCGATCGAGGGTCTCAAGCCCTACAGCGCACTGCAGCTCGCGGGTCGTGATGTGTACGTCAAGGAAGGTTGCTACAACTGCCACTCGCAAATGATCCGTCCGTTCCATGCGGAAACGCTGCGCTACGGACCGTACTCGGTTGCTGGTGAGTTTGTGTACGACCGCCCGTTTCAGTGGGGCTCCAAGCGCACGGGTCCCGATCTTCACCGTGTGGGCGGGCGCTACAACGACGAATGGCACCGCATTCACCTGATCAACCCGCGCGATCTGGTGCCTGAGTCCAATATGCCGGCGTACCCCTGGCTTGAAACCAAGCAGGTGAATGCCGAGGGCATGCCCAAGAGAATGGAAGTGCTGCGCACACTGGGCGCTCCCTACACCGACGAAGAGATCGCTGCGTCGGTCGAACAGGTCAAGGGCAAGACCGAGATGGATGCGCTGATTGCCTACCTGCAGGTGCTGGGTACCGCTCGCAGTGCGGCTCGTGCGGCGCCAGCGGCGGCGGCCCCTGCAGAGTCTGCCGCCCCTGTGGCGGCGGTTGGAGCGCAGCCTGCTGTGGCGTCGGGCTCTGCCCAGTAAGCCAAAGGTACGTCATGGACATCAACGATCTGCGCAGCATCGTCACGGTGGTCAGCTTGCTGATCTTCGTGGGCATCGTGGTCTGGGCCTGGTCCAAACGCAATAAGGCCAACTTTGATGAGGCGGCCCAGCTGCCCTTCAAAGACGACTAAACCGCGGCACCAACAAGAGAAACATCATGAGTGACTTTACCAGCGACTTTTGGCACCTGTTTGTGGGTGGTCTGACGTTCGTCAGCATCATCGCCTGCCTGATCCTGCTCTGGATCGCGGGCACCACCAAAGCGGCAACCCACGCCGACAACACCACCGGACACGTCTGGGACGGCGACCTGGCCGAGATCAACAACCCTTTGCCCAAGTGGTGGGTGTACCTGTTCGTCATCACCTGCATCTTCGGATTGGTCTACGGTGCTTTGTACCCCATGTTCGGCAAGTTCCAGGGCGCTCTGGGGTGGTCTTCGCAAGGCCAGCACGCTGCCGAAGTCAAGAAAGTGGAGGCCTCGATTGCCCCGCTGTTCGCCAGGTTCAGCGGCATGACGCCCGAACAACAGATGGCAGACGCTGAGGCCATGGCTGTGGGTGAGCGCCTGTTCATGAACTACTGCGCCCAGTGCCACGGGTCTGACGCGCGTGGCGCCAAGAGCTTCCCGAACCTGGCCGATGGCGACTGGCTCGGGGGCACGGATCACGCATACATCCGGGGCGTGATTGCCAATGGCCGCACCGGGGTGATGCCGCCCATGGCTGCTGCAGTGGGCGGTCCTGAAGACGTGCGCAATGTCTCGCACTATGTGTTGAGCCTGTCGGGCAGTCCTCATGACTCTGTCCGAGCCTCGCAAGGCAAGGAAAAGTTTGCGTCTTGTGCGGCTTGCCACGGTGCCGAAGGCAAGGGCATGCATGCGCTGGGCGCCCCCAACCTGACCGACAGCATCTGGTTGCATGGCTGGGGCGAAGAGGCGATCATCCGCAGCATCAACGAGGGCTTCAACAACCATATGCCCGGACAGTCTGCTTTGCTCAATGACGCTCAGGTCAATGTGCTGGCCTCGTACGTCCTGGGTTTGTCCGGCAAGCAAGGCAACTGATTTTTCAGCACGACAACCCAAGGGTCGCGCGGTCTTCTGGCCGCTCGACCCTTGTTCACTTCTCAAGAGCGGATTTTTTGTGAGCGCGTCCACACCAGAATCGGCAGCCCATGCCCAGCCAGCGGCAGTCGGTGCGCCCAAAGTTGCGGCGGACGGTGACGAGGTGATGGTTGCCTTGTACGCCTCGAGCAGGAAAATCTACCCGCGTTCGGTCTCGGGACTGTTCTCCAGGTGGCGCTGGATCACGGTCTGGATCACGCAGATCGTGTTTTATGGACTGCCTTGGCTGGAGTGGAATGCCCGCCAGGCGGTGCTGTTTGACCTCGAAGCGCGCCGTTTCTACATCTTCGGCCTGGTCCTGTACCCGCAAGACTTCATCTACCTCACGGGCTTGCTGGTGATCTCGGCTTTGGCCTTGTTCCTGTTCACTGCGGTGGCGGGGCGCCTCTGGTGCGGTTATGCCTGTCCCCAGACGGTCTACACCGAGGTGTTTCTCTGGATCGAGAAAAAAGTCGAAGGCGACCGGTCGGCACGCATGCGGCTGGACGGGGCTGCGCTATCGGTCGGCAAATTCGGGAAAAAGTGGCTCAAACACGCGCTATGGATCGTGTTTTCGCTCTGGACCGGGTTCACGTTTGTCGGCTACTTCACGCCTGTCCGTGAGCTGGCGATGTTGACTGCGACCGCTGCACTGGGTCCTTGGCAGACGTTCTGGGTGTTTTTCTACGGTTTTGCGACTTACGGCAACGCCGGGTTCATGCGCGAGCAGGTGTGCAAGTACATGTGCCCCTATGCGCGCTTCCAGAGTGCGATGTTCGACAAGGACACGATGATCGTGACCTATGACGAAAAGCGGGGTGAACCGCGTGGTCCGCGATCCAGGAAGGCCGACCCGGCGACACTCGGCCTGGGGGCGTGCGTGGACTGCACCTTGTGCGTGCAGGTGTGCCCGACCGGTATCGACATTCGCAATGGACTGCAATACGAGTGCATTGGCTGTGGTGCTTGCGCCGACGTGTGCGATGAAGTGATGGACAAGGTGGGATACCCCCGTGGCCTGGTGAAATACTCGACCCAGAACGGCATGGCACAAGGCTGGGGTTCGTCGCAGATGATCCGGCGCGCTTTTCGCCCCCGTGTGCTGGTGTATTCAGGTATCCTGACGCTGATCACCCTGGCGGTGATGGTCAGTCTCTATCTGCGCACTCCACTCAAGGTGGATGTGATCCGTGACCGGGGTGCGTTGGCTCGCATGGTGGAGCAGGGCCGGATCGAAAATGTATTCCGTCTGCAAATCATGAATGCCACCGAGTCGACCCAGCGCTACGTCATCAGCGTCTCGGGCTTGCCTGGCATCGGGATCGCATCGGATACTGAAGTCGAAGTGCTGCCGACCGAAGTGCGTTCGGCAGCGGTTCGGGTGCAGATTCCGCCCGGCACGGCGACCACAGGGTCTCACACGATTGTTTTTGATATCCGGTCCACCGGTGACGAGATTTCTCAGGTGTCCGAAAAGGCCGCCTTTCTGGTTCCGCGCTGACGCCCGTTCACCACCACTTTTTGTTCAATTCTGGAGATGCCCCATGAGCAACATACCCCTGACGCCATCGCCCCACAAGACAGACATCGCCTGGTGGAAAATTCCACACGTGGTGCTGGTTCCAGGCTTGTTGTTGGTTGGCGTTCTGGCCACCAGCACCATGGTCGTCATATCCGCCAGAGACCAAGACCCGGTGCTTGACAAAGAGGTGTATGAGCGCGAGCTGAAGGCTGCGCATGCCCTTGAGGGGCAGGCACGAACCAATGCCCTGATGGCGGTGCAACCAGCCCATCAGGGCCGAAACCATGCCGCTTCTCCCGTGCTGCCTTCTTTGAAATAAACGCTGGCTCGATCACCCTGGCGATCCCGGATAACGCCGCAGTGGTTCAAGTTGGACCCCAAACGCACAGTCAAGGAGACACACCCATGTGGCGACAGCGGCTGATGTGGATCGCATGGCCCGCCTTTTTGGTCGCCGCTGTGTTGGAGATGGTGGTGTTTGCCTTTGTAGATCCCAGTGATCTGCACTGGTTTGGCACTCCGTTGGCGTTTTCACGCGAAGCGGTTTACACCTTGGCATTCTTCCTGTTCTGGGGGGCCGCCATGGTTTCCAGTGCTTTGACCACGTTGCTCGCCATGTCGCCATTCGAGGTCAACCGCTGCCCGGTCCCCCAGGATGATCGACCGACCGCTTGCGCCAAGAACGGGCGCTGCAGCTGATTCAGCGGCAGGTCTGCGGATTGACGATCTGCTTGAGACCGTCGGTGCTCTTGATGTGCACGTAGCGCTGTTTGACCTCGATGATGCCTTCCTCGACGAACTTCGAGAAGGTGCGGCTGACCGTCTCCAGTTTCATGCCGAGATAGCTGCCGATTTCCTCGCGCGTCATGCGCAGGATGAGTTCGGACTGGGAGAAGCCCCGTGCATGCAGGCGTTGCACGAGGTTCAGCAAGAAGGCTGCCAGACGCTCTTCGGCACGCATGCTGCCCAATAGCAGCATCACCGAGTGGTCGCGCACGATCTCGCGGCTCATGATCTTGTGCACATGGTGCTGCAAGGTGGTGAATTCGCGCGAGAGTTCTTCGACCTGGTCAAACGGCATGACGCAGACTTCGGCGTCTTCCAGCGCGATGGCGTCACAGGAGTGGCGGTCACTCACGATGCCGTCGAGGCCGATGATCTCGCCCGTCATTTGAAAACCCGTCACCTGGTCCCGACCGTCTGCGGTGGTGACGCAGGTTTTGAAAAATCCGGAACGCACGGCGTACAACGAGGTGAACTTGTCGCCCGTGTTGAACAGGGCGGTGCCGCGCTTGATTCGGCGCCGGGCAGAAATGACGTTGTCCAGCTTGTCCATCTCGTCCGGGTTGAGCCCCATGGGGAGGCACAATTCCCGCAGGTTGCAACTGGAGCAGGCGACTTTGATGCTTTGGGCGTCCATAAATTTTCCGAAAATCCGTCGCAAGCTTAACGCATTGGCTGCCTGGATGTCGAAAAACAGCCGCCTGGCCATGCGCTGCAGGGGTGAAGGCTCTGGGAAGGTCTTGGCAGGTTTGATCAAGATCAAGGGAGGGCAGCCGGTGATGGGGCACATTCACCAGCCTGTACTGGAGAAAAGTCTGTGAGCCACGCCATTTCCGACGAACTGCTCAAGCGGTTCGACATCCCTGGTCCCCGGTACACCTCTTACCCGACGGCGGACCGTTTTGTTGAAGCCTTCTCCGAAGGTGACTATATCCAGGCTCTGGAGCAGCGCCGCGCCGGTTCGTTGGCCCTGCCGCTTTCCCTGTACGTGCATGTGCCGTTTTGCGAATCGGTGTGCTACTACTGTGCCTGCAACAAGGTCATCACCAAGCACCACGAGCGCGCTGCCGAATACCTGCGCTACCTGAGCCGCGAGGTCGAACTGCAGGTGCAGCATGTTGGCAAAGGTCACAGTGTTTCCCAATTGCATCTGGGCGGCGGAACACCCACCTTCCTGTCGGACGCCGAGCTGGAAGATCTCATGGCCATGATCCGGCGCCATTTCACGCTGGTTCCTGGGGGCGAGTATTCCATCGAGGTCGATCCACGCACCGTGACCGACCAGCGTCTGCAGACCCTGGCGCGGCTGGGGTTCAACCGCCTGAGCTTCGGTGTGCAGGACTTTGACCCGGCGGTGCAGAAGGCGGTGCACCGCGTTCAGCCCGCCGAGCAGGTGTTTGCCCTGGTGGAGACCGCCCGCAAGATCGGTTTTGAATCCGTCAATGTGGACCTGATCTATGGCTTGCCGCTGCAGACGCCGGAGTCGTTTGCCCGAACTCTGGCCCAGGTGAAGCAGCTGCATCCGGACCGCATTGCGCTCTACGCCTACGCCCATCTGCCTTCGCGGTTCAAGCCACAGCGCCGCATCATCGCCGCCGAACTGCCCAGTCCGGGTGACAAGTTGTCGATGCTGTCGATGTCACTCGATGCCATGAACGATGCGGGCTATGTGTACGTGGGCATGGACCACTTTGCGTTGCCCACCGATGCGCTGGCCGTGGCCAAGCGCCAGGGGCGCCTGCACCGCAACTTTCAGGGTTACAGCACGCAGCCCGATTGCGATCTGATCGCGCTGGGCGTGTCGTCCATCGGGCGCATTGGCGCCACCTACAGCCAGAACGCGAAGACGCTGGAAGACTATTACGACGCACTGGACCAAGGCCGCCTGCCCATCGTGCGCGGCCTGGCGCTCACGCGCGACGATCTGCTGCGTCGCGCGGTGATCATGTCCATCATGTGCCAGGGTGCCGTGCAATACGAATCGATCGAACTGGGCCACTTGATCGACTTCAAGACTTACTTTGCGAAAGAGCTGGACACGCTCGCAGGGCTTGCCGAGCATGGTCTGCTCACCATCGACGACAGCGGCGTGCAGGTCACGGCCACAGGCTGGTACCTGGTTCGCGCCATCGCCATGGTGTTCGACAAGCACCTCCAGGTTGACATCGACCGGGCCCGATTTTCCAAGATCATCTGACTCGGCACCATGGGCTCCCGCCCTGAGCGGGGTGGCGCTGCTACAGTTCTTCGATGCAGACTTCGATGGCCGTCACGGCCTTGTTCATGGGCCTGGTGGGTGGCCCCCATTGCGTGGCCATGTGTGGCGCGGCTTGCGCGGGCATCAGCCGCGCTGCGGGCGAACGCAGCGCGCGGGCGTTGTGGACTTTCCAGCTCAGCCGCATGCTCGGCTACTCGCTGTTCGGCGCGTTCGCAGCCGGTTCGGTTCAAGGTCTGGCGCTGCTGGGGACCAACACCGTCGCGATCCGACCGATCTGGACCATGTTCCACGCGGCGGTGTTGCTGCTCGGCGTGGTCCTGATCTGGCAGGCGCGCCAGCCGGCCTGGATCGACAGCCTGGGCCAGGCGCTGTGGCGCAAGGCGCGCCCTGTGCTCTCGCGGCTTGGGCCGCGTGCCTCCATCGTGCTGGGCGTGGCCTGGGCGCTCATGCCTTGCGGCTTGTTGTATTCCGCCTTGCTGGTGGCATCGCTGTCGGCCAACGTCCTGGAGGGGGCCGCCATCATGGCCCTGTTTGCCCTCGGGACGTCCATCTCGCTGACCGCCGCGCCGTGGTTGCTGCTGCGCCTGCGTGCCGGTCGGTCGGGAGCCTGGGCCATACGCCTGGCCGGCGTGGCTTTGGCGCTCACATCGGGCTGGGCGCTGTGGATGGGGGTGACCAACCCCACCGGGCTTTTCTGTCTTTGAGTACGGCCTCCTCAAGCCGGGGCTGGCGCACGCGCGGGCAGGGTGGCCAACACCAGGCCCAGCAAGGCAATGCCGAATGCGACCATCTGCATCGCGGAGAGCCGCTCGCCCAGGAACAGCACGCCGATGGCGGCGGCGCTCACCGGCAGCATCACGGTGAACACACCGGCCCGCGAGGCTGGCACGGCCTTCAGACCGGTCATCCACAGCCAGACGGTCCAGACGCTGGCGGCCAGACCGTAAAACAGCAGCAGCAGCCAGCTACCCGGGCTGACCGCGCCGAAGTCAAAGTGCCAGGCGGTCCACATGCCCAGCGGCGCGACCAGTGCAAACCCCCACAGATTGATGATGGCCGAGATGCGCTTGGGGCTGAGTCCACGGGTGAGGTATTTGCCGATCACGACGTACGACGCCTCACACACCACGGCGGAAAACACCAGCAGATTGCCCCAGGCCGTGTGTGGCAGCCCCAAGAAGGTGGCCTCGGGTGCGTTGCCAGCGATGTCTGGTTTTTGCAGCGAGAACAGGCCGATGCCCAGTGCTGCGCAAGCGATGGCGGCCATGGTTCGCCGACCTATGCGCTCCTGCAGGAATACCCGGCTGAGAATCGCGACCACCGCCGGGATGGACGACATCACCAGTCCCGCTGCCACCGCACTGGTGAGGCTGACGCCAAAGAGCATGCAGATCGAAAACAGGAAGTTGCCCAGGAACGACTCCAGAAACAGCAGGCGCCGTGTGTGTGCGCTCATCGGGGGCTCATCTGCGGGTTTCTTCAGCCACCGCAGCATGGCCACGCCGCCGATGCCGAAACGCAGCCAGGCCAGCAGAAACACCGGGAACACCAGCACAAGCGGTTTGGAGAGCGCCACATAGCTGCCGACCAGCGACATGCTCAGGGCCAGGCTGGCGTAAGCCGCCCAGCGGCGCGTTTCAGGGGTGGCATTGAGGCGCATCGCGCGCATCATGCCTCAAGGTCATGGACCAGCCTCTGGTCCGCAGAGCGGCGATGCTCTTCCGCTATAAGAGAACAGTTTTTCTTAATGTGAAAATTTGACGTGCTGCACTGCGTCAAATCGGGTTCGGAATCGGGATGTCTTTCCGCATTGAGAAAAACAGACTGTAGATAATTGAATTCATTGAAATAAATAAAAGTCTTCTATAAGACATAAGAGCTTTCAAAACTCTTCTATAAGACTTAAAGTCTGAGCATCGGCACCGCCTCTGCAAAGTGCTGTTGCCGAACCCCTTTCATCAACCTCACGGAGTGTCCCCATGCCGCAATCCCTCAACGAGCAACTGAGCCGCCAACAGCAGATCGAAGCCCTGGAAAAAGACTGGGCCACCAACCCGCGCTGGAAGGGTGTGAAGCGCGGCTATTCCGCTGCCGACGTCGTGCGCCTGCGCGGCAGCATGCAGATCGAGCACACGCTGGCCAAGCGCGGCGCCGAGAAGCTGTGGGACAAGGTCAATGGCGGCTCCAAGAAGGGCTACGTGAACGCCTTTGGCGCCATCACCGCTGGCCAGGCCATGCAGCAGGCCAAAGCCGGTCTGGAAGCGGTGTACCTGTCGGGCTGGCAAGTCGCCGCTGACGGCAACACTTCCGAGACCATGTACCCCGACCAGTCGCTGTACGCCTACGACTCGGTGCCCACCATGGTGCGACGCATCAACAACACCTTCAAGCGCGCCGATGAAATCCAGTGGGGCCGTGGCATCGAGCCGGGCTCTGCCGAGTTCATCGACTACTTCCTGCCCATCGTGGCCGACGCTGAAGCCGGTTTCGGCGGTGTGCTCAACGCCTTCGAGCTGATGAAGAACATGATCGCATCCGGTGCCGCCGGTGTTCACTTCGAAGACCAGCTTGCTGCCGTCAAGAAGTGCGGCCACATGGGCGGCAAGGTGCTGGTGCCGACGCAAGAAGCCTGTGAGAAGCTGATCGCCGCGCGCTTTGCTGCCGACGTGATGGGTGTCTCCACCATCGTGCTGGCACGCACCGATGCCGAAGCCGCGAACCTGATCACCAGCGACCACGACGCCAACGACAAGCCTTTCCTGACCGGCGAGCGCACCCAGGAAGGTTTCTACCGCGTCAAAAACGGCCTGGAGCAGGCCATCAGCCGTGGCGTGGCTTACGCGCCCTACGCCGATCTGGTGTGGTGCGAAACCGGTGTGCCCGACATCGGCTTCGCGCGTGAATTTGCCCAGGCCGTGCACGCCGCCTGCCCGGGCAAGCTGCTGTCGTACAACTGCTCGCCGTCCTTCAACTGGAAGAAGAACCTCAACGACAAGCAGATCGCATCGTTCCAGGAAGACCTGGCTGCGCTGGGCTACAAGTACCAGTTCATCACGCTGGCGGGCATTCACATCAACTGGTTCAACACCTTCCAGTTCGCCCACGCCTACGCCCGCGGCGAAGGCATGAAGCACTACACCGAAATGGTGCAGGAGCAGGAATTCGCTGCCCGCGACAAGGGCTACACCTTCGTGTCGCACCAGCAAGAAGTGGGCGCAGGCTACTTCGACGACGTGACCACCGTGATCCAAGGGGGTTCGTCTTCCGTGAAGGCCCTGACCGGCTCGACCGAAGAAGAGCAGTTCCACTGATCGCCACAGGCCGGCAGGGTCCGAAGAGGCGGGCTCAGCCGCGCCAGACCGACTCATGGCGGTGGGGAACTGTAGGATTGGGCTGATGGACGACCCACACCTGCGCGAGACAACGCTGGCGAGAGCCGATCTGCTTAAGGGTCATTTCCTGCATGTGGTGCGCGACACCGTGCGCCTGCCTTCTGGCCATGAAGCGACGCGGGAGCACGTGCTGCACCCGGGCGCGGTCATGGTCGTGGGCCTGCTCGACGATGGCCGCGTGGTGCTGGAGCGCCAGTTCCGCCACCCCATGCAGGCGGTGATGATCGAGTTTCCTGCCGGAAAACTGGACCCCGGTGAAACCAGTCTGGCTTGCGCGCAACGCGAATTGCGCGAAGAGACCGGCTACCGTGCGCGCGAATGGGCCTTTGCCGGGCGACTGGCGCCAACCATTGGTTATTCCGACGAGATCATCGACATCTGGTTCTCTCGTGGCCTCACGCTCGGTGAGCGGCATCTGGATGACGAAGAGTTCCTGGACGTCTTCACCGCCGAACCGGCCGAGTTGATGCGTTGGTGCCGCAGCGGCGCGGTGATCGACGGCAAGACGCTGGTCGGCTCGATGTGGCTGAACAACGTCTTGACCGGTGCGTGGACGCTCGACTGGTCGGGAGTCATGCCCGCAGACGTTGCCAGATAATCAGCGGCATGAAGGTTCTCAACCTGCAATGCGCGCACCAGCACGGGTTTGAAGGCTGGTTCGGCTCCGAAGACGACTTCACCAGCCAGCTCGCGCGTGGGCTGGTGAGTTGCCCGCTGTGCGGCGATGTGCACATCCAGAAGCTGCTCTCGGCGCCGCGCCTGAACCTGCGTGCTGGCCGCGAAGACAAAGCGCCCGCTGCCCCGGCCCAGGCGGGTGGCAGCGTGGAGTTGAGCCAGCCTGCGCCCGATTGGCAACAGCAGGCCCAGTTGCTCAAGGCCATGCGCCGGGTGCTGGCACACACCGAAGACGTGGGTGAGAAGTTTGCCGATCAGGTCCGCGCCATGCACCACGGGGAAGTGGCGCAGCGCAACATCCGGGGCCGCACCAGTCCCGAAGTGGCGATGGAGCTGATCGAAGAGGGCATCGAAGTGATGCCGCTGCCCGCCATGCCGACTTTGAAGGAAACGCTGCAGTGAACTGGCCGCCCCCACGCTCCGCCGCTGCGCGGGTCGCTGCCCCCCGAGGGGGTTGATCCGGCTTGGGGCGGCCCGGCGCCGGATCGCTCTCGCGCGCGTTCAATTCAAGGATACAAACCTCTGAGATCGCGCGCATGCAGGATGCGCTTGCAGGCCACGATGAAGGTCGCGGTGCGCAGGCTGACCTGGTGGTCCTGGGCCACCTGCCAGACGGTGGCGAAGGCGCCTTTCATGATCTTCACCAGGCGCTCGTTGATCTCGTCCTCGCTCCAGAAGAAGCTGGAGAAGTCCTGCACCCACTCGAAGTAGCTCACCGTCACGCCACCGGCGTTGGCGATCACGTCGGGCAGCACCAGGATGCCGCGCTCGTGCAGGATGTCGTCGGCCTGCGGCGTGGTCGGGCCGTTGGCGCCTTCGATCACCATCCGGGCCTGGATGCGGCCGGCGTTGGTTTCGGTGATCTGCTGCTCCAGCGCGGCCGGGATCAGGATGTCACAGGGCACGTCCCAGAAGGCGTCGTTGGCCAGCACCTCGGCACCGGCAAATCCGGCCACCGAACCTGTGCGGGCCACATGCGCCAACAGAGAAGGCACGTCCAGTCCGGCTTCGCGGTAGACCGTGCCGCCGTGGTCCTGCACCGCCACCACCCGGGCCCCGGCTTCGGCAAACAGTTTGCCGGCCACGCCGCCCACATTGCCAAAGCCCTGCACCGCCACACGGGCCTTGCTGATGTCCATGCCGGTGTGTTTGGCCGCTTCCACGCCCACGGTGAACACGCCGCGCCCGGTGGCTTCGCGGCGACCGAGCGAACCGCCCAGGTCCACCGGCTTGCCGGTGACCACGCCGGTGGCGGTGGAGCCCTCGTTCATCGAATACGTGTCCATCATCCAGGCCATGATCTGCTCGTTGGTGTTGACGTCGGGCGCCGGGATGTCCTTGGTCGGGCCGATGATGATGCCGATTTCGCTGGTGTAGCGGCGCGTCACGCGCTCCAGTTCACCCAGGCTCAGCTGGCGCGGATCGACCCGGATGCCACCCTTGGCGCCGCCGTAGGGCACGTTGACGGCCGCGTTCTTGATCGACATCCAGGCCGACAGCGCCATCACTTCCGACAGCGTCACGTTCTGGTGGAAGCGCACGCCGCCCTTGCCCGGGCCACGGCTGGTGTTGTGCTGCACCCGGTAGCCCTCAAAGTGGGCCACGGTGCCGTCGTCCAGGTGGATCGGCACGTCCACGATCAGCGAACGCTTGGGGCGCTTGAGCGTGTCCACCCAGCGCGCCAGGTTGCCCAGGTAGGGCGTCACGCGGTCCACCTGCTGCAGGTAGATGCCCCAGGGGCCGAGGTTGTTCGGGTCCAGGTAGGAGGGCAGGGCGTTGGTGAAGGCGGCCGGGCTGTTGGCCGCAACGCCTGCCGGGTGCGGTGCTTGAGACATGGTGCGAAGTTTCCTGGTGGGATGGTGACGACCCGGCGTGCCGGATCGGCTGGCGCGACTGTACGCAGCCCCCTGTGCGTTGTCCAAGGCCGTGTTGCCATCGGGTTATGCGTCGAATGCATACCCAGCCAAATGCACACGGATGCCAGAACGCCCAAGCCGCGCCGGGTGGTCTGTTCAACGCAACCGGGTCAGGCTTTGGCCTTGACCTTGGCCAGCGGCAGTTTGATGTGGGCGGACAGTCCGCCGGTGCTGCTGTTGGCCAGCGCGAAGCGACCGCCCATGCGCGCGATGGCGCGTTCCACGATGGCCAGGCCCAGCCCGGTGCCGGTGGCCGCACTGCGCGATGCATCGCCGCGGAAGAATGGCTGCGTCAGCTGGCTCAGCATGTCGGGGCTCACACCGACGCCGTGGTCCCGCAGTTTGATGAGCACCCAGTCGTCCTTGGTCTTGGCTGCGATCTCGATCCGGGCCACCCCGGTGATCGGGTCGCGCCCGTAGCGTTGCGCGTTCTCCAGCAGGTTGGAGAAGACCCGCTGCAGCTCGGTGGCATCGCCCATGAGCACGGTGTCGGGGGGCAGGCTGGTGCTGATGACGGTGTTCGGGTCGCTGCCGAGCGCAAAGGTGGCGGCTTCGATGACCTGGTTGAGGTTGACCCGCTCCGGGTCCAGATGATCCGGGCGCGCGTAGTCGAGGAATTTGTCGATGATGGCGTTGACCTGCTCGATGTCGGCCGCCATGTGCTCGCGCGCCTGGGGGTCGGTCACGCTCATTTCGGTTTCCAGCCGCAGGCGCGCCAGCGGCGTGCGCAGGTCGTGCGAGATGCCGGCCAGCATGAGCGCGCGGTCCTGTTCGATCTTGGAGAGCCGCTGCGCCATGCGGTTGAAACCGATGTTCACCTCCCGGATTTCACTGGTGGCCACGGCCTCGCTCAGCTGGCTGGCGTTGAAGTCGCCTTCGCGCAAGCGGCTGGCCGCGAACGAGAGGTTCTTCAAGGGGCGGTTGATCAGCCGCGCGATCAGCGCCGCGCCGGCGAGCGACAGAACGGCTGCCGTGCCCAGCCAGATCAGCCAGGTGGTGCCCGCCACCAGCCCCAGGCGGGCGGGGTCGGTTTGCAGCCAATAGGGGTCGTCATCGATGGTGAAGCCGATCCACAGGCCTTGCGCACCGTTCACCTCGCTGGCCACCACGGTGCCGGGGCCCAGGCGGGTCCGCAGCCGCTCACTCACGCTGCGGCTGAGCGAGTCGGCGTCGTACAGGCGGTATTTGTCGGTCGGTTCGCGCGGTGCGATGCGCACGCCTTCTTCGTCGGCCAGGGTCTTGACCAGAGAAACCCGGGCAATCGAGTCCGAGTGCACCAGCGCAGCCCGGCTGAGGTTCACCAGCGAGGCCAGTTGCTGGGCGCTTTGCAGCACCCGGGGTTCGAACTCCAGCGCACGGAAGGTTTGCAACCAGGCCACGATGCAGCCCACCAGCAGCATCGCCAGCAGGAAGAACGTGCGCCAGAACAGGCTCACCTCCCGCGGCGGGCGGGATTCGAGCGGGGCCGGAGCCGTCTCCAGCGAGGTGGGCTGGGTCTCAAACGGTACGCGCGACTCGTCGTACATCAGCTGCTGCCATCGGGCACGAACACGTAGCCCACGCCCCACACGGTCTGCAGGTAGCGCGGCGAAGCGGCGTCTTCTTCGATCAGCTTGCGCAGGCGCGAGACCTGCACGTCCAGGCTGCGGTCAAACGGTTCGAACTCGCGGCCGCGGGCCAGCTG